>RECK01000002.1 GCA_007694055.1 Wenzhouxiangella sp.
ATGACATCTTCCGCCAAACCCGAATTCGATCTCGTCCTGCTCGGTGCCACCGGTTTTACCGGCCGCCTGCTGGCTGAATACCTGTTGTCCCGGCACGGTGCCGATGGCGATCTGCGCTGGGCCCTGGCCGGGCGCAACGAAGACAAGCTCAAGGCCGTGCGCAGCGAGCTGGGTTCGGCGGCCGAATCCCTGCCCGTGCTGACGGCCGACAGCCACGACCGGGCCTCGCTGGATGCGCTTTGTGCGCGCACGGCCGCCATTTGTTCCACGGTAGGTCCCTACGCCCTGCATGGCTCGGACCTGGTTGCCGCCTGTGCGGCCAGCGGTACGGACTACTGCGACCTGACCGGCGAGGTGCCGTGGATGCGGCGCATGCTGGACGCCCACGAGGCGGCCGCCCGCGAAAGCGGCGCGCGCCTGGTGCACTGCTGCGGTTTCGACTCCATCCCGTCCGACCTGGGCGTGGCCTTTCTGCAGCGTGCGGCGGTCGAACAACTGGGTCAGCCGCTGACCAAGATCCGCATGGGCGTGGAGCGCATGCGCGGCACCATGAGCGGCGGCACCGCGGCCAGCATGATCAACATCATCGAGGAAACCCGCGAAAACCCGGAAGTGGCCCGGGTGGCCAAGAACCCCTACGCGCTTTGTCCCGAAGGCGCGCGCGAAGGGGTACGCCAGCCCTACGTCAAGGGTCCGGAATACGATGATGGCCTGGACAGCTGGCTGTCACCGTTCGTCATGGCCGCGATCAACACCCGCATCGTCCACCGCAGCCATGCCCTGCAGGGGCATCCCTGGGGTAGCGACTTTCACTACGACGAGGCCATGATGACCGGTCGTGGCTTTGGTGGCCGTCGCCGCGCCTGGGGCTGGTCACTGGCCCTGGGCGGTTTCGCCGTGGGGGCGAGTCTCAAACCGACCCGGCGCCTGATGGCCAGTCGGATTCTGCCCAAGCCGGGCGAAGGGCCCTCGGCCGAGCAGCGCGAAAAAGGCTTCTTCCGCCTGCTTTTCGACGGCCGCACGGCCGACGGAAAGCGCCTGCGCGCCCGGGTGACCGGTGATCGCGATCCAGGCTATGGCTCGACCGCCAAGATGCTGGGCGAGGCCGCCTTTACCCTGGCCACCGACCTGCCCCGAGATGCAGTGGCCGGTGGTTTCTGGACCCCGTCAACCGCGCTGGGCGAGCGCCTCGAAGCCCGCCTGGTCAAACACGCCGGGTTGACCTTCGAGCTGGTCGAAGAGAGATGACTCAGAATGAAGTGCTTGATTTCTGGTTTCGGACCCTGCAGCCGGTCGAGCGCAGCATGCTCTACCTGCCCTACATGCACAGTGAATCGCGCCTGATCCACGAACAGGCTCTGGATCTGTATTCCGCACCCGGGCTGGAATTCAACCTCGACTTCGAACGCCGGCACAAGGCCATCATTGACCGTTTCGGGCGCTACCCGCATCGCAACGCCATTCTGGGGCGCGAATCGAGCGCCGAAGAACTCGAATTCCTCACCCAGCCCGGTTCCTCGTTCTGATCCGTCCGGGGCGAGGGTGAACTGGCCCTCGAGATCATTGAGGCCCCCTGCCGTTCAGAAGGGATTCAAGTTTTTCGATTAAAGTGGGTGCATGATCCGGATTCATACGCTGTTGCTGCTGATTATTGCGCTGGGCGTGTCGGCCAGTGCCGAGGCGCGCAGTCTGCATTGCAATGGCCGCCTGGTTCATGTCGGTGACCCCATCTACCAGGTCGGGCGCGCCTGCCCCGAGCCGTTCTGGCGCGAGCATTACGAAGTGCCACAGTACCGTGACCGCGACGGGCGGCCGATCGGCTGGGAGCGGATCGAGATCTGGACCCTGAATTTTGGCCAGAATCGCCTGATGCGCAGACTGGTGTTTTCCAACGGTCGCCTGGCCCGCACCGAGACCCTGGGCTACGGCGTTCGCTTCAGGCCCGGCTCGCGTCGCTGCAGCTTTCACGAACTGGAAAACGCCGGCCACACCCTGGCCGAGATCTACGCCCGATGCGGCGAGCCCGACCACCGCTACGACTTGTCACCGCCGGGCCCCTACAGCTACGCCGGCCCGTATGCCTCGGGCGAGCGCCGTGAGCGCTGGACCTACGACTTCGGCCCGCGCCACCACGCCCGCGAGCTGGAATTCATCAACGGTCGCCTGCAGCGAATCGAAACCCTGCGCCGTTGATTGGCCCCGAGCCCGCTATCGGATCCGGCTACGTTGCATTCCTGGGGTACCCTCGGTGCATGGTCCAAAATGAACGAGCGAAGTAACTCCTTGAAGCTATCCATTACAACGCATCGGATCATTTTTGCACTTGAAAGTGTGCTCGTGCTGCTGCCGATTACGGTCATTGCCTTTATTGGTGGGTCCTATCTGCTCCTGATCATGCTGGGTCAGGAGCTGTTCAGTGTTCCGGTCAAGGCGCTCGGGATTTCGGTAACCACGGTGATAGGAATGGTCGGATTGATCGCACTCTGGGTGCTGGTGGTTCAGGCCCTCAGCCAGTTCCAGTTGTTGGGGCGAAAAACGGAAAAGCGGATTCGCC
>RECK01000145.1 GCA_007694055.1 Wenzhouxiangella sp.
CTCGGTCTCGGCAGCAGCGTCGGTGCTTGCTTCAGCGACTTCGGCCGGCTTCTTGACGGCTGTTTTCTTGGTTACCCGCGACGGCGCTTTCTTCTTTGCCGGCGCGTTCTTGCGAGCTTCCGTGCTGGCTTCAATCGGGTTGCCGTCAGCGTCGAGTTCGACGAATTCATCGTCGTTTCCGCCGGCCATCGGCGTTGAGGCGCGGCCTTCGAGGATGGCGTCCGCAGCCAGCTGAGCGTAAAGCCGGATCGAACGGATAGCGTCGTCGTTACCCGGAATGACGTAATCGATGCCTACCGGCGAGTGGTTGGTGTCAACGACCGCCACAACCGGAATCTTGAGCTTGCGAGCCTCGGCCACGGCAATCGATTCATGGCCAACATCAATCACGAACAGGGCATCGGGCAGGGCGTTCATGTCCTTGATGCCGCCAAGGCTGCGCTCGAGCTTGTCGCGCTCACGGGTCAGCTGAAGGACTTCCTTCTTGACCAGGCGCTGGAAGCTGCCGTCGCTTTCCATTTGCTCGAGTTCCTTGAGCCGGTTGATCGACTGGCGCACGGTGCGGAAGTTGGTCAGCATGCCGCCGAGCCAGCGATGGGAGACGTAGGGGCTGCCGCAGCGGGCGGCTTCTTCGGCGATCGACTGCCCGGCTGCACGCTTGGTGCCGACGAACATGACGGTGCCGCGACGGCTGGCCAGGCGGCTCAGGAAGTCCAGCGACTCCTTGAGCAGGGGCAGGGTTTCTTCCAGGTTGATGATGTGGATCTTCCCGCGGGCGCCGAAAATGAACGGCTCCATCTTGGGGTTCCAGTAGCGGGTCTGATGACCGAAATGCACGCCGGCTTCGAGCATCTGGCGCATGGTGACGTTGGGCATGTCTGTTACCTTTTGGCAAATTGGACACAGTTGGAACGCCCATGCCGCCCGTGCGAATCGCGATCCGGGTCGGTGCGTCCAGTGCTGTATCCGGGGTTTAAGCCTCCGCCGATCCCAAGTCTGCGAACCGGGTTCTTTCGAATCCGGCAACCCCGCAACCTGTGACGATCAGCGTGTGTCGTTTATCAATGCCAGCCAATCGAGCCGGCAAATCCCGTCAATTGTAGCGCGAATGATCGCCTTGCGGCAAGCAGCTGTTGCCTTTTGATCAGTGGCGCTAGAATAAGAGCGTTTCCAACCGGCCGATTGCCTCATGCCCGAGCTCCTGAGCGCCTACTCTTTCACTGAACTCGATCGACTGCCCTTGCTGCGCGAGCGGCTCAAGGTCAGGGCCGGCGAGCTGGGCCTGGTGGGTACCGTGTTGGTGGCCGCGGAAGGCATCAATTTCAGCCTCGGCGGCCGTGGCGAGGCGCTGGACGCCTGGGTCGCTTGCCTGGCCCGGGAGCACGGAATCGACCGGCTGGTCACCAACCGGGATGCGGTGGAGTCGGTGCCCTTTCTGCGTCTGAAGGTCCGTATTCGCCCGGAAATCATCACTTTCGACCCCGCGCTGCGACCGGGCCAGGCGGCAACCGGTCAGGCTCTGGCGCCGCAGGACTGGCACGCCCTGCTGCAGCGTGAAGACGTGCAGCTGGTCGATACCCGCAATCATTACGAGTACGAGATCGGCAGCTTCAAAGGCGCGGTGGACCCGGATATCGACGCCTTTACCGACTTTCGTGACTGGGCCTTGAATCACCTCGAGGCCGATCGCCCGGTGGCCATGTTCTGTACCGGCGGCGTGCGCTGCGAAAAGGCCAGTGCCTGGTTGCTGGCCAACGGTTATGACCAGGTGTTTCAGCTCGAGGGCGGGATTCTCAACTACTTGCGCGAGATTCCGGCCCAGGAGTCACTTTGGCAGGGCGAGTGCTACGTGTTTGACGACCGGATAGCCGTCGACCATGACCTGAAGCCCACCGGTCGCCTGATCTGCGCGGCTTGCAGCCGGCCCGCCGAAGGCCTGGGTGCCGATGGCATGCCCCCGATCGGTGTGCAGCGGGATTGTGGCCTGTGCGGTCAACATTTCGATGCCGGTCGTCTGGCCGGCCTGCGTGAGCGGGTGCGCCAGATCGGCCTGGCCCGCGCGCGCGGCCAGTCGCATATCGGCCCCCAGGCGCAGCCGGAAGCCACTCAACGCAATCAGGATTGTTCATCGACATGAGTGACAGTGCAGCAGAGCCATTGGCCGAAGCTCCTTACCGGGCCGAGGCGCCGCTGTGGATGCCAGAAGGCCTGGTGCCGACCTGGGATTTCCTGGCCACCTACCCGATCGTTCTGTCGCTGATCGTGATGGTGGTCGGTATTGGCGTGGCCGTGATCGGCCGCGGCCTGGTGCTGACCTGGGGCAACAAGCTGATCAGCCGCACCAGTCCGGACCTGGGGACTCGACTGTTGCGCATCGTCGCCAACGTTGCTGCCCTGATGGTCGTTTATATCGCCCTGGTCCTGGCCATCCAGGTCCTCGGGCTGTCCGAACGCGCCGAGCAGACTCTGATTCGCATCCTGCTGAGCCTTTTGATTCTGCGCCTGATCAAGTCGGCGATGCGGGCCAGCCATATTGGCCTGGAGATTCTCAGCCGGGTGCGTGACCGCTACGAAATCGTCGAAGAGCGCACCCTGCCGCTGTTCGACCTGGTCATGACCATCCTGATCATCGGCGCGGCAGCCTATGCGCTGCTGATGGTGTGGGACATCAACCCGACCGCCTGGCTGGCATCGGCTGGTGTGATCGGCATTGCCGTCGGCTTTGCCGCCCGCGATACCCTGGCCAACCTGTTTGCCGGGTTCTTCATCATCGCCGACTCGCCCTACAAGCTGGGCGACTACATCGTGCTGGATTCCGGTGACCGGGGCGAGGTGACCAAGGTCGGCATCCGTTCGACCCGACTGCTGACCCGGGACGATGTCGAGATCACCGTGCCCAACTCGGAGATGGCCACGTCCAAGATTTACAACGAGTCGGGTGGGCGCTGGGTCAAGTTCCGCATCCGGATCAAGGTGGGCGTGGCCTACGGCTCCGATGTCGACGAGGTGGTTGAGCTGCTGGAGCGCGTTGCATCCAACCACGACACCGTGTGCAAGGACCCGACGCCGCGGGTGCGCATGCGAGGCTTTGGCGATTCCAGCCTGGATTTCGAGCTTTTGTGCTGGGTTGATCACCCGGTCCAGCGCGGCGTCGTAACCCACGAGCTGTACATGAAAATCTACAAGGAACTGGGCAAGGCCGGTATCGAGATCCCGTTCCCGCAGCGCGATGTTTGGGTGCGCGACGGTGGCGAGGTCAGGCTCAGCGACTCACGCGCGAATGCGGCTTTTGACGATCAGTGATTACCCTCCGTCCAGTTGGCCAGATCAGCGGCCAGCTTAAGGACGAATGGATGGTCATCCCGCAGGCTGCCGGAAGCGAGCTCATGGGCCAGCTGCAACTCGGCGATGGCCTCCTCCTCGCGCCCCTTGGCCTTGAGCGCCCGGGCCAGATGGGCCTGGTGAGTGGCCAGTCGCCAGTGATTCTCGGGTAGCACCTGGCTGGCGAGCTCAAAGGCCTGGCGGGTAACAGCCAGTGCTTCAGTCAGCTGACCAGCCACGCGCAGTGCCGATCCCCGGCCACTCATTGAGATCAGCGTCTGCGGGTTGGCTTCACCCAGCAACTGGAGACGAACCTGGTAGATATGGTCGGCCAGCGCCAGTGCCTGTTCCCCGTTGCCTTGTTCAACAAGTACGCCGACCAGTGCACCCATCGACACCAGGGTTGCCGGATGCTCTTCGCCCAGCAATTCAATGCGACCTTCGGTGGCCAGCTCGAGGTGGTGTTGGGCTTCGTCATGATCGCCGTGCAGATACAGAGCCGTGCCCACATTGGAACGCGCATTGAGCGTTTCGGGGTGACGCTCGCCATAAAGTTGTCGGTAACCCTGAAGAGCTGTTCGGTAGTGCTGCGCTGCGACAGCGTAGTCGCCCTGGACCTGGTGAATTACGCCGACATTATTTCTGGACCTCAATGTGTCCGGATGGTTGTTGCCGAGCAGGACGGCGTGCAGTTCCAGTACTTCCGCGTTCTTCTGGCGGGCTTCCTCCAGCCGCCCCTGGCGGCGATAGACCACGCCGAGATTGGCCAGCGCGTTGGCAGTTCGCAGGTGGTTTGTGCCCAGCGTGCCACGAAAACCCGCGAGTGCCTGCACAAGCCACTCTTCGGCTTGGTCAAGCTCGTGTCGAATCAGATGCAAGGTCCCAAGATCCAGCATCGAAAGCAGCGTTTCTGGATGCTCTTCGCCCAGCACAGCCAACCGTCCCTTCAGGGTCTGGCGGTAGCGGCTCTCGGCCTTATCGTGTTGCCCCAGGTTCTGGAATTGTCGGCCCAGTTCGCGGCCGGCAGTCAGTGTATCCGGGTGCTTTGGTCCCAGGGCTCGCTTACGGCCGTCTAACGCAAGCCCAATGAGCTCAAGTGCCTGTTCAAGCTCCCCTGTTTCAGCCTCCAGCAGCCCGCGGTGAAGGATAGCTGCAAAGCGGACTGGGTGTTCGGCGGGTGCGTGCTCGGTGATCAGGCGATCCACTGTGTCCAGGGTTTGCGCTGCGCGCTCGTAAAGCCCCAGTGAACGCTGGCTGCCGGCCAGGCTTTGCAAAAGGCGAACCTTGACCAATGGCTGGTTGGCGAAGTAGGAATCAGTTGTGGCCACTGTCACCGACAGCAGGTGATCCTGGATCAGGCCCAGCAAAAGTTCAGTCAGGTCGATGTGGTTCTCTCCGGACGGCGGTTCGAAGCCCGCGTCCAGCAATTGTTCGCGCAAATCCAGGGCCAGTCCGGGTAGGTTGATTTCACCCATTTGCCGGGCCTGGAAATCAGCGACCTGCTCGGTCTCACGGGCATTGGCTTCGGCTTGTTCGCGGGCTATATCAGCGCTCACGCGGGCATGCTCGGCCTGCACATACATCCAGGCAGCGATAACAAGACCAACGCCCAAGGCCAGGAAAGTCGCTCCAATCCCGCCGACCAGGGTCGGGTTGCGGCGGACGAATTTGCCGAAACGGTAGGCAGATGTGGCAGGCATGACCGAAACTGCTTCGTGTCGGCGCAAGCGGGTCAGGTCGCCGAGAAATTCGTCGATGCTGCTGTATCGTGCCGTGGGGGCTTCAGCCTGTGCCTTGTCGATGATGGCTGCAAGCTCCTGATTGCGCAGACCGATGCCGGACTTCTGCAACGAAGGGTTGGTATACCGTTTCTCGCTCGGACTCGCCCCGGTCAGCAGCCAGGCAAGCAAAGCACCCAGGGCCCAGACATCGCTGGCCGGGGTGATGTCGTCGCCAGCCCGTTGTTCCGGTGCTGCGAAAGCCGGGGTCAGGGCGCGCAGCCCGGCCTGATCTGCTTCGCCGGAATCCAGCAGGCGGGCCACGCCGAAATCCATCAGCTTGACCGAGCCGTCGTCGCGAATGCGGACATTGTCAGGCTTGATGTCGCCGTGAACGATCAGGCGCTGGTGGGCATGAGCAACGGCCTCGGCAATCTGCTCAAACAACTCCAGCCGGCGGACGAGATCGAGTTTCTCCTGCTTGAGCCAGTCGGCCAGGTCCATGCCCTCGACCCATTCCATGACCAGAAACGGCCCGGCCCGGTCGTCAAGACCGGCATCGACCAGGCGGGTGACGGAAGGGTGATCCAGCTTGGCCAGTAGTCGGCACTCGCGCTGCAATAGCTCGGCCAGGCCGCGGCGGCGCTGGCCAATCTGCTTGATCGCCACATCCATCTCGAAGGCGCCGTCGGCGCGCTGGCCGCGGTAAACCCGGCCCATGCCGCCCTGGCCGACTTCTTCGATGACCTTCCACGGCCCCAGCCGGTCTCCGGAGACCAGGCGTGTGACGCTGATTTCCATCCGGTCCACGGACTGGCCGGCCAACCTTCGCACCGATTCATCGAGCAGGGTCACGGTATGACTGTCGTCGATCAACTGCACCAGCCAGCTCCCCAGGCGCGGCAGGCGTCGGCGGGTTCGGGCCAGCCAGGCTGGCTGCTCGCTTTCAGGCAGCTCCAGGTAGTCAATCAGCAGCCGGTCGACGGCGCGCCGGCGCATCGGGGTAAGCGTTGCCTGTTCGGAATTCACGGTTTCCTTATCCACCCTTGTGTCGCGGATTTCTGCGACCTGCGTTAGCTGTAAAGACTAGCACCGTGGCCTGGTGATTTCAGGTTCCGGGGCATCACTTGGGTCTTCCGGACCTGCCAGGGAGAACGTTGATGGAGATAATCAGAGAAATTTTGGTTCGGTTTCGCGCCCCAGGCGCAGTGGCTCTCGCCGCACTCGCCACCCTGCTGCCGGCCATTGCCAGCGGCCAGGAGGCCACCATTTCGGGGGTCGTCACCGAGGCCGGTTCCGGGGCGCCGATCGAGAATGCGCTGGTGGTCGCAGCCCGCAACCGCTTTGATTTGTACACCACAACAACCGATGCCAGCGGCGCCTACCAGCTGACGGTGCCAATGAACGGCCTCGGCGAAGTCCAGATCGTTCTTGAAGCAGCCGGATCCGACCATGCCCCGGCTCGCTTCGGCGGCGAGCCTGAAGTGCTTTGTTATTTCTCGTGTGGGGGCGGGGACGGTCATTTCACCCTGGAGCCGGGCGATGAATTGGTCGATCACGATATCGAGCTGGTCCTCGGCGGCCGCATTGCCGGCAGCGTGACGGCCGCCGATACTTCGGATGGGCTGGAAGGAGCAGGCGTGAGGGTGTACTCCAGCACTGAAGGTCTGGAGTTTTCACCGCTTTATTTCGGCACTTTGACCGATGCAGATGGCCACTGGGAGCTGCCGCTGGCCCTGCCGGCCGGTGACTATCATTTGATCGCCGAGGCTTTTTCCAGCGGCAATTACGTGGCCCGGGCCTGGGACAACCTTGATTGCCAGAGAGGGGTCTGCCCGATCCTGGGTACCGACACCGTTGCCGTGACGGTCGGTGAAGTGACCTCTGGCATCGATTTCACGCTGCGACCGGGTGCCTCGATCTCGGGATCGTTGTTGCCCGCCGACGATTTACGCATCGTGCGCGTAGTCGATGGGTCGGGCCTTATCCTCGAAACCAATATTCTCTGGCCGGGCCAGCCTGAATGGTCGCTGGACCAGCTTGGCGGCGGCAGCTATTACCTGGAGCTTGGTCCACCGGCAGGCAGTGGACCGCTGGTCCGGCAGTTGCACAATGGCTTGCCCTGTCCGTTTGCCGGCTGCGACCGCGCCAGCGGCCCGCCCTTGTCGGTGCCCCAGGGCGGCAGCCTGACGGGTGTGGACATCACCTTGTCCGAAGGCGGGCAGCTCCAGGGAGAGCTGATCGATGCGGCTACCGGCCAGCCCCCGGAATTCGATATGAGCACCAATCCGGGCGTGACAACCATGAACATCATCTCAGCCGATGGCACGGTGGTAGGCGGCGGTCCGATCGAGATCGTTGGTGACCAGGTCATCATCCCGCCGACCGCAGCCGTACCGCCGGGCGAGTATTATGTTCGAACCTACATGAGCTGGTTTGGCGAAGGAATCGGGTACAACGCTTCAAGGACTGACCTGGCAACCTTGCCGGGCTACGCCGATGCCGCGTTTCCCGATGTCGCCTGCGCCGGCCAGGGCTGCGACCTGGGCGCTGCACAGACGGTCAGCTTTGCGGCTGGAGAGATCACGAGCGTCACCATCTTGATCGAGCGTGGCTCGAATATCAGCGGCACGCTGCTTGACGATGACAGCAGCGAGCCGATTGGTGGAGCCAACATCAAGCTGATTGACGCTGCAGGTCAGCGGCTGGCCGTAACACGGACCAATGCCGAGGGCGAGTTCTTCTTCGGCGCCTTCCCGGCCGGCAGCTATTTCCTGCGCACCAGCATGTCTTCGCGATCCGGGCCCGGGGCCAATCCCCGTCAGCTGCCGTATTTCGACCGCATTCATGGCAGCAACGAGGACTGCTCGGAGCTGCTGTGCGACCCGGCCGATGCCACGCCCCTGGTCCTGGACGGAACGACTGATATCGAGGACATCGAGTTCCGAGTAACCGAAGGTCCGGTCATCCGCGGCCGTATCTTCGATCAATTCACCGGTGCCCCCATCAACCGCGGCCAGGTCGCGCTTTACAACGATGCCGGTACGCTGGTCGGCCGCTACGCCCTGGATTTCTTTACCGGCGCCTACCAGACAACCGCCCTGGCC
Organism: Wenzhouxiangella sp.; assembly: GCA_007694055.1. GTDB lineage: Bacteria > Pseudomonadota > Gammaproteobacteria > Xanthomonadales > Wenzhouxiangellaceae > Wenzhouxiangella. Next base: position 8,147 of record RECK01000145.1, read on the forward strand.
CCCGGTACCTACTCGATTGAACCCCTGGTCTCGCCGGCCTACTTTGCCGTCCCGGGCAGTGTGGGCCCAGCGAACGCGGCAGGCCCTCAGCGCTCGGCGGGCAGCATGACCGTCGTTGTAGGAAAAGACGATGTCGAGGCCAATGTCAGCGTGGTCGACCAGGCCATCGACCGGATCTTCCGCAGCCGCTTCATGGGCTCGTACTGAATGGCCGTGCGCACTGACTTCCATTCTGCGGTGACGTGCTCCCTGCCAGAGCCGGCAGAAGGGAGGCCCGGTCCTCGCCTCAATTCGTCGCCGGGCAACTGGGTGCCAGCCGATTGACGCTTTCGATCTGCTCAGCAAGCCTGGCTTCGTTCAACCAGTAATTCAGGGCGGCCTGCAGGTGCTCGATTCCAGGCTCCAGCTGCCCACTGCGACAAAGGAGCTCGGCCTCGACCGCCCGTAAACTTGATAGCCTGGGGCCGGTGGTTTCGTTGAGTTGCTTGAAAGCCTCGGCGGCCTGGGCCAGCCAGAGGCGGGCATCGTCAAGCTCCCCGCGCTGCAATCGATAACGGGCGCGCAGCGTTTCCCAGACGCCGGGGCCGCCCGCCTCCACATCGGCATCGATGGCCGTCTGCTTCCAGCCCTGGGCCGACGCCAGGTCGCCCCGGTCCAGCGCGGCGCTGAAGGCAAAGCGCAGTATGTGGGTCACTTGATGGGCTGAGTTCTCCTGGAATTCCTTGAGCTCATGACGCCAGCGGTGGTCGGGAACCCCGTTGGTCAGTTCCTCCATGAGCAGCTCGTTGAGCCGTCGAAACCAGAGCGCATGATCCGGCGTGTTGTCCCATGTTACCGGGAAATAAGTCTCGTAGGCTGCCCGTGCCTGGTCAACCTGCCCCAGTTCAAGCAGGCGGCTGACCAGGAAATTGAGTTGGACCGGAATGCCCAGCCCGTCGGGTAGTCGTTCCAGCATCAGGTCCAGAGCGCGAGACCATTTCTCGACCGCCACGTGGTCCGAACCCCGGGACGAGTGCGCTCGGGCGAGCGGAAAGTGGATGAAGGCTTCGACGGGTGATTGTTCGTCGCTGTAGATCGCGAGAATTTCCAGTAGCTCTTCGGCTAGCGCGATGGCTTCGGACGGGCGGCGATGGTCGATCAACGCATTGGCGTAGCTGATCCCGGAGCTGACCAGGCTCGGATGAGCCTGGTCGCCGAAGTGCTCACTGGCCAGCTCGTAACTGCGGCGTGCCGCATTCAGGGCCCGGTCGGGTTGACCGGCGCCACTTAGGTAGAAAAACAGGTCGCTGAGCACGGCAATGCAAGGATCTGGATCTTCGGCAATGACTTCGTCAGTACAGGCCAGTGCTTCAGCAGCGAGAGCCTGCTGTGCGGCCGCTTCATTGTCTTGCCGCGAGAAGGCATCGTGAGCGAGCCTCTGCAATACACCTGATTCAAGCATGGGGTCTTGCTGGTCGTGGCGTTTCAGTTCGGCTAGAGTCTGCTCCAGCAGTTGCCTGCGCTCGTCCGAGGACTCGAGCACGGTCGCCAGCATGTAAGTTGCTCTGGCCAGGTCCAGCGGCTCGCGGGCAATGGCGGGCTCGGCGCGCAGCGTCTCCAGCGCCGACCGGAAAAAAGGTCGCGCCGAAGCAGAGTCTCCAAGGCCCTGATGCGCGGCACCAATGACCGAAAGCAACTCGAATGCAATGTCGGGCTGATTGACGAAGCGCTCGCTGACCCTGTCGCCGCTGCGTCGCAGCACGTCGCGAACTGTCGGAGGCTCCCCTGGGGTCAGATGCGGGTCGGCTTCCGACAACATCTCGACGAGAAAGTCGCGCACGGCCATGGCTCGCTGACCTTCGCTGATTGCCTGCTCGGCCGCCAGGCGGGTTTGTTCAGCCTGCAAGATCAGCGCTCCGGTTCCCACCACAAGAGACAGGGCCAGCAAGGTCCCCAGGCCGGTAGCGATCGGGTTCCGGCTGACCATGCAGCGCAGCCGGTAGCGGCGCGTGGCCGGCATGGCCGAAATGGGTTTGCCGGAGCGCAGGTGTCGAATGTCGGCAAGCATGGCCGAGACCGAGGCATAGCGTTGCTCGGGTTCAACGTGACAAGCGCGTTCGAAGATTGCGATGACTTCGCGGCGGCGACGACGGGATAAATGGCGTAGTCGCTCGCCAATTCCCGCCTTGCCATGGCCCGGCGTTTCGCCGGTCAGCAACCAGTACAGCAGCATGCCCAGCGAGTAGACGTCGGAGCGCACGTTGATCGGCTCGCCTGACAGCTGCTCCGGAGCGGCAAAAGAGGGGGTCAGCGCGCGCATCTGGGCATCGTCCTCGCCGCTTGATTCCTGCAAGCGGGCAATGCCGAAATCCATCAGTTTGACGGCGCCGTTGGTGGCGATCCGGATATTGCCAGGCTTGATGTCGCCGTGGACGATCAAGCGCTGATGCGCATGTTCAACCGCTTCCAGAATATGTTCGAAGCGATCGAGTCGGAATGCGAGATCGGGCTGCTCCGAGTTGAGCCAGTCGTCCAGATCGGTGCCCTCGATCCACTCCATGACCAGGAACGGTCCTGCCCGGTCGTCGAGTCCGGCGTCGATCAAGCGGGTGACGGAAGGGTGATCCAGTTTTGCCAGTAAACGGCACTCGCGCTGCAAGAGCTCGGCCAGGCCGCGCCGACGCCGGCCAATCTGCTTGATCGCGACATCCATTTCAAAGGCCCCGTCGGCGCGCTGGCCGCGGTAAACCCGGCCCATGCCACCCTCGCCGATTTCTTCAATGACCTGCCAGGGGCCCAGCCGGTCACCTTCGGTCAGGCGCGCGGCGTTGATCTCCATCCGGTCCACGGACTGGCCGGCCAGCCTTCGCACCGATTCATCAAGCAGGGTGACGGTATGGCTGTCGTCGACCAACTGCACCAGCCAGCGACCCAGGCGCGGCAGGCGCTGCCGGGTCCGAGCCAGCCAGGCTGGCTGTTCGCGCTCGGGCAGCTCGAGATAGTCAATCAGCAGCCGGTCGACGGCGCGCCGGCGCATTGGGGTGAGGGTGTTGGATCCCTTGGTCATGACGTTGTCCCTACTTGCGTGTCGCGGTTCTTTGCTAGTCGCGTTATTGAGGGTAGCACCGGTCCGGGTTGATTTCAGTTCCTCTCCAGACCGGCACGGATTGCACGAAAACCTGACAGGGAGATTTCCACCATGCGCAACTTGCTGATCCTGCTGCCAATACTGTGGCTGAGCACGGCGGTGACGGCTGCACCCATTACCTACCAAGGCCAGCTTCAGGATGAGTCTGGTCCCTATACCGGTAGTGTCGACATGTCATTTCGCCTCCACGACAGCCTGACCGGAGGCAGCACGGTGGGGCCGCTGGTCAGCGAGTCCAACGTGCCGGTCAGCGACGGTCTGTTCCAGGTCGAGCTGGATTTTGGTGAGGTCTTTGACGGGTCCAGCCTGTACCTGGAGGTGATGGTCGAAGGAGCCGCGCTGACGCCGCGCCAGCCGATTACCGCCGCCCCCATGGCCCAGTTCGCGATGACGCCCGCCGGTCCGGAAGGCCCGGAAGGTCCGGAAGGTCCGGAAGGTCCAGAGGGCCCGGAAGGCCCGGAAGGCCCGGAAGGCCCGGAAGGCCCGGAAGGCCCGGAAGGCCCGGAGGGCCCGGAAGGTCCAGAGGGCCCGGAAGGTCCAGAGGGCCCGCAAGGACCGCAGGGTTCGGAAGGCGCCTCACCATTTGAGCTCGACGGCGGTAACGCTGTATTCACGCAGGGCAACGTTGGCCTCGGAACGGCCAACCCGACGGTCAGGCTGCAGGTCGCCGGCGCCGGCAGTTTCGGTGCTGCAGCCAACCAGGTCACGGGTGACAACAGCATGGCGATTGGCGGTACCAACGCATTGCCAAACATTGCCGAGGGGCACCACGCGTTTGTTTCCGGCACGGACAACCACGCTGTCGCCGGGCGCAGCTTTATCGGTGGCGGGAGGCAAAACACGGTCGAGGGTATCAACGGAGCGACGATCGGGGGCTCGGAAAATCTTGTCGAAAGTGCCGCTCAGCGGGGGGTGATCGCCGGCGGCGCTCAAAACCGGAGCGGTGCCTTCAATGCCTTCATCGGCGGCGGGCAGGGTGGCCAGATCGATGCCAGCCGCAGCGGAATCGTTGCTGGGCATGACAACGAAATTGGCGAGAACGGTTTTGGAGGTTTCATCGGCGGCGGATGGCAGAATCAGGTCAACGCGAACGACGCCGCGGTCGTTGGTGCTCGCAGCAGCGAAGCACTTGGAAGCATCAGCTTCCTTGGCGGTGGACAAAACAACACCGTATCCGGCGAGCGCAGCGCAGTGCTCGGTGGGCGTAATAGCCTTGTTGAAGGTAACAACAGCTTTTTGGCGGCGGGTCGGTTCTCAAGTGCAGCAGGCAACTACAGCGTTGCTCTGGGCCAAAGGGCAAGAGCAACGCACGACTTCAGCTTCGTGTTTTCGAGCTTTGACGGACCTACCGAGTTTCTGGAAACCAGTGCCGAGCGTCAGTTCCTGGTCCAGGCTGCTGGCGGCGTGGGAATCAACACCAACAGTCCGCAGGCTGCGTTCGATGTCGAGGGTGACACCCGCCTGGGTGGCGCAT
>RECK01000001.1 GCA_007694055.1 Wenzhouxiangella sp.
GTAACCGCCCCATTTGCGAAAACGCGGTAGTGACCGAAAGCACCGAAGACACCGAAACCTCTTGAGGGGTTTTTTCGGTGTCTTCGGTGATTACCGGTTTTTTGTCATTTTCACCCGGAGCACTCGACGCCACAGGAACCCGAAGCGGCGATCAGTGGCGGCAGTGCCAGCCCAGGTCGTGGCCCATCTGGTGGAAGTACTGCATGGTGGCCGGTTGCCAGGCGTCGCCGCCTTCCTTCTCGAAGAAGAAGGGTTTGCGCTCGACCTGCTCTGGCGCCAGCTGGTTCATGTTAGAGGCATCGTAGAGACGGCCGTTGAGCATGGTGTGGGTGACGTTCTGGCTGACCCGGATATCCTCAAGGACATCGCCATCGATCACGAACAGGTCGGCCAGCTTGCCGACTTCGATCGAACCCAGGTCGGCGTCCATGCCGAAGTAGCGCGCCCCGTCGATGGTCGCGCCACGCAGCGCTTCGAAGGGGGTGAAGCCGCCCTGCTCCATCATCCACATCTCCCAGTGCGCGGCCAGGCCGGCAAGCTGGCCGTGGGCACCGATGACCACCGGTACGCCCAGCTCGTTCATCTGCTTGGTCATTTCGGCCACGGCGATGTGGTTGTAGAGCTCATCGGGTGCGGTCGGCCGGCGGATCGAGCGTGGGTAGACGACGGATCTCGGAACGAAGTTGAGCAGGCGCTCGTTTTTCCACACCTCGGTGCGGTCGTACCAGTACTCCTCGCCCATCATGCCGCCGTAGGCCACGCCAAAGGTCGGCGACCAGACCACGTCGGTCTGGCCCCACAGCTGCTTGAGGTCATCGTAGGCACGATGAATGGACAGACTGTGCTCGATGCCGGTGTGGCCATCGACGATCTGGCTCATGTTCTGCTCGAAGCGCATGCCGCCTTCGGGTACGACCATGATGTCGAGCTTGCGCCCGGCTTCCAGTACCTGCTGGCGCTGGTCACGGCGCAGGTAGTTGTAGCTCTTGACCGAAATCGCACCGAGTTCCTTTTGTCGCCGGACATGGAACTCGGCGTCATCGTAGCCATCGATTCGGGCGGTAACGCCGGGGAAGATGGCACCGTACAGGATCCGGCCGGTGGAATAGATGCGCGGCGCCAGCACGTCTCCGGCACGCTGCAGCTCGGCCATGGAGAAGATACCGGCATTGTCGTTGGACGGATCATGGATCGTGGTCACCCCAAAGGCCAGGTTGGCAATCTGGGCCCAGTTCTGCCTCGGCTGCAGCTGCTGATTGCTCATCGGCCCATGGGCATGGGCATCGAACAGGCCCGGGAGCACGGTCTTGCCGTCAAGCTCGAAGGTCTGGAATCCGCTCGGAACCTCGATTTCACCGCGCGTTCCTACGGCGGTGATGCGATGCCCTTCGACGAGGATCACCCCATCCTCGATCACTTCGATTTCCTCTGCGGCATTGCGCATGGTGACGATGCGACCACCGGTCAGCGCGATGCGGCCATCGTGGCGATCGCTGTCCACTTCAATCGACAGGTTCAGGCCTTCGGTGGCCGGCTCCGGCAGTTCCTCCGGGGCACCGTCGAGGAAGGCGAACACATCGCTCAGGGCTCGGGTGTAGAGCGTGGCCCCGTGCGACCAGGCAAGGCTGCGACTGTCGCCGGAAAAGTGCAGGTGCTCGCCGGCACGCGCCGAGACCTGTCGAACCGGAAAGGCGCGGCTGCCGGCGCCCAACGTGACCGGCTTCCCGGCGGCGAAGAACGGGGCGAGATAGGCGTTGTAGTGCTCGGCGAAAGCGACCCAGCGACCATCGGGCGAGACCCGGTACTCGGTGATCCAGTCGCCAATCAGGTGGCGTCGATGATCGAAGCCGTCCAGGTTGACGCTGTCCAGGGCCAGCTTGGACCCGTCGACCCGCACACTGTAGAGGACGCGCTGGCCGTCACTGGAAAACTGCGGGTTGCTGCCTGAATCATGAAAGCGCACCGGCTCGCCGCCGTCGGCGGCCACCCGGTAAAGCCCGGTCCGCTCTGACCAGGCCGGTGATGTCAGGAACCCGCCCGAGGTTCTGCGGAACACGACCTGGCGACCGTTCGGAGAAAATGACGGTTCCAGGTAGTAGCCCGGTTCGGTGGTCAGGACCCGACCGCGGCCGCGGCCGACGGGATGAATGCGGACACTGCCCAGCGCCTCGTCATCGAAAGTCACATAGACCACCGAGCGCGAGTCGGGCGAGAAGGCCGGGTAGAACTCCCAGTGATCAGTCTGGCTGGTCAGGCGGCGGTGCTCGCCGCGCTCCAGGTCATGCAGCCACAGGTAGCCCAGGGCCTGGTAGATGGCCAGGCGACCATCCGGGCTCTGCTGGGTCCAGCGTGCCATGCGAACCGGAAAGCGATCGGGCGAGACTTCCACTTCGCGCTGCAAGGCCGGGTGGATCTGCTTGTCGGCCTGGACCCGCACCGGGATCTCGGCATGGGAACCGTCCATGCCGATGCGATGAAAACCGCCGGCTGACCAGATCACGATGGACTGCCCGTCCGGGTGCCAGGCGAAGGCCGGGTAGTT
>RECK01000252.1 GCA_007694055.1 Wenzhouxiangella sp.
GGAGAAGTTGAGATGAATGACAAGTTGGTCGAGCCTGCGCTTTACGCCGTGCTGCTGGGTGGCCGGGCTGCCAGGTGCAACGTGGAGTTGCATGATGTGGTGTTTGCCGCCGGTGACGGGCTGGAGTCGCTGCATGAACAACTGCTGGATGCCTGGTTTGGCGAGCCCAAGGGGCTTCATGTCGATGCCTGGACCCGGCTGGACCGGATTGAAGGCTACCGGGTTCGCCTGGACCGGCAGCCCGATTCGGGCGACCAGCGGCTGTGGTTTATCAATATCGGCGGCTATCGCACTGGCGAGTTCGCCGAACGCCACGCCTACGCCTTTCTGGCCGGGGCCGGCAAGGCCGAGGTCAAGGAACGGGCCAAGGCCAGCCTGCTCCAGGGCCACGAACTGGTCCACAAGGATGACCTGCTGGCCATCGATGACTGCCTGTGCGTTGACCGCATCGGCCCATGGCACGTGCGACTGGAGGCCGACCCAGATGCCAGACCGGCGGAAATCGTCAACGGCTATTTCCCGCTGCCGAAATCGACCATCGCCGGCTGGATAGATACCCGAGCCAAAAAAAGCTGAGGCCGGGAAACCCAATCAGAATTAGAATCACGGAATCCAACCGGGACCTGATGCCGTGTCCGAGGAAAGCTGCATCGTTCACAAGTTCTCCGAACTGCGCGATCTCGACGCCGGCGAGATCGACGTGCTGGCCAGCCTGGAGCGTGACCTCAAGTCCTACCACGCGGGGGAGCGACTGCAGGTTATCGGCGCGCAAGCCAGTCAATTCTTCACCCTGCACAGGGGCTGGGCCTGCGCGGTGCGCGTGCTTGCCGATGGCCAGCGCCAGGTGCTGGACATTTTTCTGCCCGGCCAGATCATGGGCTTGCGGGAAATGGGCTTCGACCAGACCCATGCCGAGATCGTTGCCCTGACCGATGTAGAAGCCTGCCCTTTTCCAAGAACGCACTTGAAAGACGTCTTCACCCGGGCACCAGGCCTGGGAGAGCTTTTCTTCATCGTCATGGCCCGGGAACAGGCCATGCTGACCGAGCGCATGATCAGTATCGGCAGGCGCCCGGCCGTGCAACGCCTCGCCCACTTCCTGCTGGAATTCCAGGTCCGGCTTGGATCGGATAACGACGATTTCGAACTGCCGCTGAATCAGTCGGTCATTGGCGATGCGCTCGGACTCTCAGCGGTCCACGTCAGCCGCACCATGGCTGTACTGCGCAAGCGCGGCCTGGTTGCGGCAGACAATGGCCGGATCAGGATTCTGGATATTGATGCGCTGGCCGATCTGGCCGAGTTCGAGCGCGATTACCTGGACTGTCGATTGCGCTGGAACCACGCCGGGCAGGACTGAGGGTGCCCGCCGGGCCATCCCCGGCAGGACCCGCATCCCGAGTCAGACTGGCGGCCTGCGGCCACTCAGGAAGAAGATCAGGGCCACGATCAGACCGATCACGAACAGGATCCAGGCAATATTCGTTGCCGTGCCGGCGATACCGGTCAAGCCCAGCGCGCCTGCAATGATGGCGACGATCAGGAAAATCAATGCCCAGGACAACATCGAAGGGTATCCTTGTTTTTGATGAAAGATCAGCCTAACGCCACTGTTGGCTGTTCGCCTTAACCCAGGTTAACGCAAGCCCTGGCCGGAACTTGTAGGGTTGGGGATTGATTGCAAACGAAGGAGAAGATCCATGAACGATGATCAGGCTCAAGGCAAGTGGGATCGTTTCACTGCCAAGGTCAAGCAGCAGTGGGGCGATCTCACCGATGACGACGTCAAGAAAGCCGAAGGCAACAAGGATGAACTGATCGCCCGGATTCGCGAAAAATACGGTGACAGCAAAGAGTCCATTGCCAGGAAATTCAATGAATTGATGGAGGACTGATCATGAATAGGGCAGGCAAACTGACCATCCGCGCTTTGTTCTTTGGCCTGGCTATCGCCTTTCTGGCGAGCGCTGGCCTGACCGGCTGTCGTGACCCGGGCCCGGCCGAGGAAGCCGGCCGCGAGGTTGACGAAGCCGTCGAAGACGCGCGCGACGCCCTCGATGAGTTGGGTGAGGACGCTGAAGAGGCGATCGAAGAACTCGAAGAAGAGTTCTGACCGAACCGAACCTCCCGCATCGGAATCAACCGCAAAGGCCCGAGGTCATGGCCATCATGACTTCGGGCCTGGTTTACCCCGGATATTCATGTAATAGCCGGGTTAAACTAGCCGGTCAATCAACCCGGCCAGCACTCCATGTCCCTGACCAATGCCCAGAAGAAGTATCTCCGTGGATTGACCCATCACATTGATCCGGTGGTGATGGTGGCCGACAAGGGCCTGAACGAGAATGTCATGGCCGAGATCGAGCAGGCCCTGGAACATCACGAACTGATCAAGATTCGTCTGCGCACCGAGCGCGAACAGCGCGATGAGTGGATCACGCAGATACAACGTGCCACCCGGGCCGAGCTTGTTCACCAGATCGGGCAGGTCGCCTGCTACTATCGGCGACATCCTGACAAGCCCAAGATCGCACTGCCCTGATCTGCCATGCAACTGACCGAGCACCGGCCCGGTAACCACCACGTCATTCGTCGCGCCGAGCCGAACGCAGTCTGGGTCGACGATCAGCGTATCGCCACCAGTCTGCTGGTAGGCGCCCGCCTGCTTCAAACCGACTGGCCCGTGCACGCCCTGGGCGATCTCGATGACGAGACCCTGCAACCCTTGTTCAAGCTATCGCCGGAGGTGGTGCTGTTAGGCGTCGGTGAGCGCCAGCAGTTGCCCGACCCGATTCTGCAAAGGCGCTTCCTTGAACAAGGCATCGGCCTGGAGTGCATGACCTTGCCGGCCGCCTGTCGCACTTTCAACGTACTGATGAGCGAAAACCGCCGCGCCGTGGCCGCCCTGATCCTGCCGCGCGGCGACTGACTACGCCGTCGCCACGGCACCAAAGCAGCAAAAACTGCCCTTACATTCGCAATTTTGCTAATGTAGGGGAAGTCAACAGCTCCACAAAAGGGGGAAAGCCGGGCGGCACCAGCCGCCCTGCAAGCGCCATGAAAAACTTCGATCCGCGCCTGGATTTGGCGCTGGCGGCCGTACCCCGATCAGGATTCATCGCCTCGGCCGACCTGCGCAAGCTCATGTCCGGTCGCAGCATTCCGACCCAGGCGGCGGTGCGCCATATCCTCCAGCGCGTCACGCCCCTGACGCCAGCGACCCGGGCCCTGGTCGTGGGCAGCGGTGCCGGCTACCTGCCGGCCGTGCTGCGTCAACTGGTCGGCCGGCTTGATGTCGTTGAACGCGAAGCGGCCATTGCCGACATCGCCAGGGAAAACTGGCGCAAGACCGATACGCAGGCAATTTCACTGCGAGTCGCCGACGGCCAGCATGGCGCGCCGGAAAGCGCTCCGTTCGACCTGATCATCTGCACCTGCGATATCGAAGACACCAGCCAGCTGCTCGCGCAACTGGATCCTGACGGCCGCCTGTTCACCCTGGAGGGTGACGAGCCCATGATGCCGAACCTGGTGAGTTATCTGCGAGGCGGGAAAGTCGGGCCCGTCCGAGCCGAACTCGGTCCGGTCAACTTCAACCGCGACACCGGCGAAATCCTGATCGACCTGGACTACATCGACGAGCAGCAGCTCGAGGATGCCAGGACGGAAGCGGCACGCAACCGGGAGCCGGTAATCAACGTGGTACGGCGGCGACTGCATGTCGATGATGCCGAGTTCTACCGCAATATCGCGACCCAGCGTGGCGTTGTCTACATGCAGGCCGAGGAACTGCTCGACGACCTGGACGTGGCGCTGTTCAGACGCTTCTCCAAGACCTTCCTGGACAATCAGCGCCTGATTCCGGTCAAGGCAGACAAGGACGCCGTGCTGGTCGTTTCCGATAATCCGGATGCCAGCCTCGATGACCTGGCCCGCATGTCGGGCAACTACCGTCTGCGCATGGCGCTGGTCACCCCGACCAGCTTCCGCCGGATCTGGTCAGCGCTGGAGCTGACCCAGCGCAGCAAGCAAATGCTGCACTGGAGCGAAGAGCCGGTCGCGGCCAGCAGCGAAGAGCCCCCCAAAAGCCAGGGCGACAAGGACCTGCTCGATCCCCAGTCGCAGGAAATCAGCCACTACCTGGTTTCCATCTACGAGGCCATTCTCCTCGACGCCGTCAGCGCCAATGCCAGCGATGTGCATATCGAGCGCTACGGCGACCGGATTCGCATCCGCATTCGCGCCGATGGCGAGCTGCATGACCTGACCCACTACAAGCTCACCCCGCGCGATCACGCCGGCCTGATCAACGTGATCAAGGTGCGGGCCGAAATCAACATCGCCGAACGCCGCCTGCCCCAGGGCGGGCGCTCGCAAATGCGGGTGGGCTCGACCAACTACGATCTTCGAGTCCAGATCCAGCCCTCCCTGCACGGCGAGCATGCCGTCATCCGCCTGCTCTCGCAGACCGGGCGGGTGCTGGGGCTGGCTGAACTGGGGATGGCACAGCGCGTTGCCCAGTTGTACCAGCGCCTGCTCGACAACCCGGCCGGCCTGGTGCTGGTGGTGGGCCCGACCGGATCGGGAAAGTCGACCACCCTCTACGCGGCCCTGCAAGCCCTGGCCGATGACGGTCGGCGCAAGGTGATCACGGTAGAAGATCCGATCGAGTATTCCATCGACAACATCCAGCAAACCCGGGCGCGGTCGGAAATCGGCTTCAACTTTGCCGATGCCATGCGCTCGTTCGTTCGCCAGGACCCTGACGTCATCCTGGTCGGCGAGATCCGCGACGCGGAGACCGCGCTGGAAGCGATACGGGCTTCACAGACCGGCCACCTGGTGCTGTCGACCCTGCACAGCAACGATGCGGTCGATGCCCTGCAACGCCTGTTCGATCTCGACATCCTGGCCAACTCGATCGCCGGCGAGCTGCTGGCCGTGATTGCCCAGCGCCTGGCCAAGCGTATCTGCCCGCATTGCCGGCAGCCGGCCGAGCCTGATCCGGTCATTCTGGCCGAGCTGTTTCCCGAGCGCGTTCCACCCGGGTTTCGATGCTTCGAGGGCCGCGGCTGCGTCGAGTGCAGCGGACGCGGCACCCGCGGCCGTATTGCGGTGGTGGAGTTCCTGACCGTCAATGATGAAATCCGCAACGTGATCTCGCGTCAGCCGCCGGTCGGCGAGCTGCGCTGGCAGGCGCTCGACGCCGGCTTGATGACCATGCGCGACAGCGCGCTGGACCACGTCATCGCCGGCACCATCCCGTTGAGTGAGCTGCCACGCATCCTGCCCCAGGAACGCATGGCCCCGGAACAGCGCGGTGGCCGCAGGAGCAATCGATGAGCAAGCAGAAACCGCTGCAGCGCCAGCCGGCCGAGATTTACTACCGGGCCGAACTTGCGCGCCTGGCCAAGTGGGACCCTCATCCGGTTCCGCCCGGCTGGAACCTTTCGCCCATTGCGGTCGAGAAGTTCGTGCTGGGCGATGCCGACCTGGACGTCCAGCCCAAGATCGTCGCCGACCAGGGCGTGATCACCCGCATTGTCATCGGCCTGCTGACCGACCGTGGCTGCCTGCTGGTTGGTGAACCCGGCACGGCCAAGTCGTGGCTGTCCGAACTGATTGCCGCGGCCATTACCGGCGACTCTTCGCTGACCGTTCAGGGTGGCGCGGTCAGCCAGGTCAACCAGCTGCTCTACAGCTGGAACGAGGCCATTGTCGCCAGCAAGGGGCCGGTGCTGGAAGCCCTGGTCCCCAGCCCGATCTACCGCGGCATGCGCGATGGCAAGATCGTGCGTTTCGAGGAGGTAGCGCGCTGCCCGCAGCCGCTGCAGGATGCGCTGCTTTCGATTCTGTCTGAACGCGTCATTACCGTACCCGAGCTCAGCGGCGAGGCCGGCGTGTTGTACGCCCGGGCCGGCTTCAACGTGATCGCCACGTCCAACAGCATTGATGAAGGCGTCAACCGCATGAGTGCGGCACTGAAGCGACGCATGAACTTCGAGATCATTCCGGCCATTCGTTCGCTGGAAGATGAAATCGACGTGGTCGAGCGCGAGACCGCCAGGGCCAACCAGCAGTCCGGTATCGAGGTCAACCTGGACCGGGAGGTCATCGAGGTGCTGGTCACGATTTTCCACGAGCTTAGAAACGGCCAGACCCTGGACGGGCGCAGCACCGATCGCCTGGCCGGTGCCACCATGTCGACCGCCGAAGCCGTCGGCGTTGCCCACGCCCTGAGCGTCCATGCCTTTTACTATTCAGAAGGGCAGCTCGACATGCGCCAGCTGCTACACTTCATCATTGGATCGGCGCTGAAAGACCAGCCCGAAGACCGTCGGCGTTTCAGGCACTACTTTGATACCGAGGTTGCGGGGCGCCAGGCTTCGCACTGGCAGGACGCCTACGCGCAGCGTCACCTGATCTGATTTCTCTTCCATATGATTTGACACAAGGAATTTCACGAACATGTTGCATGTTGACATCCCGACCCAGCCGGAGCTGCAGACCCTGGTTGCCGAGCGCCATCCGGCCAGCGTATCGATCTATCTCAAGACGACCCCGCAGACCCAGAATATTGGCTCTGCCGGCATCACCCTGTCCAACCTGATCAAGGAAGCCGACGCCCAGCTTGAAAAAGCCGGCGTGGACAAGCGCACCCGCTGGGCTGTGACCGAACAGCTTGAGGAAGTCACCGAAGACGAGGACTTCTGGACCTTCCAGGCCAACAGCCTGGCCATCTTCGCTTCTCCCGACTCGCACCGCAGCTACCGTCTGCCGACCCACCTGGAACCGATGGTCGAGGTCTCGGATCGCTTCTTTCTCAAGCCGCTGATTCGCGCCATCAGCATGCCCCAGCATGCCTTCGTCCTGGCCCTGGCCGAAAACGAAGTCCGCGTCATCGAAGTATTCAGCGACATGCCGGCCGAAACCCTGAAAATTGCCAACATGCCCAAGGATGCCGCCTCGGCAGTCGGCACCGGCACGGTCAACACCCGCTCGCACTCGTCGGGGCGCCTGCACGGCAGCGAAGGCCAGAAAGTGCACCTGCGCAAGTTCTGCCGCATGGTCGACGCCGCCCTGCGTCCGCTGCTGGCCGGTCGCCACGAGCCGCTGATCCTGGCCGCCACCGAGCCGCTGCTGTCCATTTACCGCTCGGTCAACACCTACCCGGAGTTCGCCGAGCAGGCAATCGAAACCAGCCCGGTGCGCGTTCCCGCCCATGAACTGTCTGATCGCGCTCGTCCCATTCTCGATCAACGCCATGCCGCCTCCATCGCCCGATTCCACGATCTTTACCGCCTGCGCGAAAGCGAAGGGCGCGCGACCACCGACCTGGCCCAGGCTGCCCGGGCCGCCACCTTCGGTGCCGTCGACACCTTGCTGGTCGCCATCGACGAGGTCATCCATGGCCGGGTCGATGAACAGACCGGTGAAGTGACCCTGGTCGACGAGGCCGGCGCCGACAACTACGGCGTGGTCGATGAAATTGCCGGGCGCACCCTGGCTACCGGCGGTCGCCTGCTGGGCGTGCGCAAGGCTGATATTCCGGGCGAAGCCAGCCTGGCTGCCGTGCTGCGCTACGCGATCTGATCGCGATGCAGGCTTGAGGTGAGCGGTGGCGGGGCGCCGGCAGGAAAGCGTCGTGACCCGCCCCCGTTTGGCCGGGTCAATCGCCCTGCTGCTGACCCTCTTGCTGTTTGCGCTGCCGGCCCTCGACGGCCTGGCAGCCGGCGCTGAATCCGCACCAGGCTACACTGGCTCGGCACGTGTACTCCAGCCCGCCGACGTGGCGGGCCGGGGTACGCCGGCATTCAAAGGTGCCGGGTTGTTGCGCGACCCCGACCACCGGCTCGATATCGAGGCGATCAGCGCCATGCCGGCAGCGGCCTTCGAACCCCTGGACGGACACACACTGCGCCAGGGTTTTTCCTCCGATGTTTTCTGGCTGCGACTGGACCTGTCTCGCACCGATAGGACGCCGGCCAACCTGGTGCTGGTGATCTGGCCACCATTCATCAACCGGATTGATTTTTACCGACCCCAAGGCGACGGCAGCTTCTCGCTGTTGCGCGCCGGCGATCATGTTCCCGTCAGCGAGCGCGCCGTGGCCAGGGCCGAAACGACCCTGCCCATGCTCGTGACAACCCAGCCTCAGACCTGGTTTCTACGCGTTGAAAGCAATTCCGTCATCAACCTGAGCGCGCAGCTCAGCGACCAGGCCAGCTTCGCCGCCAGCAGCAGCCAGCGTGCCACCCGCCAGGGGTTTTTCTTCGGCATGATCCTGACCGCCGCACTGATCGCGGTCCTGGCCGCTGTCTGGCTGCGTCAGCGGGTGTTTGTGCTGGCCGCGGGTTACCTGCTGTGTTTTCTCGGCTTCCAGTTCGTCCTCAATGGCTACGATCAGATCCTGATTTACCCGGAACAACCGTGGTTGTCCGACAACCTGATCGGCGTGTTTGCCGCCATGGCCACCGCGTTGATGTTGTGGTTCTCATTGAGCTACCTGGAGCCACGACACATATATCCACGCCTCAACGCCCTGATCCATGTGCTGGCGACGATCAGCCTGATCTTTGCGCTTGTCGCGATCAGCGGCCACTACGCGCTGGTCGCACCCTATTTCCTGGTCCTGGTCGTTGTCGCACCGCTGGCCATGTTCGCCTTGTTTCTGTTCATGCTGTCCCAGGCGCGTGAACGCGCGCTGGCCATGCTGCTGATGTTTACGCCGGTGCTCGCCGTTACCCTTTTGCAAGCCCTTCACAATACTGGCTGGCTCGGTGCTACCAACCAGCTGAGCGAACTCTGGGGCATCGCCTCGCTGGCGCAGATGCCAGTGGCCGCCGTGGCCATCCTGCTCCGGGTGCGAGAAACACAGCAGGCGCTGGCTGTAGAGGCGTCTTACCGGGTGCTCGTCGAAAACCAGGTCGATCTGGTCGTGCGCCTGGATCTGTGGCAACGCCTGGCGTTCGTCAGCCCCAGCTACTGTAAGTTGTTCGGCGAGCCCCGGGAAAAGCTCGTCGGCAGCGCATTCCTGGATCGAGTCCATCCGGACGACATCGAGAATGCCGAGGCGGCGCTCAGCCAGGTGCTTGGGCCGGCGCATACCAGTTACCTGGAGATCCGGATGCAGACCGACACAGGCTGGCGCTGGCTGGGCTGGTCGCTGACCGCTGTTCGTGACCGTAGCGGAAAGATAACGAGCCTGACCGGCGTGGGTCGGGACATCACCGCACGCGTCGAGGCGGAAAGCGCGCTGGCCAGGTCTCAAGACAAGCTCGACCTCGCCCTTGAGACGGGCGGTATCGGTTTCTACACCGTAACCCTGGCCGACCGTTCCATCGAGATCGATGACCGCTACCTGCAGATTCTCGGCTACCAGCCGGGCCAACTGCAGCTCGACTGGTCAAGCTGGCAGGCGCGACTTCATCCGGAAGATCGCGACCGATCGGTAAGGCTGACCGAGAAATACCTGTTTGAGGCCGGCACGCCGCTGGAAATCGAGTACCGCATCCGCCATCGAGATGGTCACTGGATCTGGATTCTGGACCGGGCCGAGAAAGCCGAGGTTGACGAAAGCGGGCAGCTCTTGACGATGGTGGGCCTGATCCAGGACATCACCCGGCGCAAGCGCACCGAGCTGAAGCTCGCCTACCTGGTCAGGCACGACGAACTGACCGGCCTGCTCAACCGCCGCGGCATTGCCGCGGTTGCCCGTCGTCAGCGCGCCCTGTCCAATCGCGATGGCCGACCCTGTGCCTTCGCCATGGTCGACCTGGACCACTTCAAGCGCGTCAACGATACCCTCGGCCACGAAGCCGGCGACGAAGTGCTCCGGCAAGTCGGCAAACTCCTCAAGCAGAGCGTGCGCGACAGCGACTGGGTTGGTCGCTGGGGTGGCGAGGAGTTTCTCGTGGTCCTGCCGCTGTGCAGCCTGGAAGAGGCCGTCGTCAGCCTGGAGCGAGTCCGCCAGGCGGTCGCAGCCCGGCCGCTGCGCGTCGACCAGGACGAAGTGGCGATCACGATCAGCGCGGGCGTGACCATTACCCGCGATAGCGAACGCGACCTCGATGAGGTCATTGACCGTGCCGACCAGGCCCTGTACCGGGCCAAGGAAAGCGGCCGCAACCGAGTCTGCACCGATCCGGCATAAGCCGGATCAAGCCCTGGATTGGGCCCCGGCCGCTCGACAGGGACCTGCTCAGGCCGAAGCGGTCTGCGTGGTCAGGCGTCCTGAACGATAGTCCGACAAGGCCTGCTCGATTTCCTCACGCGTGTTCATCACGAACGGACCGTACTGAACCACGGGTTCGTTGAGCGGCTTGCCGGCCAGAATCAGCAGGCGCGCGCCGTCACTGCCGGAGACCAGGTTGAGCCGATCACCATCACCAAGGATGCCGGCAGCGCGATGCGGCAGGGATTCGCCGCCAATGCTGGCCCTACCGTCGTACAGGTAGACAAAGGCGCTGTGGCCGCGGGTCAGCGGCAGGGTGACCTGGCGGGCCGGATCCAGGTGCAGGTCCCAGTAAAGCGGGTCGGTCGCCATGTCCGAACCGGGGCCATTGACAGGCCCTGAAACTTGCTGCCCATTGAGCCGTAGCGTCCCCGCAATGACCCGCACCAACCCGCCGTCAAATTCCAGCTCGGGGATGCTGCCAGCCGGAATGTCTCGGTAGTCGGCCGGCTTCATTTTCTCGGCCGCAGGCAGGTTGATCCAGAGCTGGAACCCGCGCATGCGGCCCTCGCTCTGGCGCGGCATCTCCGAGTGGATGACACCGCGGCCGGCTGTCATCCACTGCACGCTGCCCGGCCCCAGGTCGCCGGTGTTGCCAAGGTGATCCTTGTGCTCCATGCGTCCGTCAAGCATGTAGGTCACGGTCTCGAAACCGCGGTGCGGGTGGGCCGGGAAGCCGGCGATGTAGTCATCCGGGTTGTCCGAATAAAACTCATCCAGCATCAAAAACGGGTCAAGCCGGGCGAACTGGCTCGAACCGAGGCTGCGGCGCAGCTTGACGCCCGCGCCATCGGATGTGGGCACGGACTGGATGATGCTTTGCAAGGGACGTGTACTCATGATCAGGGTCTCCAATAGCTGGTATCGGCGGGCTTCAGGCGGCGAGGCGATCAATCTGCTCGCCCGCCACACCCAGTGAGCGTGCGGCTGCTTCCTCACCCATGGCCAAGCCCTCAGCGTAGACGAATTGAACATCGCGCAAGCCGATAAAGCCGAGGAAGCTGCGCACCAGGCCGGTCTGGGTGTCGGCCTCGGTGCCCTGGTACTGACCGCCGCGAGCGGCGAGAACGTAAACCGGCCTGGATTCAAGCAGACCGCGCGGACCGGATTCGGTGTACTCGAAGGTGACGCCGGCGCGGGCGACGTGATCCATCCAGGCCTTGAAGGTGGACGGCACGGTGAAGTTATACATCGGCAGTCCGATAGCCACGGCATCAGCTTGCCTGAGCTCGGCGATCAGACTGTCCGAAATCGCGGCTGAAGCCTGCTGAGCCGAACTGCGCTGATCGGGGCTCAAACCGAAACCCTGGACCGCCTCGGCCGAAAGGTGGGGGACGGGATCTGCGGCCAGATCGCGCAACAGCACACGTCCATCAGGGTGATTCACCCGCCACTGCCGGGCGAAGCGATCGACCAGCTGACTGGACTGTCCGGAACCATTGAAAAGGCTGGATTTGATGACAAGCAATGTTTTCATGATGGCGCTCCAATAAGGGCACTGAACGGTAGCTGCCAAGATACTGTTGGATTTATCGATAAAAAAGCGCAAAATATCGGGTATATCAATCGATTTTATCGAAATGTATTCCGAGCACGCAGATGGATGACCCGAGGATTACGCTTGCGCAGTGGCGAGCCCTGGTCGCCGTGGTCGATTGCGGTGGCTATGCCCAGGCCGCTGCCGCGCTGAACCGCTCGCAGTCGACGATCAGCCATGCCGTCCATCGGCTTGAACTGCTGCTTGACCTCAAGGCCCTTGAAGTCCATGGCCGCAAGGCTGAACTGACACCGGCAGGACAGATGCTGTACCGGCGCGGCCGTGCGCTGCTGGCCGAAGCCGGGCGCCTTGAGCGCGCCGCCGCCCAGGTCGCGGCCGGCTGGGAGGCCGAGCTGCGCATCGCCGCCGAAATCATCTTTCCAACCTGGTTGTTGCTGGAGTGCCTGGGCGAGCTATCCGCCGAGCAGCCGCAAATGCGCATCCAGCTGCATGAGTCGGTGCTGGCCGGAACCAGCGATCTGTTGATCTCGGGGCGGGTCGACATGGCCATTGCTTCCAGCATTCCGGGGGGCTTCATTGGCGACGCCCTGATGCCGGTGCGCTTCGTTGCCGCAGCCGCACCCGACCACCCGCTGCACCAGCTGGGTCGCGCGCTGACCATGGATGACCTCCGTGGCCACCGCCACCTGATCGTGCGCGACACGGGCGCCCAGCCAGCAGGCGGTGGGGCCCTGCAGGTGACCGAGCAACGCTGGACGGTAACCGCCAAGGCAACCTCCATTCGCGCTGCCTGCATGGGACTGGGCTTTGCCTGGTATGCCGAGCACATCATCCAGCGCGAACTGGAAAGCGGCGCGCTCAAGCCGCTGCCGCTGATCGAGGGGGCCGAGCGCTGGGCCACGCTGTACCTGGTTTACGCCGAC
>RECK01000107.1 GCA_007694055.1 Wenzhouxiangella sp.
GGCTTGCGGGATCCGGATATAACCCATTATCTGTGGACCCTGTTCCGCCGGCTGGCATGGGTGCGAAACCCAGGCAGGACGTATCGGCGCTCAAGTCTGGAAGATGTAGGTACCCGGTGCCGCGCACAGCGACGCATAGCCCTGTTCAGGTGCGCCCATGGCGGGTGGACAAGTGCGTTCACCACTATGGGCGGCAAGCCAGCGACCGTATTCCGGCCACCAGGAGCCCTCGTGCAACTCTGCCTGCGCCAGCCAGGTATCGGCATCCATGTATCGAGCATCCGGCGGGCGGTGACCCAGCCGGTAGTGGCGGCGCGGGTGGCCGGGTTCACTCAGGATGCCGACGTTATGGCCGCCGCGGGTCAGCACGAAGTGCAGATCGCAGTGGGTAAACAACTGGGTCTTGTAGACCGAGCGCCACGGTGCGATGTGGTCGGTCTCCGTGGCGACCACAAATACGGGGACGCGAATGTCCTTGAGCGCAATAACCCGGCCTTCGACGGCGAAACGCCCGGCACTGATACGATTTTCCAGAAAGATGCCGCGCAGATATTCCGAGTGCATGCGCGCCGGCATGCGCGTGGTATCTCCGTTCCAGACCCGGATATCGCTGGGCATGTCCTTCAGGCCCAGCAGATAGCGACGAACGTTGCGCGTGTGGATCAGGTCTTCGGAGCGAATGGCGGCGAAAGCAAATGCCATCTGCGGTCGGTCCAGGTAGCCCTGGGCCCACATCAGGTCTTCAAGAAAGGCAATCTGACTTTCGTCCAGGAACAGCAGGAGTTCGCCGGCCTCGGCGAAATCAACCTGCGCTGCCATCAACGTGGCGGAGGCCAGACGCTCGTCACCGTCGCGGGCCATGGTGGCTGCGGCAATCGCCAGCAAGGTGCCACCCAGGCAGTAGCCGTTGGCATGCACACGCCGCCCCGGCATGATGGCTTCGATGGCATCCAGTGCGGCCAGGATGCCACGCTTGCGGTAGTCCTCCAGCGACAGCTCGGCCTGGTCAGCGCCCGGATTGACCCAGGAGATCGCGAACACCGTATGTCCCTGCCCGACCAACCAGTTGATCAGCGAATTGTCCGGCGAAAGATCAAGGATGTAGTACTTCATGATCCAGGCCGGAACGATCAGTACCGGCTCGGGATGAACGCTTTCCGTCTGTGGATGGTACTGGATCAGCTCCATGATCTCGTTCCGGTAGATCACCTCGCCGGGCGTGCAGGCCAGGTGCTCGCCCAAAGCGAATTCCGGCGGGATGGGTGCGTGGGTCTGGGTAACAGCCCGTGCCATGTCTTCGACGAAATGGCTGAACCCGTCGACGAAGTTGCGTCCACCGGTTTTGCGCGTGGTTTCGAGAATCTCCGGGTTTAGCGGCGGAAAGTTTGAGGGCGACAGCCAGTCCAGGGCCTGACGGACCATGAAAGCCGTGCGCTGGCTGGTCTGGCGCTTGAGGCCGCGCTGGTCGCTGCTGGCCTTTTCCCACCAGTCATGATGGGCAAGAAATGCCTGTTGGAGCAGGCTGAAAGGCGCTTTGCGCCAGCCCTTGTGCTGCCAGCGGCGATCGTAAGCGTGTGGCTTGAAGGGCGGCTCAACCTCGCGACCGGCCAGCGACTCGGCGCCGAAACGCATCAGCCTGAACGCGTTATCGGCCGCGTGTTCGGCCAGTTCAAGCTGCCGACCCGGCGAGCGAGCCAGATGCAGAGCCCAGTCAGTCCAGGCATCGAAAATCGCATGGGGAGAAACGCCCAGGGTCAAGCGACCAAGAGCCGCAGCCGCAGTGCGGTCCAGGGTGCGCGAGCGACCATTGACCGGGGGCGCGCTGGCCGTCACGGGTGCTTTCTGCGTGACGCGCCCGGTTTCCCTCATGCGATCCGAGCGGACCTTTTTCGCCGACTTTGCCATATCGCCTGCGGCCAATCGGCCACGATGCATTCGCCAATCAGACTAAACCGTAAACCAGGGTCTTTCAAGCCAGATTGGCAGCCTCGGCCACGAGCTTGTGGCGGATCGGGTTGGAATACTCACGATCCCCGCAGGCCTGGGCAGTTCGTCAAGCCCGGATTCAGTTCAGCCGGGCTTTCGCACCGGTCTGGACAAGAATTCGGCCTGCATTGACCAATTGGCGGCGCAGCAAAGCCCAGTTCTCCTCCTGGCGCCGCGCTTGCACACAGCGCAGCAGGCGGACGCGGTTTGCAGCTGGCTGATCAAAGAGCATTGCGGCCCACAGCGCGTCATCAATATTGTAGCGACGCTGCTCGGCCAGACACACGGGGATGACCCGGTCTACCGGAACCCCCAGGTCACTGGACACGGCGGTCAGCGCATCGACGATATTTTTTGCCTTGGTGCCCGTGGGCGGGTTGAGCGGGTAAGGCGGATTCCACTCTCGAAGCGGTCGCAGACGGTCGATGTGGCTCATGACCACCAGCACAGGCGGGGCGCTGACGGCTGGATCATCGAATAGCCCACGGATCTGGTCCAGCCTTGCACGCTCCTGGGCTCGATCGGCACGGTTGGCGGCACTGACCCAGAGGATGAGGTCGGCGCTGCGTGCGGTATGGGCCAGGGCCCTGTCGGCAAACAACTCGCCGTCGAAACCCGGGGTGTCGAAGACCAGTGCCTGAAGCTGGTCGTCGCGGTCCAGCCGGTAAGGGATGACTTGCGTGGTTGTATCCGGTAACAGGTCCGTGGCCGCGGTCAGCTCGCCAAAAAGGGCGTTGATCAGGCTGGACTTGCCTGCGTTGGTGCGCCCCAGCAAGAGAATTCGCAGCGGCTCATTGGCCTGCGCTTCGCTGCCTGCCTGAGCTTGATCTGCCGTCGACCGATCGCTGGAAAGTTCCAGGTCGCGCCCTTCTTCCACCCGGGCATAGCCCCCGTAGAGCTCAATGGCGTGGTAGCCCAGCTTGCGAATGTATTCGCGCAGCAGCCAGTTCTGAATCTGGGCAGAACCATGCTGGAAAGCCTGGTTGCCCACGGCCCGTCTGAGTTCAGCCACCACCGCTGACTGGGGGGCAAACACGAAACGACCGGCCCGGTACCAGCCTTCGTGGCGCTTGAACCAGTCGCGCCAGCTGCTGGCCCGGGCCACGGTGCCAAGTCGCAGTTGATGGCTGAAGGGAATATTGCTGGTGATGTCGTCACGCAGTTCGCGGGCCGCCCGCTCGATCACCGCCAGGGTATGCGGCAGCGTCATTTCCAGCAATGGCTTGCCGGTTCCAGGATGAAAGTGGCCTGCAACCTGTTCAAGCACCTGCCTTGCCAGCCGCATCAGGCCGGCAGCGTCGTTCAGCGGCCACTCCTTGATGGTGGCCTCGTCGGCCAGCTGTTCGATCTGCTTCCAGCATTCGTCAGCCACCGGGGGCCAGTGCGGCGCCGGCCCGGTGTCGGACTCGGGCAAAGCACGCTGCTCGCGCCGGACTGCAATCTGGTTCAGGCCCAGACCGATCAAGGCGGCCAGGGCGGTGATGCCCAGCCAGGCCAGGATCTGCGAGGACTGCCACAACCAGATGACGCCAAGCACTGGCAAGACACTCAGCGGCAGCACCGAGACCACCACGGCAGCAATTCGCAGCCGTCCGAAACGCATGAATATCGGTTTCATCGCCGTTCCTGCTGTTGTTCCTGTTCGAGCAGTTGCCGACCCCGGGCCAGCGACTCAGCCCAGGTCCGGCGCAGCCTGTCGGCGTCAACCTCCAGGCCCTCGCTGCGGCGCTGCAGGTAGACACAGGCGGTCTTGCCCAGAGCGAAAGTCAGCGCCCCACTGGCCCCGGCGCCCCATACCGCACCCACCGTCTGACCCCAGCCCGGAATCAGCTTGACCAGACTGCGTCCGGCCATGCGCAAGCCGTAGCCAACGGCAAATCCACCACCCAGCAGGCCAATGAATTCGCTGCTGCTGCGCCGGGTCCAGCGCAGGCCGTACAGCCCGGCCAGCACCTGCAGCATGCGTACTTGCAGGGCCGGAACGCCGGCCAGGTCCACCAGCGGCAGCGCGCCCACCGTCGCTGCCGCCAGGCTGTAGCCAACAATCTGCGGGTGCGCGCTGCTGGCGTAAACATCCAGGACCCCGGGATCAGCCAACAGGCGCGCCTTAAGGCCCAGTGATGACGCCTGTTCCAACGCGCCCCACAGCGCTTCGAGCCCGTAATGCCGGGGCTCAATCTGGTCTTCGGGCTGAGTGAAGTCCAGCGGCACCCACAGCACCGGGCCACTGCCGGGCAGCGGCCCGACCGCATCACGCTGGGCAAGAATCAGCCGACGCAGATCGGCCGGCACCCGATCAGTCCAATGTTCGTCCGCAAACGGATACGGCGACACGTGGCCATCGTTCGGGTCGGCCCAGGCCTCGTGGAGGCAGGTCTGGGCAATGACCACCGGCCATTCGGGGTGACGTTTGCGCACGGTTTCCAGTACCTGGATCAATGCGGCCGGGCGGGTCTCGGTCACTTTCATGACCACGAGCAACTGGTGCGCACGGGCCTCGCACTCGGCGATATCCGCGGCCGGATCGTAGGCCACTTCACCCAGCCCGCGGGTGTCGAGAAAGCGCACGACCGGCGCCTGGGCGGGAAAGTCATAGACCTCGGCGGTACGGGTACAGGGCTGGAAACCGTTGCCAATGACGGCCCGATCGCTTCCGGTCAGCGCCTGGATAATGGAAGTCTTGCCGGACTGGGCGCTGCCGAGCAGCCAAAGGATCGGCGCATCCTGGCGCTTGCCGGCCTCGGCCAGCGCACGGTCCAGCGCCTGCCGGTCGACATCGGGCCTGAGCAGGGCTCGCTGCAATTGTCGCCAGGGCAGCAAGCTGCGGCTCGGCGGCGAACCGACTTGTTGCTCGTCATCCGGGTTTCCAGTCATTCCGATTCGACCTTCGATTCAGGATCACCCAGGGTATCTGCCCTGGCAGGGGTTACTCCGGCGCCAGATCACCAAACCAGTAAGCTGCGGTGACCCCGCCATCCATCAAGAAATCACTGCCGGAAATGAATTGCCCCTCCGGGCCCATCAACAGGGCCCCGAGCGAGGCGATTTCATCCGGCGTGCCGGCGCGTCCAGCCGCACATACCTCGATCATGCGCTGATAGCCCTGCCCGTGCGGGCCACTCAGCTCTTTTCTGGAAAGCGGCGTGACAACGATGCCGGGACTGATGGCATTGAGCCGC
The DNA here is from genome assembly GCA_007694055.1 of Wenzhouxiangella sp. GTDB lineage: Bacteria > Pseudomonadota > Gammaproteobacteria > Xanthomonadales > Wenzhouxiangellaceae > Wenzhouxiangella. The sequence continues at coordinate 5,166 of RECK01000107.1, forward strand.
GCACCGCGCCTGGCCCATCGCACCGCCTCGGCCTGCACGCGCAGCGAGCTTCCGCGCTTGGCGATCTGGTAGGCCCGGAGCGAGTCCGTGACCTGTTGCGGCTGGAGCATGGACAGATCGAGCAATTCGCTGCTTGGTGTCGTTGCCAGCGCCCGGGTTTGCTCGGGCGTCAACGCCTCCAGCCGATGCCCTGCCTGGGAAGAGACGACCAGCCCCGCTCCGTCGCGGGCAATGACAGCGCCGAAAGCCTCCAGCACGGCAGCGGTGCCATACAAATCAACCTTGAAGATCATGGCCGGGGATGCGCTGGATGGTGAGACGCCGGCCGAATGGATCACGCCGGTGACCTTGCCAAGCGCCACGGCCTCCCGAACCAGTGCGTCGATGGATGTTCGGGAGGTCACGTCCACCGTGGTCGGGCGCACGTCAAACCCGGCATCGGCCATCACTTGCGCAACCGCCTCCGCGTTCTTGCGCTGCAGATCGGCAAGCAGGACCTGCTTGCCGGGGCTGACGCGGCGCGCAATGGCCTGCCCGATCGATCCGGTGCCGATAAGCACGATTACGTCTGACATGACTGCTTCCTTGTCGAATCCAATTGGGCCAAACACCGCCACGTTGCTTCAGCCGGGTAGCACGCTCATGTCCGGAGCTCCTTAGTAGTCAGGGCTGGCCCGATGAACAGGTCACCCGGAATGAACCAGAACCATCCCTGTCCCGGCTTCAGCCAGGCTGCTTCCAGCTGCGTGCGCCGAGAAAGATCAGCCGCAGCTGCATGACGAAGTTCTCGGTCAGCTCCTTTTCCGCCTGGGGCTGGTCTTCCGGCAGATCCAGAATGTCAGTGGCCGCGTTCATCATGGTGGTCACGACCAGCCCGCAGATCAGCTCCAGCGCGTCCATCGGCAGTTTCGGCATCAGGTTCATGTCGCGCATATCCTGGGCCATCTCGTTGGCGAAATGAGACTCCTCGATGCGAATCGCCTTGCGGATGCGTGGCGAGCCGCCGCCCCGGGCGCTGGCAGCGAACCGGAAATAGCGATGATTCTCCTTGACGTAGTTCTTGTAGATCAATACCGAGCTGCGCAGGATCTGGGTCGGCGGCAGGCCCTGGCGGCGGGCATCGCGCAATAGTCGACGCAGGGTCACACCGCAAGCTTCGACCAGGGCCAGGCCCAGCTCGTCGAGATCGCTGAAATGACGATAAAAGGCAGCCGGCACCACACCCGCCTCGCGGGTGACCTCGCGCAGGCTCAGCGAAGAAAAGCCGCGCCCGGTTTCCATCAAGTTGAGCGCGGCATTGAGCAGGCGCTCGCGAGTGAGCTGCTTCTGGGCACTGCGCGAACCCGGGGGCGCCGCTGCGCTGCCACGCCTGGCCGAAGTTGATCCGGCCGGATCAGCGCTCATGCTTGCAAAGGGGGCTGGCGAACATCGGGTCAGTATATCGCAGCGCATCGCCGTGGCCGGAATCCCGGGCGGGCAGCCGGGTTCCCGATGGAGACCGCGCTTGACAGCCAGCCAATGACCGCGCATTATAGTGAACACTTGTTTACTCAATATGGCAAAGCGATGACAACCGCAGCACCGACCGCCCGAACACCAACCCGGACCCTGCTGGTCGACGCCATCCGCCCGCTCAGCGATGTCGATGCCTGGAATCGCCTGCTGGCCTGGATCAATCCGCTGTGGTCAGCCAATGAAATCCGCGCCCGGGTTGTGCGGCGAACCGAAGAGAGTGCCGACACACTCAGTCTGTGGCTGCGGCCCAATCGTCACTGGCGCGGTCATCGGGCCGGCCAGCATGTGGTGCTGGGCGTGGAAATTGACGGCGTACTGTGTCGCCGGGTATTCAGCCTGTCGAACAGTCCGCGATCCGGCGAGCTGCTGCGCCTGACCATTCAGCGCCAGGCCGGGGGCGGGGTGACCGACTGGCTGCATCGACACGCACGGGTTGGTCTGATTGTTGGATTGAGCGCGGCCGATGGCGACTTTGTGCTGCCGGATCCCGCCCCGCAAAGACTGCTGCTGATTGCCGGCGGCAGCGGGATCACCCCCATGATGGCGATGTTGCAGCAGCTGGCCGATCAAGCCTTCGCCGGCGAGATCTTTCTGCTGCAGCTGTGCCGCCGGACGGATCAGCGCCTGTTTGCCGGGGAGCTGGCCGATCTGGCGCAGCGCCTGCCCGGACTGTCGGTTCACGTCCATGCCAGCGCCGGCTCTGGCCGCCTGGCCGCCGAGCGCATTCCCGAGCTCGTCCCCGACCCGGCCAGCTTTCACACGATGCTGTGTGGCCCGGAGAGCTTGATGAACGACGTGGCCACCCTGTGGGCGGGCCTGGGCCTGGCCGCCCAGCTCGACATGGAGCGCTTTGCAGCACCGCGACCGCCATCGCTCCCCGGCCCGGAGAAAACCATACAGGCCGCAGAATCTGAACACATGTTCACTCAATTTCCGGGCCTCACCCTGCTTGAAGCCGCCGAAGCGGCCGGACTGAAGCCCAGCTTCGGTTGCCGGGCCGGCCTGTGCCGGACCTGTTTGTGCTTAAAGCGCAGCGGCACGACCCGCAATTTGTTGACCGGCTTGAGTTCGACCCGGCCGGATGAATGGATACAGCTGTGCGTGTCGGTCGCCGAGTCCGACCTGGAACTGTCACTCTGACCCCCAATCGACCTTAACCCTGAACCACGGAAACGCTCATGACCCACAAGACCCAATTGACAGCCGAGCAGCTCGACAGCCTGGCCGGAGAACTGGACGCACTGCGGACCGAAGTCACCGCCAGCCTGGGCGAGCGCGATGCCCGGCACATCCGCCGCATGGTGCGCCGAGCCCAGGGCAGCGCGATTGCCGGTCGCGGCCTGCTCATGTTCGGCTTCGACCCGATCAGCTGGGTGGTAGGCGTGTTCGCCCTGGCCCACGCCAAGATCCTGGAGAACATGGAGATCGGGCACAACGTGATGCACGGCCAGTACGACTGGATGAACGATCCTTCGCTCAGCTCCCAGACCTACGACTGGGACATCGTCTGCGCCCGCGAACACTGGATCAATTCGCACAATGTCGAGCATCACAACCACACCAACATCCTGGGCAAGGACCACGACTACGGCTACGGCATGCTGCGCCTGACCCGCGAGCAACGCTGGTCTCCGGCAACGCTACTGCAACCACTGTGGTACCTGCTGCTGGCCATTTACTTCCAGTGGGGCGTGGCCATTCACGACATCAAGCTGGGCCGGTTCTTCAAGGGGCGCATGAGCCGCAAGGAACTCAAGCAGCGCTCGCGTCCGTTCGTGCGCAAGGCCACCAGGCAGCTGTTCAAGGACTACGTGTTCTTCCCGGCGCTGGCTTTCTGGCAGTGGCCGCGGGTCCTGCTGGGCAATCTGTGCGCCAACCTGATTCGCAACCTGTGGACCAACGCCATCATCTTCTGCGGTCACTTCACCGAGGATGCCCAGACCTTCAGCCGCTCGGAAACGAAAAACGAGACCCGTGGCCAGTGGTACCTTCGCCAGATCCAGGGCTCGAGCAACCTGGAGGGCGGGCGCTGGTTCCATGTCCTGAGCGGCCATCTCAGCCACCAGATCGAGCACCACCTGTTTCCGGACATGCCGGCCCCGCGCTATGCCGAGATCGCTCCGCGCGTGCGCGAAATCTGCCAGCGCTACGGCATTCACTACAACAGCGCCGGATTCTGGTCGCAGTACTTTTCCGTCCTCAAGCGCATCTTCGTCCATGCCTGGCCAACCCGGCGCAGGACGGCTGTCGCCAACGCAGCATGATCCAGGGGGCCCGACGGGAGCAGAGCTTGATTCCACTCCTCGCAACAAATGGTGCGGCCTGCAAAGCGCTTGGAAGATAAGGAAAACACTTCCGAAGCCTTTCCTTTCAGCCTCCTCCCAACTGTCATCGAGCAGGGGCCGGCGACAGCCTGCCGATTCCGTGAGATCATGCAGTCAGTCCCGAATCCACATCGAGGACCCTGAATGACCTCGAAATCCAGAATCCGGTTGATGGCGGTTGCTGCCGCGGCAGTGCTGGCCACTGGTCTGTCCTTTCTCGTCTTCTTCAATGCCGTTCCCGAACCGATGCGGGTTGCCGAGCCAATGAGCTCGGTACCGGCCATGGGCACCGAGGCATTCGCCCGCCTGCAGTCGGCCTTGCTCGACAATGTTGCCACGCAGGGCAACCGTATCGATATCCTTGAAAACGGAGAGGAGATCTACGAGGCCAAGCTGGCGGCGATCGACGGGGCGTCCCGAACGATCACCTTCGAGGTCTACGAATTCTGGGGTGAGGAAATCGGCGACGCATTCGCAGAGGCGTTCATTCGCGCTGCCGAACGCGGCGTCGCCGTGCACGCTATCTTCGACTATATCGGTTCAGTCAAGGCCGGCGGCGACAAGTTCCGCCGCATGGAGGAGGCAGGGGTAGAGGTGGTGCGGTGGCGATCGCCTTCCTGGTACCAGATGTCACGCTTCAATAGTCGCACTCACCGCAAGCTTCTGGTCGTCGACGGAATCATCGGATTCACCGGGGGCGCCAACGTGGCCGACCCCTGGGCGGGCCATCCCGACACCGGCGGCTACCGCGACAATCACTATCGCTTCGAAGGCCCGGTCGTCGCCTACCTGCAAAACGCATTCATGCAGAACTGGCTCAATGCCACGAATCGCGTGCTTTACCAGAACGAATACTTTCCCCTGCTGGAGGAGCGCGGCGACCTGGCGATCAAGGTGCTCAACAGCTCACCCCGGGAGGGCACCCACCGCATTCGTCTGATGCTGCTGCTGGCCATTGCGGCATCGCGCGACAGTATCCGCCTGGCCACGCCCTATTTCTACCCGGACGACATGATCATGGAGGCCCTGCTCGATGCCAGACATCGGGGAGTGAGCGTCGATATCATGCTGCCGACCGAGGGGCATTACAGCACCTTGGTCCGCGAAGCCTCGAAAAATCGTTGGGGGCGGTTGCTGGAGGCAGGAGTTCGCATCCATGAATATCAGCCCTCCAAGTACCACGCCAAGCTCTACATTGTTGACGAGTACTGGGTTTCGGTCGGGTCCTCCAACCTCGACAATCGATCCTTCCGGCTCAATGACGAAACCAATGTCATCATCATGGATCGCGATCTGGCTGCGACGCTGACAAGCCAGTACAAAAACGACCTGGAGCAATCCAGAACCTTCGACCTGGAAACCTGGGAGAACCGCCCCCGCCTGCGGCGCCTGATCGGCTGGATGGCGATGACCATCGGCTGGCATCTCTGATTGCAGGGCATCGCGACGCCTGGGTTCGGAGCGGGGAGCGGAACCGCTTAGTTTCGCTTGCCCCTGACCGGGATTGTTTCCAGACTGCCTCCAGAAACCTTACTGAACATCGACGCCCCGGGGACAGATGAAATCGGACCAGACATTACCTGGCTCCAGTCTGTTCCTGGCAGCGCTGGTCACTGACATTCGAAACGCTGTAGTATCCGGGCCATGACCGTGCTTGATCACCCGCCCCTTGCGTAAGGACTGCAGACGTGTTGATGAAAATACCGGGGGCCGCTCCCCTGATCCTGGTCGCCTTGCTGTGCGGCAAACCGGCCATGGCTGAACCGCTTGCCCTGGATGAAGCCACTGCCGGGCGCTTTGCCGCGCTGGCCCTGGCCTGTGTCGATCGCGAGTATCCCAACCAGATTCGCCACGTAATGACCGGCGATGACGATGCCGGAACACCGCGCCAGCTCACGCCCTCTTTCTACGGCTGCTTCGACTGGCACTCCGCCGTCCACGGCCACTGGCTGCTGGTGCGCCTGAGTCGCCTGTTTCCCGACGCCGACTTCGCTGTCGAGGCTAAAGAGAAGCTGGCCGCCAACCTGACTCGTGACAAGCTGCTTGCCGAGGCTGCCTACATGGCCCACCCCGAACGCGCCGGCTTCCAGCGGCCTTATGGCCTGGCCTGGTTGCTGCAGCTGGTGGCCGAACTCGACGAATGGGACGATGAACAGGCCAGCCACTGGCGCGACTGGCTGCGGCCAGCCGAAGAGATTGCCTTGTCGCGCCTGCACGACTGGATTCCTCTCCTGCACTATCCGATTCGAGACGGCGAGCATTCTCAAACCGCCTTTGCCTTTGGTCTGGTCCACGACTACGCCCGGAGCATGAACGACGAGCGCACCCTGGCCCTGCTCGCCGATGCCGCCGAGCGCTTCTACCGGACCGACCGCAACTGCCCCTTGAGCTACGAACCGTCCGGCCATGACTTTCTCTCACCCTGCCTGGCCGAGGCCGATTTCATGCGCCGAGTCCTGGAGCCTGGGGATTTCGCCGGCTGGCTGGATGACTTTCTGCCGCCTATCGGCGAGGAAAACTGGCTACCGGTAGCCGTGGTCACCGACCGTGAGGACGGCAAGCTGGCCCATATCGACGGCCTGAATCTCTCCAGGGCCTGGATGCTCAACGGCATGGCCCAGGGTTTGCCGGACGAGGATGTCAGGCGCGAGGCCTTGCTGAACGCGGCCAGCGCGCATGCCGAATCCGGTCTCGAAGGGGTTACCGACGAGTTCTACGCCGGCAGCCACTGGCTGGCAAGCTTTGCCACCTACCTGGCCAGCGGCCGCGGCATCCGATAGGAATCAAGATCGTCATGGCCCAACGCGCAACCCCGTACAAGATTCACCTTGGACTATCTGACACCGATCTCGGGATCTATGAATCCTTGCGCATGACCGTTGCGCGCCACCCCTCGGAAACCGAGGAGCGGCTGGTGGCGCGCATTCTGGCCTATGGCCTGTGGTACGACGAGGCGCTGGCGTTCGGTCGCGGCCTGTCGGATGTGGATGAACCCGCGCTGTGGAGCAAGAGCCTCGATGGCCAGATCGAGCACTGGATAGAAGTCGGCCGCCCAACGTCAGAGCGACTGGTCTGGTGCGCGCGTCGCTATCCGCGCGTCTCATTGCTGGCCTACGGCAGCAATCGGGTCTGGGCCGGCAACATCCTGCCCCAGGTCGCGGGCCTGGACAATCTCCACATCGCCCAATTGCCCCAGGAACCGCTGGACCAACTTGCCATTGACCTGCCCCGCGCTATCGACTGGGGCCTGATGATTACCGACGATGTGATGTATGTCAGTGATGCCGACCAGCAGCACGAGCTCACGCTGGAGTGGCTGCAGGGGCGGCGAAACTGAGAGCGGGAGTGCCGGGCATCCATCCTCACGCTGCCGGCAAAGGCAAGGCATAGCAACGATTGGAGGGAAATTCAAGGGTCTATCCGAATCTCGCAACAGACAGGGGACCATCGGGAGCGGAGGTGGACTCCACTGCTCGTAGCGCATAGTCGGCGGCTTTGCGAAAAGGATTTGGAAGGGTAGAGGCCAGGTGCCGAGTGGCCGTTAGCGGGCTTGGGTTCACACC
>RECK01000237.1 GCA_007694055.1 Wenzhouxiangella sp.
ACAAAGGCAAATCTTTGTAACCACGGAAGACACGGAAGACACGGAAACGTCATTCAGCCCATTCCGTGCTTTCCGTGTCTTCCGTGGTTCCCTGGTTTTGCTTTTAGTGCTTTAGCGTTCCCTGATTGCTGCGCGCCAGCGCGTCCGGTAACGGGCTCGTCGGCTCTGCGAGAGTAAGGCTTTTCAACTAACCCGACCCACGCCGTCAGGAGTCGCTTGCGGTCGCGGTTGACTGATCCGGGGCAGAGAAGGGGTTTTGTCCTTCGAAGCGATCGCGGAACAGGAAGTCGGCCAGTTCTTCAAGGCTCATGCCCCAGAACCCGCCGGTCAGCTGCCAGCCGCCGCCGCTCAGGGCGCGGGCTTCGGTGGCTTCCCATTGTCCAATGGTGCCGGAAAGCGTCCAGTCACCGCCGCTGGAGTTCAGAATCCCGCCCGAGGCGATGCTCCACTGCTTGATCTCGAATTCGGCACTGGCAGGTGCCGACAAGGCCAGTGTTGCAATCATCAGGGCGACTGAGAAAAGCGAACCAATCTGTTTTTTCATTTCACTGCTCCAGGGTCACGTGGTCAGACTAACGGCGTTTCTACCCTTTATACACGCAATCGAGGCCCAGACTGTGCCATGCAAGCGCTGATGATAGCGTGGTCTATACCCCCAGGCGCTTGTGCATGATGGGTGACGTGGTGGTGTACTGGACGAACTGACGCTTGTCCGGGTAGATGTATTTCTGCACGCCAAAGGCGGCCAGGGCGGCTTCGTGGAAGCCAGACAGAATGAATTTCTTCTTGCCCGGGTAGGTGTTGATGTCGCCGATAGCGAAAACGCCTTCGACCGAGGTCTGGAACTTCTCGGTATCGACCTCGATCTGCTTTTTCTCCAGGGCCAGGCCCCAGTCGGATATCGGGCCCAGGTCCGGCGACAATCCCCAGAAAACCAGCGCTTCCTCGCCCTCCACAATGGACTTCCTGCGTTCGAGGTCCATGATTTCAACGCCGGTCAGACGGCCGGCATCGCCGACTACCTGCATGATCAGGCCCTGGTGCTCGGTGACCTGGCCGGTCTCGGCCAGACGCCGGACCTGCTGCACCGAGGCCGGCGCCCCACGGTATTCTGCGCGCCGATGGATCAGGTGCACGTGTTCGGCAATGTTGGCCAGGTCCATGGTCCAGTCCAGGGCCGAGTCGCCGCCGCCGAGAATCAGCAGGCGTTTGCCCCTGAACCTTTCGCGGTCGGTCACCTTGTAGTGAATGTGTCCTGGATCAACCAGTTCCAGTCCCTTGGCCTTGAGCCGGCGGGGCAGGAAAGAGCCCAGGCCGGCGGCAATGATGACCGCACCAGCGTCGAACTCGGTTCCCTTGCTGGTGACCACGGTAAAGCGGCCATCGTCGCGTTTTTCAAAGCGCTCGACCTGCTGGTCGAGATGAAAGCCGGCATTGAATGGCTTGATCTGGGCCATCAGGTTGTCAATCAGCTCCTGGGCGCCGATTATCGGATAGGCCGGTATGTCGTAAATGGGTTTTTCCGGGTACAGCTCGGCGCACTGACCGCCGACCTGGGGCAGGCTGTCGATGACCTGGGCCTTGAGGTCGAGCAGGCCGAGTTCGAAAACCTGGAACAGGCCGACAGGCCCGGCTCCGATGATGACGGCATCGGTCTGAATGGCAGGGTTGCTGGACACAATCGCAATCAAATTCGAATCAGTCGATATGATAACCGGGATGCGCGAAGACTGGTTCGAGGTGCAAGGAGCAAGGGCAGGGAGCAAGGAGCAAGGAGCAAAATCGGCTTTCCCACGAACCTTTTACCTTTTACCTTGTACCTTGTACCTCAAGCCGTACAATCGCTGCCATGATCTCCCTCCACCCCGAATGGCTGAAAGTCCTCCAACCTGAATTCGAGCAGGCCTACATGGCCGATCTCCGCGCCTTTCTGCTTGAGCGCAGCCGGGCCGGTGCGAGCATTTACCCTCCGGGCAAGCAGATCTTCAGCGCCCTGGACTCAACCCCTCTGTCAAAGGTCAAGGTCGTGATTCTTGGTCAGGACCCCTACCACGGCCCCGGCCAGGCTCACGGCCTGTGTTTTTCCGTGCAGCCCGGGGTGCGACCACCGCCGTCGCTGGTCAATATCTTCAAGGAAATCCAGCAGGATCTGGGTCTGCCGGTGCCCAACCATGGCCATCTGCAGGCCTGGGCCGAGCGCGGCGTGCTGTTGCTCAACGCGGTCCTGACCGTGGAGCGTGGCCAGGCCGGCGCGCACCAGGGCAAGGGCTGGGAGCGCTTCACCGATGCCGTGGTCGATGCCGTCAACCAGCACTGCCAGCATGTCGCTTTCCTGCTCTGGGGCAGCCATGCCCAGCGCAAGGGCGCCAATATCGACAGCAGCCGGCACCTGGTTCTCAAGGCACCCCATCCATCGCCGCTATCGGCACATCGCGGTTTTTTCGGATGTAAGCACTTCTCGCAGGCGAACCAATGGCTGGAAAGCCGGGGTGTGGTGCCGGTGGATTGGCGATTGTGAGGGGGAGAGGGGGAGATAAGTTGGGTTTCCCTCTATCCTTCTTTCCCTCTTCCCCTCTTCCCCTCTCACCTTCTACCCCCTCTCACCTTCTACCCCCTCTCCCCGCGTCGCGCCTCGCGCGCGCCTCGCCTTGCCGCCGACCTGAAGCCGAGATAAATCCCCATCAGTGCCAGCGCTGCCCCAAGATACTGCCATGCATTCAGGCGCAGGCCAAATATCATCATGTCCCAGGCAATCGAGAGAGAGGGTTGAAGCAGCAGCAGCAAGCCGACTATGGCGGCCGGCAAAAACGGCATGCCACGCGTGATCAGCAGCCATCCGAGTACCTGGCACATCAGTCCGAGTGCGACCAGGGCCAGCAGTGACTGGGTATCCGGAATGGCAAAGGAGTTGCCCTCGGCAAAGTTGATCAGGCCCAGCATGACCGCGCAGCACAGCGTGATCTGCGCCAGCCGCGCCTCGGGTCGGATACCCGGATGACGGATCTGGTAGCCGCGCAGGCTGAGAATGTAAAGTCCGTAGGCCAGCGCGGTCAGCAGACCAAGGGCGACGCCGAGACGATATTCGCCGGAAAGGGCGGCCCAGTCACGGCCGAACAGCAGCCACAAGCCCAGCGACGCCAGCCCAAGCCCGGAAGCGAAACGCCAGCCGACACGCTCGCGCAGCCAGATCAAGCCGACTGCAGTGAGGATAAAGACCTGGAAATTGGCCAGCAGGGTCGACAGACCGGGTCCGATATAGAAAATGGATTGGTGCCAGAGCCAGATGTCGGCGGTAAAAAACAGGGCAATGAAGAATGATCCGGACCAGTTGCTGCCCAGGCCGGCGCGGGTGTGGCGTTGGGCCAGCAAAAGGATACCCAGGCCTACGCAGCCGAAGACCATGCGATAAAAGCCCGAGCTGGTTGGTGCCACGTCGGCCAGGCGGGCGAAGACTGCGGCGAAGCTGATCATGACCGCGCCACCGGTGACCAGCAGGGCGGCGCGGAGCGGACTGGGCGGAGTCACGATGGGCGCTGTAAAGTCAGATCAGCTGCGGGCCAGGCGGGGACTGTCCGAATCCAGTCCGCAGGCGCGTTTCACGAAAGACTCCCGGGCCGGCCACAGACGGCTGGCCAGGCTGAACCCGGCACCGAGCAGGCCGGTACCCAGGTGCAGCGGACCGTGGCCCAGTTCATTGATGGCGTGGATGCCGCCGGCAATCAGGCTGCCGGAGCCCAGTCGCCAGCGCTGGTAACGGGTCAGGGCGGCATCAGGGTCGCGGTCGGCGTTCCAGCCTTCCAGCACTTCGGCCAGGGCAGCGGCATCGGCCAGGCCCAGGTTGAGACCCTGGCCGGCCAGTGGATGCACGTTGCGGGCCGCATCGCCCAGAAGTACAAGTCGCCCACTGACCAGGGATTTCGCCTGGCGTCGCACGAGGGGAAATGAGCGCCGCGCAGTGCAAGACAGGGCAGGCCCGAACGGGCTGTCCTGGTGGGCGTTGAGTTCATCAAGAAAGTCCTGGTCGTCCAGTGACAGCAGCTTGTCAACCCGCTCGGTCGACTGCGACCAGACGATTGAGGAGCGACCATCGGCCAGGGGCAGCAGCGCCAAGGGGCCATGTTTGGTAAAGAGCTGCCAGGCCGTGCCTTCGTTTTGTCTTTCGGTTCGGACGTGGGTGACCAGCGCGGCCTGGTTGTAGTGCCACTCATCGATTGCAATGCCGGCCATCTGGCGCAGCGGGCTGCGCGCTCCGTCGGCTGCCACGACCAGGGTAGACTCCAGCGTCTCGCCGTTGTCCAGGTCCAGCCGCACGCTGTGGCGACGCGGGTCAATCCGTTCGACCCGGACCGGCGCCAGAACTCGAATCTGCCCGCGGCGCTCAATGGCCTGCCACTGGGCGCGTTGCAGTGCCGGCACCTCGGCGATCCAGCCGAGCTGGTCCAGTCCATGTTCCTGGGCGCTGAAGCTGACTTCGCCGCGCCCGGCGCTGACCTGCATGCGACGGTACTCGGCCCGGCGCCGCGGATCGTGCAGCAGCCAGCCCCCCGCCGCCGAGAGGATGCGGGCCGAGCCCGGACTGACCGCGACTACCCGCAGATCGAAATCGTCAGCCGGGGGCTGCCAGTCAGGACGTCGGGCTTCGATCAGGGCGACGGTATGGCCTGCTTCGGAAAGCAGGCTGGCACAGGCGGCACCGGCCACACCGCCGCCGCAGACGACGATATCGACATCTCGGCGACTCACGCGGCAACCTGGCGGCTATGCTGGGCCGGATCACGGGCGAGGCTGCAGACGGGCTCTCGGAAGCCCATGGCGGCCTGGGCCAGGCGTGCGCTCAGGGCCGGCCAGCCGGCATGAGCAGCCAGGCCCAGGCCGGCTGCGAGTCCGGCCAGGCGGGACGGGTTGGTGAAGGAGCGGGCGAGGGTGTCGGTGTAGCGAACCGTGCTTTCCTGATCGGCCTGGCGCAGCCGGGCATAGTGGGCCAGGGCTGACGGCTGGCCAGGATCATCCAGTCCCTCGAGCGCGTCAACCAGCCCGCCGATATCGCGCAGGCCAAGGTTGAAGCCCTGGGCTGAAACCGGGTGCACCGCATTGGCCGCGTTGCCGACCAGCACCAGTCGCCGGGCAAGCGGCCAGGGCGTGCGTTGCCGAACCAGCGGGTAGCGCGCCCGACGTCCGGGCCGGGCCAGGCCGCCGAAATCCTGGCCGAGGCGGGATGCCAGGGTATCCAGTAGCTGCCGGTCCGGCCATTGCATGGCCTGATCGATGGCGTCGTGGCGGTCGATCCAGACCACCCCCAGGCGACCCCCCGATTGCGGCAGCAGGGCCAGCGGGCCCTGCGGAGTGAAGCGCTCCCATGCCGTTGCCTGCGGGGCAAACCGGGCCTGGATGTTGAAGATCATGGCCGACTCGCCGTAGTCGTGACGCTGACAGGCCAGGGCGGCGAGCTGTCGAACCGTGGAGGCGTTGCCGTCGGCACCGACCAGCAGGCGGGCTTGAAGTCGAGTGCCGGAGGCCAGCTCGACATGAATTGAGTTGGTGTCGGTGTGGAATCCGGTCAGGCGATCCGGACAGTGCAGTTCGATAAGGGGATGGTTTTCGAGTGCACTGGACAGAACCTGGCCCAGTTCCCGGGCGACGATGACCGCGCCAAAATGCTCGCGCCCATGGTTGGCCGCTTCGAGACACAAATGACCGAAGCCGCCGGCTCGGCTGATCTCTATTCGGGCGATCGGCATGCGGGTCAGTTCTGCGGGCAGAAGCCCGATGGCCCGAAGAATATTCAAGGAGGCGGCATTGATGACCAGGGTGCGGTCGTCGTAGCTGGGCTGGGACTCGGCTTCGCGTGCAGTTGCCTCGATGACCGCTACCCGCTTGCCGCGTTCGGCCAGGGCGACTGCCAGCGTCGCTCCGGCCAGGCCGCCGCCGCTGATGACGACGTCGCAGTCACTCATCCGGCCATGACCGCTTCGATGTCTTCGGGCTTGCGGGGAACGGCCTCGGTCAGATTGTCGGGCGCATCGGACGTGACCCGGATGTCGTCTTCGATGCGAATGCCGATGCCCCGCCATTGCTCCGGAATATCGTCATCGTGGCCGATATAGAGGCCGGGCTCCACGGTCACGACCATGTTCTTCTCAAGCACCCGCGACTGATCGTCGATGCGATAGTCGCCGACATCATGCACGTCCAGGCCCAGCCAGTGACCGGTCTTGTGCATGTAGAAGCGTCGGTAGGACTGATCCTCGATCAGTTGATCAATATCGCCGTTGAGGAGGCCCAGGTCCTTCATGCCTTCGGTCAGGGTGCGCACGGCTGCCTCGTGGTAGGCCTCGAAGGGCCGGCCTGGACGGACCTGGTCGATGGCGGCATTCTGGGCGGCCAGCACCAGCTCGTAGAGTTCGCGCTGGGGGCCGCTGAAGCGGCCGCTGACCGGAAAGGTTCGCGAGATGTCGGCCGCGTAGCCCTGGTATTCGCAGCCGGCATCGATCAGCAGCAAGCCGTTCTCGGGCAGGACCCGGTTGTTTTCAATGTAATGCAGGATCAGGGCATTGTCGCCACCGGCCACGATCGGCAGGTAGGCCGGCGGACAGCCATGGCGCTGAAACTCGTGCAGAAGTTCGGCCGTGATTTCTGCCTCGTTCATGCCGGGTTTGCAGGCCCGCATGGCGCGAGTCATGGCAGCAACGGAAATCCGCGCAGCCTTCTGCATGCAGCGAATCTCGTCGCGGCTCTTGATCAGGCGTTGCTCATGCAGCAGATGTTCCAGCGAAACCAGTTCGCCGGGTCCTTTCTGTCCCTTGTGCTCGGCCCGCAAACGGTTGCGCCAGCCAATGATGCGCTGATCGAGGACGGGGTCCTTGCCAACCATGTGGTAAATGCGGCTGCAGCCTTCCATCAGCGCCGGCAGGATGTCGTCGAGATCCTCGATCGGGAAAGCGTCATCCATGCCCAGCTGTTCACGGGCACCATCCAGGCCCAGGCGCGGTCCATCCCAGCGCTCCCGCTCGGGATTGCGTTCCCGGCAAAACAGCAGTCTCTCACCCTGTTCGCGCCCCGGCAGCAATACCAGTACCGCTTCCGGCTCGTGGAATCCGGTCAGGTAAAGGAAGTCGCTGTCCTGGCGATAAGGGTAATGGCTGTCGCCGTTGCGCAGTGTCTGCGGTGCTGCGGCCAGCACAACCATGGCATGTTCCCCGGCCTCGTCGATCAGGCGGGCACGACGTCGTGCAAATTCATCAGTTCGAATCATCAGCGCACCATTCCTTCTTCGCGTAACAGCAAAACCGCTACGCGCACGAATTCGGTCAACTCGGCGTAGGCGGATTCTTCGACTTCCTGGTCGGAGCCGGGATCGGTGGCGGCGCGCGCGATCTGCTCGATCATGCGCAGCGCGTCCTGGGCCTCGTCCGACTTGAGTACGGGCTGCCCGGCGCCGAAACCGGTCAAAAAGCCCGAACACCAGCGCGCCATGCATTCGGTGCGCTCGGCCAGCGGCCGGTCGTCGGACGGCAGCAGCGGCTGGAATCGCATTTCCGAGGAGGCCAGCTCCGATTTCAGCGCCGTCAGCGCCGGCCCGATCTGGCGCAGGATGTCATCGGAGCTCCATTCGCCGACCTGAAGTGCGGCCAGGTGGGCTGCGAGTTCCCGTTCATCCTGGTCGGCCCGGGCGCAAAGCAGGCCGATGACAACGGCATGTGTTTCTGCGATCCCGGCCGGGTCCTGGTCGGCAGCCAGGGCCAGTATCCAGGCCAGCTTGGATTCCTGTTCGGTGGTCATGTCTTGGACGCTTGTCTCGAAGGGCTGAATTCTAGCACTGGCCGGTCAGTTCTCGGGCATTGCACCGGGGTGCTTGTGAAGTGATGACATAAAGTTTTATGATTAAGCCTCTGTAATCAATAAAAATGCTGCGCGATGGATTCCCTGCAACAGACCACGGCCGATCTTGATCGGCTGGAAAAGCGCCTGCAAGAGATCAGCGATCGAATCAGGCGTCTGGAGGAAGAGAACCGGTCACTGCACGCCCGTCAGGACGCGCTGGTGGCCGAGCGCGCCGGTCTGGTGCAGCGCAACGAGGAGGCCCGGACGCGGGTCGAGGGGATGATCGAGCGTTTGAAGGCGTTGGAAAGTGCGGGGTAAAAACGGATGAATTCGGTGGCAGAACCAGTAACAGTTCGGATTCTCGAACGCGAATACCGCGTCATGTGCGGGCCGGAACAGCGCCGTGACCTGATGGAATCGGCCCTCTACCTGGACCAGCAGATGCGTCAGATCCGTGACGGTGGGCGTATCTCGTCAATGGACAAGATTGCCGTGATGTGTGCGCTCAACATGGCAGAGGAAGTGCTGCAACTGCGTCAGCAGCTGGCCGAGCGTCAGCAGAAGGTCGATCAGCGCCTGCGTGATCTGGCCAATCGACTTGATAGCGTGCTGCCAGAGGATTAGACTAGGAACCAGGCGCTCTCTGCGGTGTTCGCCAGCAGGAACGTAATATGCCTTGTCCCTACTTATTGACCTCGGGATGGCGACCTTCGATGCTGGTGTGCATATTCGCCTTTGGTTGCGAATCGCCTGATGGCTCGGATAGCCAACCCACCTGAACCTTTGGTTCAAGGTCACAGACCTGCAGCGGCACAGGCGGAGAGCGCCACTTCCTTCCACCGCGAAGCCGATTTCAGCGCTCGCAAATAACACCAGCCCATGGATTCACCGACCCCGGCCACTGATCTGAAAAGGGATGTACGCGATCGCCTCGTCGCCGAGCGCGAAGCGCTGCACGAGCATCGGCGCAGGCAGCTCGACCGCAGCATCTGCGCCCACTTGCTGCGCTTCCTGGATGACCGCGACTGTCTGCACCTGGCCGCCTACCACGCCTTTCGTGGCGAACCGAACCTGTTTCCGGCCCTGGAGGCGCTGCACCACGCTGGCCGCCATGTTTATCTTCCCGTAGTGGAGCAGCAGCAAATGACCTTTCGGCGCTGGACGCCGGGCACCGAAATGACGGTCAATCGGTTTGGCATCCCCGAGCCCTTGCAGGGTCGCCCGATTGACGCTGGGCGCCTGGAGCTGGTGTTTTTGCCACTGGTGGCCTTTTCGGCCAGCGGCACCCGCCTGGGGATGGGTGCGGGGTTCTACGATCGGTGCTTCTCCTTCTGCCTGGAGCAGCCCGGCGCGGGACCGCTGCTGGTCGGCGCTGCCTACAGCCTGCAGCAGCTTGACAGTCTGCCGGCACAGAGCTGGGATGTGCCCCTGGATGCAGTGATCACCGAGCGCGGCCTGCAGGCTTTTCGGGATTAGGCAGACGATTTCACCTGGTTTCGATGCCGCTTTCGCTGGCCACGAGGACCTGGTCGGCACCGCGCAGGGCAAACAGGCCGCAGGTGACCACGCCGGGAATCTGGTTGATATCCCGCTCCACCTGCACGGGATTGATCAGGTCGAGATTGCGCACGTCGAGGATCAGGTTGCCGTTGTCGGTCACGAAATCCTCGCGCAGCTGCGGTCGCCCGCCCATGCCGGTCAGTTTGCGTGAAACGAAGGCTCGTGCCATGGGGATGACTTCCACCGGCAGCGGGAATTCACCCAGTATCGGGCGACACTTGGATTCGTCGACGATGCAGACGAATTTCCGGCTGGCCCCGGCAATGATTTTCTCCC
Organism: Wenzhouxiangella sp.; assembly: GCA_007694055.1. GTDB lineage: Bacteria > Pseudomonadota > Gammaproteobacteria > Xanthomonadales > Wenzhouxiangellaceae > Wenzhouxiangella. The sequence continues at coordinate 9,658 of RECK01000237.1, forward strand.
GCGTCAGCGCGCCGCCACCGCCCTTGATCAGGCGCCGATGGGCGTCGACCTCGTCGGCGCCGTCTATGTAAAGCTCAAGGTCGCCGCAGTGGTTCAGCTCCATGACCTTCACCCCGATCTCCTTGAGTCGGCTGGTCGTGGCCTCCGACGAGGACACGGCGCCCTCGAGGCGAAGACCCGAGGCGGCCAGTTCGTCGATAAAGGCGTTGACCGTGCTGCCTGTGCCCACGCCCAGCAGCATCCCGCTCTCGACATGACGCAGGGCGGCGCGGGCCACTTCAATTTTCAGTCTGGCCTGGCTCATGCGTTTTCCATTCCCAGCAGGTAATCCCATTGTTCTGCGGTCACCGGCATGATCGAAAGCCGGTTACCGCGCCGGGTCAGGGCGAAATCTGCCAGTGCGTCGGCGTGATCCTTGATTTCGCCGAGTGGTATGACGCGTTTGAGGTGGCGCTTGTACTTCACATCAACGAGCACCCAGCGCGGATCGTCGGGATTGCTTTTCGGGTCGAAATACTTCGAATCAGGATCGAACTGGGTGGGGTCGGGGTAAGGCGCGCTGGCCACCTCGGCGATGCCGACGATGCCGGGCACCTTGCAGTTGGAGTGATAGAAAAAGATCTGGTCACCTTTTTGCATCTCATCGCGCATGAAGTTCCGGGCCTGGTAGTTGCGCACGCCGTCCCAGGGCTCGGTCTTCTTCGGGCGTTGCTTCAGGTCATCAATCCCAAAGGCATCGGGCTCGGACTTCATCAGCCAGTAGTTCAAGGCATGCTCCTGTTTGATCCGGTTTCTGTCTACTGAGTGTAGCAACTGAAGTCGTGCGTCGGGCCGTCCCGTTGCGACTTCGCGGATAAACTATGGCCATGGACAGCCAACCGTCATGAACAGCCAATCGCACTTGCTCTGTGTCGCACCGATGATGGACTGGACCGATCGCCACTGTCGATTCTTCCATCGCACGATCAACTCGGCCGCCCTGCTGTACACCGAGATGGTGACCACCGGCGCGGTGATTCACGGCGACCGCGAACGCCTGCTCGGTTTCAACGCCGCCGAGCACCCGGTCGCCTTGCAGCTGGGAGGCAGTGATCCCGAGGCACTCGCGGACGCCGCCCGGATCGGTGCTGAAACGGGCTACGACGAGATCAACCTGAATGTCGGTTGTCCCTCCGATCGGGTTCAGAAGGGGCGATTTGGCGCCTGCCTGATGAAGGAGCCGGCGCTGGTGGGCGACTGCCTGGCCGCCATGGCGGCTGCGGTTGACGTGCCGGTGACGGTCAAGACCCGAATCGGGGTGGACGAGCATGACAGCGAGGCATTTCTGCAGGACTTCGTTGCCAGCGTGGCTGAGCGCGGCGTGGAGCTGTTCGTTATCCACGCCCGCAAGGCCTGGCTGTCGGGGCTGAGCCCCAAGCAGAACCGGGAAATTCCACCGCTGGCCTACGATCGCGTCTACCGCCTGGTCAAGCGGTTTCCAGACCAGCGTTTTGTACTCAACGGCGGCATTGTTGAGACTGATTCCGCGCTGGCCCACCTGGATCATGTGCAGGGACTGATGCTGGGTCGCGCAGCCTACCAGAACCCCTGGATTCTGGCCGAACTGGGTACTGCGCTGGATCAGCCCGTGGCCGAGAGCCGGCGGGCCGTGGTCGATGCCATGGCAAGCTACGCCGAATCACACCTGGCCGCAGGCGGCCGCCTGCAGCAGGTCGCCCGCCACATGCTCGGCCTCTTTCACGGCCAACCCGGTGCCCGCCGCTGGCGCCAGGTCTTGAGCCAGAACATGCACAAGGACGATGCCGGGCCGGAGTTGCTGGTTGAGGCGTGTCCGGAGTAAACAGGGTTCAGGTTTCAGGTTTCAGGTTTCAGGGCGGGCTTCGATCCTGGTTTTCCTGAAACCTGAACCCTGAACACTTCTTTTCCCTTCCCCCTTTGCCCCTTTTGCCTCTACCATAGCTCTCCCCCGGATTCGGAGCCCAAATCCATTGATCGTCACCACTCCCGCACAGTTTCGTCAGCAGATCGAGGCCGGCTGGCTCAACAATGACAGCCCGCCGGTGCCGCGTGCGGTTTTCCTGGTCGAGCCTACTGACTTTCGGCTATCAGAGCAGTCGGCTCGGGACAACGTCTACATGGATCTCAGCGTCAAGGTCGATCCGGCTCGCGCTTTGGACCAGCATCGGCGTCTAAGCGAGCGGATTACAGCTTGCGGGATTCCGTTGGTGCGCTTCCCGGGTCACTCGAGCACGCCGGATGACCTGTTCCCGAACAATGTCTTTGCGACTATTCCCGGACGCTGCATCATCGGTCGCATGCTCCATCCCGAGCGTCGCCTGGAGGCTGTGCGCAGCGATATCCGGGCTTTTTTCAGCGATCTGCTCAACTACGAGCTGGTCGACCTGTCCGAGCGCGAGCTGGTCGCTGAGTTGACCGGTGCGCTGGTGGTCGATCGCTCGCACCGGATTGGCTATTGCGGCATGAGCCAGCGGGTTGACGATGCCGGTTGTCAGGCCATGCACGAAGCCTTCGATCTGGCCCTGACTTTTCGTTTTGACCTCAAGCCCAGCGAGTATCACACCAACGTGGTGATGGCGGTTCTGGCATCGCGGGCACTGGTGATCTGCCCCGAGGCCTTTATCGATCCGGACGTCCCGCGTGCCATTGCCGACGCCTACCCGGGTCATGTGCTGGAAATCAGCACGGCCGAGAAGGAGGCGTTTGCCGGTAACTGCATTGCCCTGAACTTCAAGGATTTGTTCATGAGCCAGGCCGCGGTCGATGCGCTGGGGCCGGAAAAGCTGGCCACCCTGGAAAGCTGGGGTTTCGAAATCCACGGCATTGAGCTCGACGAAATCGAAAAGGCCGGCGGCAGCCTGCGCTGCTGCGTCGCCGAGATCTACTGAAAGT
>RECK01000094.1 GCA_007694055.1 Wenzhouxiangella sp.
ATCGACCGTTGGAACTGTGTCATGGTAAGTTGACCCGTAAGACGCTGAATGTAGGTCAATAATCACCTGTTCCGTTCTCAAAACCTGAGAAACACTGAGACACGACGCTAATCAGGAAGGTTTAAGGGGAGGCTCTGATGGGTCTTTTCCTTAAACCTTAACCCTGAAACCTTAAACCTATCCCTTGATCCCCTCAATCAACCCCGCCAATGCCTGCCCCCGATGGCTGATCCGGGCTTTTTCCGCCATCGTCAGTTCGGCGGCTGTGACGCCCAGTTTGGGGTCGAGGAACAGGGGGTCGTAGCCGAAGCCGCCGCTGCCGCGCGGTGCTTCCAGGATCTGGCCGTGCCAGGTGCCGGTGGCGATCAGCGGGGCGGGGTCTTCGGCCGATTGCAGCATCACCAGGCAGCAGTGGAAGTGAGCGCTGCGGCGCTCGGGGGGTTGGCCGGCCAGGCGTTCCAGCAGCAGCTGGTTGTTGTCCTCGTCATCGGCCTCGGGGCCGGCAAAGCGTGCCGAGTAAATGCCGGGTGCGCCGTTGAGTGCGTCCACGACCAGGCCCGAGTCGTCGCCCAGTGCCGGCAGGCCGCTGGCCGCGGCGGCTGCGCGCGCCTTGAGCAGGGCATTTTCGACGAAGGTCAGGCCGGTTTCCTCGACCGGTTCCAGGTCAAAGTCGGCCTGCGAGCAGACCGCCATGTGCAGCGGTTGCAGCAGGTGAGCCAGTTCCTTGAGCTTGCCGGCGTTGCCGCTGGCCAGAACCAGTTTTTCAAGCGGCATTGAGCGCGGCCTCCTGGATCTCGACCAGATCCTTCACGCCTTTGGTGGCCAGCTCCAGCATGGCGTCGAGTTCCACGCGGCGGAACGCATGGCCCTCGGCCGTGCCCTGGACTTCGATAAAGCCGCCGGCTTCGTTCATGACCACGTTCAGGTCGGTGTCGGCGGTGGAGTCTTCGGCGTAATCGAGGTCAAGCACGGCCTGGTCGCCGAGCATGCCGACCGAAACGGCAGCGACGTGACCATGAATGGGGTTGCGCTTGATCTTGCCGGCATCGAACAGCTTGTCCATGGCGTCGACCAGGGCGACATAGGCGCCGGTGATCGAGGCGGTGCGGGTGCCGCCGTCGGCTTGCAGTACGTCGCAGTCCAGGGTCAGGGTGCGCTCGCCCATGGCTTCCAGGTCGATGACCGCGCGCAGGCTGCGGCCGATCAGGCGCTGGATTTCCAGGGTGCGACCGCCCTGCTTGCCACGCGTGGCCTCGCGCATGTTGCGGGTGCCGGTCGCGCGCGGCAGCATGCCGTATTCGGCCGTGACCCAGCCCGATCCCTTGCCGCGCAGCCAGGGTGGCACGCGTTCCTCGATACTGGCCGTGCACAGCACCCGCGTATCGCCGAAGGAGATAAGGACCGAGCCCTCGGCATGCTTGGTGAAGTGACGCTGTATGGTGACCGCTCTGAGCTGGTCGGGACGTCGTCCGGAAGGTCTCATGGACGCACCTGATCCTTTCAATTTGATAGCCGGCAAGGGTACCATGACGGGCTTGTCCCAAGGTTTCAGACCCACGCCATGATCCGAAGCATGACCGCCTACGCGCAGTGCGCGGCCCAGACCGCGCGCGGCCAGTTGACCTGGGAGTTGCGCTCGGTCAACCAGCGTTACCTGGACTTGTCGCTGCGCCTGCCGGAAGAGTTCCGCGTGCTCGAGCCCGATGTGCGCCAGCGCTTCAAGGAGGGTTTGAGTCGTGGCAAGGTCGAGGCGAGCTTGCGCTTCCAGTCGGATGCGGCCGCAGCCAGTGCCGATCTGCGGCTCAATGTCGACCTGGCCCGGGCCCTGGTCCGCTGCCACGACGAGCTGGCTGCCCTGAGCGGCGGCGCGGCCGATCCTGACCTGGTCCACCTGCTGGACTGGCCGGGGATGATCGTCCAGGAACGTGCCGATTTCGGGAGCGAACGCGAAGCGGCGCTGGCGCTGCTGGACCAGGCCCTGGCCGCCCTGGTCGAGGCGCGTGAGCAGGAAGGCCGGGCCATTGCCGACATGATCGAATCACGCCTGGCCGGCATCGAGCGCCAGGTCGCCGAGGTGCGCGCTTGCGTGCCGCAGATTCGGACCGCGCTGGATCAACGCTTTCGTGACCGCCTGGCCAACCTGACGCAGCCGGTGGAGCCGGGGCGCATCGAGCAGGAGGTGGTGCTGGCGCTGCAAAAGCTTGATGTTGACGAAGAACTTGATCGCCTGGATGTCCATGTGGCTGAAATACGCCGTGTCATGACCCTTGAAGAGCCGGTTGGTCGGCGTCTGGATTTCCTGATGCAGGAGCTTAATCGTGAGGCCAATACTCTGGGCTCCAAAGCCGCCGTGGTCGAAACCGGTCAAGCCGCGGTCGAGCTCAAGGTCCTGATCGAACAAATGCGCGAGCAGATCCAGAATGTCGAATAAGGGCGAGCTTTACCTGATCGCGGCGCCCTCGGGAGCCGGCAAGACCAGCTTGATGAGGGCGCTGCTGGAGCGCTGCCCGCGCCTGGCGCTGTCGGTGTCCGATACCACCCGGCCGGCGCGGACAGGCGAGGTCGACGGCGAGCAGTACCACTTTGTTGACCGCGCCGCTTTCGAGGCCGGTATCGCCGCCGGCGATTACCTGGAGCATGCCGAGGTGTTCGGCAACTACTACGGCACCCGACGCGATCGGGTCGAGGCGCTGTGGGCGGCCGGCAAGGATGTGCTGCTGGAAATCGACGTCCAGGGTGCGGCCCAGGTTCGGGACCGGTTTCCGGGCCTGTGCTCGATATTTATCCTGCCACCGTCCATGGACGAGCTGGCCAGGCGGCTCAATCAGCGTGGTTCGGACTCGGCCGAGGTGATCCGGCGCCGGCTGAGCGAGGCCCGGCGCGAAATAGAGGCTTGCAGCCAGTTTCGCTGGATGGTCGTCAATGATGTTTTCGAGCGTGCCCTTGATGAACTGGAGTCGATCTGTACTGCCTGGCCGCTGCGCCGGGCGCGCCAGCAGGCCCGGGTTGCGAAACTGTTGGATGAAGACGCCGGGCACAGTACAATAAGCGATTGATCTTCCGAACGACGGGCTCGATGCTGACCCAGTCGTCTCCGGACCGTCGGTCGGTTGCCGATCGACATCACCAGTTAGCGTTTCCAGGAGTTGCCCACATGGCACGAGTTACCGTAGAAGACTGCATTGATGCAGTCCCCAACCGTTTTGACCTGGTCATCACCGCGGCCCAGCGCGCCCGGATGATTGCCAATGGCGCCGATCCGCTGGTCGACGAAGCATCCGACAAGCCCACCGTGATTGCCCTGCGCGAAATCGCCGAAGGGGTCGTCAACGATGAAAACATCGGCGGCCTTCAGGCCGAGCTGGACGCTCGCCTGGCCGCGATGCAGGCGGAAGTTCCGCCGCCGCCCGACGACGATATGGATTGATCGAACAGCGTTGCGGCGCGTGAACAGGATCTTGCCAGGCGGGGCAGCCTGATGCTACCCGGCGCCGTACGCCAACTCCGCGACCTGCTCAATACCTATCTTGAGCCGGAGCAGGTCGCGAAGGTTCTGCGCGCCTACGAAGTGGGTGCCGAGGCCCACCAGGGCCAGAAACGCCGCTCGGGCGAGGATTACATCATGCACCCGGTGGCCGTGGCCCGGATTCTTGCCGGGATGCGCATGGACCATCAGACCATCACCGCCGCCATCCTTCACGATACCGTGGAGGACACACCGCTGGAACAAGACGACCTCGAGCGCGAATTTGGCACCGAGGTAGCGCGCCTGGTCGACGGTGTCACCAAGCTCGACAAGATGAAGTTCCGGACCCGCCGCGAGGCCGATGCGGAAAGCTTCCGCAAGCTGCTGCTGGCGATGAGCCGCGATTTGCGCGTCATCTTCATCAAACTGGCTGACCGCCTGCACAACATGCGCACCATTGATGCCATGTCAACCGATGCCCGCCGCCGCATTTCGTCCGAAACCCTGGATATCTACGCGCCCATCGCCGAACGGCTGGGGATGAACGCGCTCAAGGAAGAGCTCGAGGCGCTGGGCTTTGCCAATCTCTATCCCAACCGGTACCGGGTCATCAATCAGCGCGTGGCCAAGGTGGGCGGCAATCGCCAGGAGATCATCGACTCGATCACGGCCGATCTGAAGAAGCGCTTGAGCGAGGCCGGCATCCCGGCCCGGGTTGAGGGCCGCACCAAGACGCCTTACAGCATCTATACCAAGATGCGCGACAAGAGCCTGCCGTACACCGAAGTTTCCGACCTGTTCGCCTTTCGCATCATCACCCATTCCGAGCCCCACTGCTACCAGGCCCTCGGCATTTGCCACAGCCTGTACCAGCCCAAGCCGGGCAGTTTCAAGGACTACATCGCACTGCCCAAGCCCAATGGCTACCAGTCCTTGCACACCGTGCTCAATTCACCGTTCCAGGTGCAGGTGGAAATCCAGATCCGCACCGAGGAAATGGACCTGGTGGCCGAGAAAGGGGCCGCGGCGCACTGGCTTTACAAGGCCACGCCAGATCGCTCCACCGCCATGCGCGCCCGTGAGTGGCTGCTGAAACTGGTCGATACCCAGTACCGGGCACCCGATGCCAATGAGTTTCTCGATACCGCCAAGTCCGAGCTGTTCCCGGACGAGATCTTCGTGTTCACCCCGCGCGGCAAGATCATTGATCTCAAGGCCGAGGCCACGGCCCTGGATTTTGCCTACGCCATTCATACCGATGTCGGCAACCAGGCGGTCGGTGCCCGTATCGACAAGCAGCGCATGCCGCTGAGTACCCGTCTGGAAAATGGCCAGACCGTTGAAATCCTCACCGAAAAGGGCTCTGCCCCGCAGTCGGAGTGGCTGGAGTTCGTGGTTACCTCCAAGGCCCGGACCGCCATTCGATCGCAACTGAAGAACCTGGAACAGGCCGACTCGGTGGCGATCGGGGATCGGCTGCTCGACCAGGCCCTGGCCCGGCGCGGATATTCTCTGGAAAAAGTCTCCCAGCGCCGGCTCGAGCGCTACCTGGCCAAGCTGGGCCTGGAGCGCCTGGAAGATCTGCTGATCCGCATTGCCCGCGGCGACATGCTGGCCCGTGTTGCGGCCCACAAGCTTTTGCCACTGACCCAGCGCCACCGTGCCGAGGAAGACATTGCCACCTCGCTTAGCATTGGTGGCGAGGAAGGCAGTGCGATCACGTACTCGGTTTGCTGCCACCCGATCCCGGGTGACCCGGTCATGGGTTATCTGTCGCCGGGCAAGGGTGTGGTCATCCATCGCCAGCGCTGTCCCAACGTGCAGGGATTGCGCAAGAATCACGCTGACCGCTGCATCGATGTGACCTGGGAACCCCTGGTGAAGGGCCATTTCTCGGTGCTGCTGAAGCTGGTTACCGTCAACGGCCCCGGCGTACTGGCCTCGGTCTCGGCCACCCTGGGCCAGGTCGGTGCCAATATCGAGCGGGTCGAGCAAAAGGAATCAACGCGCGAAACAGCAACCTTGTGGTTCGTGCTCAGCGTCAGGGGGCGCGATCAGCTGGCCCGGGTCATGCGCCGGCTCAAGCGCAATCCGAACGTGATGCGAGTGAGTCGGGAGATGGCTTAGGGGCGGTGAAAGGTGAAAGGTGAAAGGTGAAAGGACGATTTATGGAAAAGACTGTGATTCATACCGAGATGGCGCCGGCGGCGATCGGGCCTTATTCGCAGGCGGTGCGGGCCGGGGATACCGTGTATCTTTCGGGGCAGATTCCGCTGGATCCGGCTACCGGCGAGCTGGTTGGCGGCGATTTCTCGACCCAGGCGGCGCGAGTTTTCGACAACCTGGCGGCCGTTGCCCAGGCCGCGGGCGGGTCGCTGGATGATGTCGTCAAGCTCAATATCTTTCTGACCGACCTGGGCCAGTTCGGCGTGGTCAACGAGATGATGGCCGAGCGCTTCTCGGCACCTTACCCGGCCCGGGCCACGATCCAGGTTGCGGCATTGCCCAAGGGCGTGCCGGTGGAGATGGATGCTGTCATGGTGCTGGCCGGCGACGGTGACGGCAGCTGACAGCGCCAACGGCGGCGACAGCCCAGGCAATCGTCCGGTCACGGAACTGCCGGGGGTTGGGGCGCAGGTTGCCGCGCGCCTGAAGGCGCTGGGCCTGGAGCGCGAACTCGACCTGTTGTTTCACCTGCCACTGCGCTACGAGGACCGCACCCGGATCACGCCCATGAACCGGGTCCGGCCGAATACCACGGTCCAGGTCCAGGGACGCATCGTTCACCAGGAAATTCGCCAGGCACGCAGCCGCATGCTGCTGGCCACGCTGGCCGATGACAGTGGCCAGGTCGTGCTGCGCTTTTTCCGCTTTTTCCCCAGCCAGCTGCGTCAGCTCAGGGAAGGCGCGCGGGTGCGCTGCTTCGGTGAGGCGCGCTTTGGCCCCAACGGCTTCGAGCTGGCCCATCCGCAGGTGGTGTCGCTGGGGCGCGACGGCGGTCCGCCCCTGCCGGAATCCCTGACCCCCGTCTATCCCACCACCCAGGGCCTGGGCCAGGCCAACCTGGCCCGCCTGGTCGGACTGGCCGTGGAGCGACTGCGCCAGGGCCTGGTTCGACTCGATGATCCCTTGCCGGCAGACGATGAGGTGATGGGGCTGACCAATGCCCTGTTGACCATCCACGCGCCGGGTCCCAACGAAGACCTGGCCGCGCTGGTCGATGGTCATCATCCGGCCGTGCAGCGCCTGGCTGTTGAGGAGTTGCTTGCCCATCATCTTGCCCTGTCCCGGCTCAATCGGGCCCGGGCCCGCCAGCGTGCCCCGCGCCTGGAAGACGGCAAGGGACTGGGCCGGCGCTTGCTCGAGGGACTGCCGTTCAAGCCCACCGCGGCCCAGGATCGGGTCATCCGGGAAATCCTTGAGGACCTGGCCGGAAATCGCCCGATGCGACGCTTGCTGCAAGGCGATGTCGGTTCGGGCAAGACCCTGGTGGCGGCGGCGGCGCTGGTCGTGGCGGCCGCCTCCGGTCGCCAGGCCGCCATCGTTGCCCCCACCGAAATCCTGGCCGAGCAGCATTTCCGGACCCTGTCGGCCTGGCTGGAGCCGCTGGGCCTGGAGACGGTCTGGCTGGCCGGCAAGGTCAAGGGCAAGGCCCGGCGCCAGGCCCTGGAGGCGCTGGCCGGGTCGGCCGCCATCGCGATTGGCACCCATGCCCTGTTCCAGGAAGGCGTGGTGTTTCGCGATCTGGGCCTGATTGTGGTCGACGAGCAACACCGTTTCGGCGTTCACCAGCGCCTGGCCCTGACGGCCAAGGGCCAGCGCGGCCGCATCCTGCCGCACCAGCTGGTGATGACGGCAACGCCCATTCCGCGCACCCTGGCCATGACCGCCTATGCCGGGCTGGATGTGTCGGTGATCGATGAGCTGCCGCCGGGCCGCAAGCCGGTCACCACGGTCGCGGCCAGTCAGTCGCGCCGTGACCAGGTGATCGAGCGCCTCAGGGCGGCCCTGGCCGAGGGGCGCCAGGCCTACTGGGTGTGCCCGCTGATCGAGGAATCCGATCTGTTGCAGGCCGAGGCGGCCGAGACCCGCGCCGCCGAGCTGACCCGCAGCCTGGCCGGCATACGGGTCGGGCTGGTGCATGGCCGCATGAAACCGGCTGACAAGCAGCAGGTGATGGACGACTTCAGTGCCGGGCGCATCCGTCTGCTGGTTGCCACCACGGTCATCGAAGTCGGGGTTGATGTGCCCAATGCCGGCTTGATGATGATTGAAAACGCTGAGCGTCTGGGTCTGTCCCAGCTCCACCAGCTGCGCGGTCGGGTCGGCCGCGGCAGCGACCAGGCCGCCTGCGTGCTGCTGTACCGGCCACCCCTGGGTGACATGGCCCGGGCCCGGCTGGAGGTCATGCGCGAGACCACCGATGGGTTCGTGATTGCGGAAAAAGACCTGGAGCTGCGCGGCCCCGGCGAGGTGCTGGGCACCCGGCAGACCGGCATGCTGCGCTTCAGGATCGCCGACCTGGGTCGCGATGCCGACCTGCTGGAGCCGGTTCGGGCCCTGGCTGAACGACTCGATACCTCGGCCCAGACGCTGATCATCGAGCGCTGGCTCGGCCAGGCCGAGCAGTTCGTCGACGTGTGACGACGGCTGCGCCTGGGCGAGGAATTCGCCAATTGCAGGGGAACGCGGTTCATAATGCAGGTATTTAATCCTGTGGCAGTGGCCATGAAGCCCAGCCTGAAACACGCTTGCTCGTTCTGGCACGATGATCCGCGGTGTGCGGCAGGGTTGGGGTTTGCCCTGCTGCTGATCATGATCGCGCTTCCGCTTCAGGCAGCTACCCTGTTCGACTTCGAGCGCTTTTCCGACCAGCTCGGTGGCCGCCAGTCGACCGTTTACGACGTGTTCGAGGACCACCAGGGTTTTCTCTGGTTTGCCGGCGACACCGACGGCCTGCTGCGCTACGACGGATACGAGCTGATGAGCTGGAGCGAGGGTTTTCTCGCCACCGAGACCCGTCACAACGTCAGTACCCAGATCATGTCGCGCAGCGGTCGTCTCTGGGCGGGCAGCTGGGGCAATGGCCTGCAGTACTGGGATCCGGCAGAGCAACGCTTCGTCCAGTTCCTGCACGCGCCAGACGATCCGCACAGCCTGGCCGACAATCGCGTCCAGACCTTCCTTGAAGACAGTCGCGGCCGGCTCTGGGTGGGTACCGTGGCGGGCATCAATATCGTCGATCCGGAGCAACCCAACCAACTCAGGCGCTTCGCTGCCGACCAGCCCGAGCACCCGCTCTATCGGCAGCGGATCTGGCGCCTGGTCGAATGGGACGGCTGGATCTGGCTGGCGACCTCGAATGGCGTGTTTCGCGTGGACATGGATAGCGGTGAGTGGCAGCGCTACTTGCTGGAGGCCGGTGATGAGGCGGTTGACCATGAGCGCAGCGACGAAGTCCGAACCGTGGCCCTGGCCCATGGCCGTGTCTGGGCCGCTTCCCAGCTGGGTGCCTTTGTCTGGGCACCAGCCCAGGGCCGCTTTGAGCGGGTCGAGTTTGCCCATGACGCCGCCCGCGCCCCGCCGCGCATCAACGAGCTGCTCGAAAGCCGCAGTCACGGTCTCTGGGTCGGTGCCCACGACGGTCTGTACCGCATCGATGCGGCTACCTCGGCTTTCGTTCAACTCGGCCAGCGCGGCCAGCTGATCCCCGATGTCGACGTGCGCGCCCTGCATGAAGACGATGAGGGCAACCTCTGGATCGGCACCCGCGACCAGGGCCTGATCTTCGGTCGGCGCCAGCAGCAGACTTTCGCCCCGCTGCGTGAGCGGATGCCGCCCGAGCTGGCCGAAGCGGGCGGCAGGCTCAGCTCTGCCCTGCTGACTGACCGGCGCGGCCGGCTCTGGGCCAGTTTTCCCGGCGGCATCCTCCGCCAGGACGAAGCAGGTGATTGGCGATCCTGGCGATTCGATCCCCGCGACGGTGTGCGCCGGGTCGAACGGCTGGTCGAAGATGCGCGGGGCTGGATCTGGCTGGCAACCGATGGCGGTCTGTTCGTGATCGACGAGGCCGACAATCTGCGCGCCGAAACCCGGATATTCGATCTGCTGGGCGTAGGTGTCTTGCCGGTCAGCGAGCTCTGGATCGGGCGTAACGGCTGTCTCTGGATCGGGCTCTGGCACTACGGCCTGGCCTGCTGGCAACCGGATGGCGATCATATCGATCTGCTGCTGACCGAACTGCAGCAAACCCGGGGTGATTCGATCTATCAGCTTGCCAGCGACGACCAGGATCGTCTGTGGGTGGCAACCCGCTACGCCGGTCTGTTCTCGGTCGACCTCGAGGACCACACTGTGCAGCGCTGGCCGCTGGTCGACGGCGATCGCCACGAGCCTTCCTACTACTGTGCCGTGCCCGATGAGGGGCGCTTGTGGCTGTGTACCGGTGACGGCCTGATTGCATTTGACCCGAAAAGTGGCCGGAAACAGTCATACGGGACCGAACGCGGCCTGCCGGCAGCCCGTATCAGCGGCCTTTTCAAGCATCCGAGTGCGGGTCTCTGGGCGCTGACCCCCAATGGACTGGCCCGCCAGCTGCCCGGCCGTGACCGTTTCGTCAGCTACGGCCTGGCCGATGGATTGCCAGGCCTGGGCTTGCAGCGTAATGCCGTCACCCTCGATCCGTCCGGTCGCCTGCTGGTTGGTACCAACCGCGGCGCGGCTGTTCTCCAGGACCCGGAGTTGCCCCTGGACTACCGGGCGCCGCAGATGGTGCTCAGCCGGGTCTGGATCGGGCGTGAAGACCTGACCCGGCAGCTCGACCCGCACTCCCCCGAGGTGCGCCTGGCGCCAGACCAGCGCGACCTGATGCTCCAGTTCGCGGTGCTCGATTTCCACGATCCCGGCCGTAACGTGATGCGATTGAAGCTCAATGGCCTGGACGAGGATTTCGGCCCGCTGACCACCGAGCGCAGCGTCCGCTACCTGAACCTGGCGCCCGGACGCTACGAGCTTGTGGTCGAGGGCTGGAACAGCCGCGGTGTGCAGGCCGTGCAGCCGCTGGTGCTGTCCATCGTGGTCGCAGCGCCCTGGTGGCAGTTGCCCTGGGTCTGGCTGCTGGCTGCATCCGTCTTGCTGGTGCTGATCTGGCTGCTGGTCCAGGCGCGCCTGCATGCCATGCGCTCGGCCAACGCTCGCCTCCAGGTCATGGTGGATGAGCGAACCCGGGCCCTGGCCGATGCCAATGCCCAGCTGCGCACCCAGTCAACCCAGGACTTTCTTACCGGCCTGCTCAACCGTCGTGGCTTTACCGATCGCTTCAACAGCCTGCGCCAGGCCAGGGCGCAAACCGGCGAGCCACTGAGCCTGGTGCTGTTCGATCTCGACCATTTCAAGGAGCTGAATGACCGCCACGGTCATGATGCCGGTGACCGCGTACTGCGCCAGGTGGCCGAAATCCTTGGTCAGCAGCTCCCGGAGTCAGCCCTGGCCGCACGCTGGGGCGGCGAGGAATTCCTGATCGCACTGGACGGCTTGGACAGCGCAGACGCCGTTGCGGTTTGCGAGCAGTTGCGTGCCGCCTTCCGCGACTGCCCGGTTGCCGCCGATGGCACGATGGTCAGTTTTACCGCCACTTTTGGCGTTGTGGTCAGCCAGGCCGGCGGCGCCAGCCTCGAAGACTGGATGCGCCAGGTTGACCAGGCCCTGTACGAGGGCAAGCGCGCCGGCCGCGACCGCATCCGCGTTCACGACAGTGCCACGAGAACATGATCGCGCCCGACCGTCCGGCGCTTCCGGCTTCGGTCATGGGAATTGCCGGGCCGGCGCCTGGCCGCGAAGGAAACGCACGTGGTACTGTCGGGGCTGGACCAGCTGAAAGCCGCGATGAACGAGGACGAGCGTTTACAAAAGGCCCGCAGGGAGCGTATTCGGGAAAGTTTTGAAGCCCCGGTGCTGGCACTGGAAGGCTATGCGAGCCTTTTGTCCGATCAGTTTGGCACCCTGGTCGATGATCAGCTGGCCAAAGCGCTGGCCGCTGACCAGGCGCGTATCGATGCGGCCATAGCCCAGCTGAAGGCGCTGGTTTCCGAAGCCCTGGACTGGGCCGGGAGCAATGCCGATGGTCATGCCGATGACAGCCAGGCAGATGCTGACTCGCAGCGAATTCGCCACGACATGCGCAACGCGCTGGGTGCGGTTACCGGTTATGCCGAGCTGATTGCCGAAGCCCTGGAAGACGAGGGCAGCCTGGGCGAGCCGGTTGCGGTCTGCCTGACCCGACTGCAGCGTGAATCCGAGACCCTGCTGGGTACGCTCGACCAGCTCGATCCCGGCGCCCGGGCCGATGGGCCGGGAGTTGCAGGGCAGGGCGAGGTCGAAGCCATTTTCGAAAGCCTGGGCCAGGCCGATGAACGGGCCGACGATATTCCCGGCCGCATCCTGGTGGTTGACGATAACGAGAGCAATCGCAGCCTGCTGGCTCACCAGCTCACGGTTCAGGGACATGAAGTCCATACTGCCGCTTCCGGGCGGGCGGCACTTGCGCTGATGGACGAGTCGCTGCCTGACCTGGTTCTGCTGGACCTGATGATGCCTGACATGAACGGTTTCGAGGTGCTCAAGATCATGCATGCCCGGGCCGAGCTTCGCAACGTGCCGGTTATCGTCATCACCGGTCTGCACGACCAGCAGGGAGTGGTGCGCTGTATCGAGGCCGGTGCCCAGGATTACCTGGTCAAGCCACTCAACCCGGTCATTCTGCGGGCCCGCATGCGGGCCTGCCTGGAGCGCAAGGCCTGGCGTGACCGCGAACAGCGCTACCAGCGTCAGCTGGAGCGCAGCTACGAGTTCATTCGCAAGGTCTTCGGGCGCTATCTGTCCGACGATGTCGTGCGCCAGATCCTGGACGAAAAGGATGGCCTGAAGCTAGGGGGCGGGCTGCAGAAAGTCACCATCATGATGACCGATCTGCGTGGCTTCACCGAGTTGAGCCAGAAGCTTGCTCCGACCGACGTGGTCAGCCTGCTCAATCTTTACCTTGAGGAGATGTCTGCCATCATCGTGCGCTACGGCGGCACGATCGACGAAATCATCGGGGATGCCATCCTGGTGCTGTTCGGTGCGCCGCTGGCCCAGGCCGACGATGCCGGCCGAGCCGTTGCCTGTGCCCTCGAGATGCAGCTGGCCATGGACAAGGTCAACGCGCAGGCGGCTCAACTCGGATTGCCGGCTGTGGAAATGGGGGTCGGGATCAATACCGGCGAAGTCGTGGTCGGCAACATCGGTTCCGAGATTCGCTCCAAGTTCGCGGTCGTCGGCCATCATGTCAACCTGACCGGTCGGATCGAGTCGTTCAGCGTCGGCGGCCAGGTCCTGGTTTCCGAGTACACCGCTGCCGAAATCGGCGAGGCGCTGGAGTGCGGGCGCAGTTTCGAGGTTGACGCGAAGGGCATTGACCAGTCGGTTACCTTGCACGAGATCACTGGCATCGGCGAGCCCTGGTCGGTTCGGCTCGAGCCCGCTGATGAAGCCCTGGTTGAGCTTGAGGTGCCGCTGCCGGTTCGGTTTACCGAACTTACCGACAAGAAACTGGATGGCCCGGACCTGGCCGGTCAGATCGAAGCGCTGGGCAGTCACCGGGCCGTTCTGAGCTGTGTCGGCCCGCTCGATACCATGGTCAACCTGCGGCTGCGTGCAGCGCCGGCGCCGGCCGCGATCGGATCAGACGCCAGGCTGGAAATTTATGCCAAGGTGATCGAACCCTGTACCGCGCGTGGGCCGGGGCGGTACCATATCGTCCTGACTTCCGTGGCGGCATCGGCCCGGCTAAGGGCCCTGGTCAATAAAGCGCCGCCCGCTTCGGGCGCCTGAACCCCAATCAACTTTACTTAACTGTCATGTCCGAAACCCTGCTCCTGATCGAAGACAACGAAATGAATCGCGACATGCTCAGTCGCCGACTGGCGCGCAAGGGCTATGTTGTCGAAGAAGCGGTTGATGGCCAGGCCGGACTCGACCAGGCGGCCGCGTTGAGGCCGGACCTGATCCTGCTCGACATGAGTCTGCCGGTAAAGGATGGCTGGACCGTGGCCGCTGAACTCAAGGCCGATCCGGACCTGTCCGGCATTCCGGTCATTGCGCTGACCGCGCACGCCATGGATGGTGACCGGCAGCGGGCGCTGGAGGCCGGCTGCGATGATTACGACACCAAGCCGGTCGATCTCAAGCGTTTGCTGGGCAAGATCCAGGCCCTGCTTGCATCGTCCTGAAGCCAGGACAGCACTGCCACAAGGGAGAAACCGAGTCATGACTCTGATCACCCGTATCAGCCTGGTGTCTGCCATCGTGCTGGCTCTGTTCCTGGTCAGCAGCGGCATATTCCTGCACGCGAACCGGACCAGCAGCGAGGTTGTCGGCGCACTCCAGGCGGTCAGCGGCGCCCAGGCCGAGGTCAGCGAGCTCAGCCAGCAGATCGACGCGCTGAATCGCCAGCTCCAGGCACTTGAGGCGCTGGCCGGTCTGGACAACGGTGGCGTAATCTCGGACGGGGAGCGTGACAGCCTGCTGGCCAGCCTGGAGCAGATCCAGGCCCGCCGCGCCGCAGTACGCCAGATCCTGGACCAGCATGCCGACGCGGCGGTTGAAGACGCCGCGCTGGAGCGTTTGCTTGCGGCCTGGGCTGCCTACGCCCAACACCTGGCCGGGACAAGCTCGCCAGACAGGGAGGGACTGGCGCCGATCGAAAGCCCGAGCCAGTTGCGCGAGGCCCTGGTCGCCGCCCGGGCTGATCTGGCAGACAAGGCCGCGGCACTTCAACGTGCCGCCCTGGCCCTGAACGACGACATGACCCGCGTCGTCGAGCGCAGCAGTCTGATCATCAAGGTGGTCTTCTCCGTGGCCCTGATCGCGGTGCTGGGGCTGGGTTACCCGCTGGAACGCCACATCCGCCGCTCGCTGCGTGCATTGACTCGTGGCGTGGATCGGTGGCGGGGCGGGCGCTTTGATTACCGCATTCCCGACCTGGGCGGTGACGAGCTGGGTCAGCTGGGCAGCCAGTTCAATGGCATGGCCCAGCGCATCGAGGAGATGCTGACCGAACTGCAGGCCGCGCGTGCCCTGGCCGACCAGGCCAAC
The DNA here is from genome assembly GCA_007694055.1 of Wenzhouxiangella sp. Classification (GTDB taxonomy): domain Bacteria; phylum Pseudomonadota; class Gammaproteobacteria; order Xanthomonadales; family Wenzhouxiangellaceae; genus Wenzhouxiangella. The sequence goes on from RECK01000094.1 coordinate 14,600, forward strand.
CAGGCCAAAAGCGATTTTCTCGCCAACATGAGTCACGAGCTGCGCACGCCGATGAATGCGATCATCGGCTACAGCGAAATGATTCTCGAAGAAATCGAGGATGATCCGGAGGTCGGGGCCCGGGAATTCGAGGCCGACCTGGGCAAGATCCAGGCCGCCGGTCGCCACCTGCTGGCCCTGATCAACGACATCCTCGACATCTCCAAGGTCGAGGCCGGCAAGATGACCCTGTTCCTGGAGCCGGTCCAGTTGCCGGAACTGGTCGACGACACGGTGGCAACGGCCCAGCCCCTGATCGAGAAAAACGGCAATACCCTGAAGCTGGAATTCGAAGGCCTGGACGGCCCGATCCAGGCCGATACCACCAAGCTCAGGCAGATTCTGCTCAACCTGCTCAGCAATGCCGCCAAGTTCACCCGCCAGGGCCAGATTACCCTGAGTTCCCGGGCCTGCCGGGTACACGGACAGCCGCAGGTCGAGATTGCCGTGGCCGATACCGGCATCGGCATGACCATCGAGCAACTGGAGCAGGTGTTCGAGGCTTTCACCCAGGCGGATTCCTCGACCACGCGCCAGTTCGGTGGCACCGGTCTTGGCCTGACCATTTCCAAGCGCTTTGCCGAACTGATGGGCGGCAGCCTGACGGTGACCAGCGAACATGGCGTGGGCACCTGCTTCACCCTGACTTTCCCCTTGCTCTCGGCCGATGCCGAAGCCAGTGCCGGCGAACCGGCCAGCGTGCAGCGGTCGGGTGAGAAATCGCCCGTGCGCGTGCTGGTCATTGACGATGACTTCAGTGCGCGCGACATTGCCCGCCGCATCCTGACCCGAGAGAATTTCGAGGTCATTACCGCCGAAACCGGGCCGGCTGGAATTGCGGCCGCCCGCGAGCAGCGTCCGGATGTCATCGTGCTCGATGTGCTCATGCCCGGCATGGATGGATGGCAGGTGCTGCAGGCGTTGAAGGATCATCCGGACACGGCCCGCATACCCATCGTGATGCAGTCGATGCTCGAAGAACGAGAGCAGGGCCTGGAAAAGGGTGCTGATGAGTACCTGACCAAGCCGATCGAGCGGGGCAAACTGACCCATGCCATCCGCGCTCTCCTGCCTTCGAATCCAGCCGGCAAGCTGTTGCTGATCAGCAGTCAGCCGGAGCCGCTTGAAGACGCCGGTGACCTGATGGACGACAAGCGCCTGTCGCTGGTGCAGACAGACAGCCTGGATGAGGCCGAGGCCATGATTCGCTCGCAAGTGGTTGGCATGGTGCTGATTGGCTGGCACGAACGCCCCGACGATGTTGCCGCCTTGATGGGCCGGATGCAGCAGCGCCCGGAAACCCGCGGGATTCCGATGCTGTTGCTCAAGTCATCGCGTCAGCAGGGCAGCCAGGTCGAGCAGCTCAACCAGCACCTGATGCAATACATCAGCCGGCTGCGCCCCGATGGCGAGGTCGGCGACAGTAGCTGATCAGCCTTCGCCCATGATCAGCTCGCGCAGGCGGCTGACGGTTTCCTCGGCCTGGGCTCGTTCAGCCCGGGCCTGTTCGAGTTCGCCTTGCAGCGCCCGATTGCGACCGGTGCTGGCTGCCAGTTCGCGCTGCAGCTGTTCCTGGCGCTGTTCCGACTCGATCAGGCGACCCACGGTCTGACCCAGGATCCAGTCAAAAACCGCCACACCGTCGGCTTGCTGAGCCGGATCGGCAATGCCTTCGAGACGCTCGGCGGCGCGGTCGAGATCGCGGCCTGACCAATCCGGGGCGGCATAAACCAGGGCCTGGCCCAGGCGCGCCCGGGCATTGAGTTCACTGCCTTCGGGAGTCAGTCGAATGACCTCGTCGAAGTTGGCCAGGGCGCGATCATGCCGGCCATCGAACAGCTGTTGCCAGGCGTCGGACAGGCGCGCCGGCGCCTCGCTTCGAGCTGCTGCCGGACGGGTCTGCTCATCGCCCCTTTCAGGCTGGGATTCCGGCATCAGCGCGCAGCCGACAAGGCTTAGCGCAGCGGTGATCAGAAGCAGTAGTCGCATGGTGTTCCTTTGGGTGTGGATGGGCGAGGCCTGTATCCGGCAGTCAACGCCGGGCATTGTGCCATAATGCCTGCGCACTCACCTGCCGGGCCGTTGTCCATGTTCACTGCCAACCAGATCGTGGCGCACTTCGTCGGCGATTACCTGCTGCAGAGCGACTGGATGGCCCAGAACAAGCATCAGCGTCTTGATGCGGCCATCCTGCATGTGATTTTCTACACCCTGCCGTTCTTGTTCATCACCCAGGAACCGATTGCGCTCGCCTTGATTGCGCTGACGCATCTGGTCGTTGATTATTTCGGCCTGGCGCGTTACCTGGCCTGGCTGAAGAACCGGCCCTGGCCGGGCAGCCGGCCATGGAAGGAGTGCCGGGACTCCGGTTTTCCCCCGGAAATGCCCAAGTGGCAGTCGAGCTGGCTGGTGGTCATCATCGACAATACCGTGCACATTCTGTGCAACGGTGTGGTGATCTACTACTTCGGCTGACCGTCCCCGGCCGCGCCAGCGGACTCGCTGATCCAGGCGCGCAGGCTTTCCAGGCTGCTCTCGTAGCCGGTCTGGACCAGGTCGTCGTACTGATTGACATCGATCATGTTGAAGCGCTCGATGGGCGGACGAATCAGCAAGTCAGCGCGATCACCCAGTTCCTGAACCCGCTTGCGCGTGCCCAGCTCGATCGCCTTGAGCATCATCGAGGCAACACCGGGCACTTTCTTGCGCTTGCCGAAAGGCCAGATCATGCCGCCCAGCACAGCCCAGGGCGAGGGGGCTTCGTCGAAATCGACCTGGCGCTGGCGATGCGCGCTCAACGTGACGGCGATAACCTGGCCGACCAGGCGTTGCTGCATGACATCGACGGGCAGGTTGTTGACCACGGCCCCGTCAATGGTCAGCTCGCGCTCGTGTATGGCCGGCGGAAACAGGCCGGGCAGGGAGGCGCTGGCGCACAGTGCCCGCCACACGGGCCCGCTTTCGTGAATGTTGGTATCCCCGCTGTTGAGGCTGGCAGAGATGGCGAAGAACGGGATTGGCAAATCCTCGATACGGGTCGGAAAGAAACGGCGGGTCAGACGCTCCATCCGCTTGCCGCGCATCAGCGACAGCAGTGGCAAGGTGTAGTCGCTCAGTGGCTTGCCATCGACGAAGGCCTTGCGCGCCTGGGCAATGGCTTCCTCGCTGTTCCAGCCCATGGCCGCACAGGCGGCCATGACCGCCCCCATGCTGGTGCCGCCAACCCAGTCGATTGGAATGCCCAGCTCGCCCATGGCCTTGATCACCCCCAGGTGGGCCAGGCCGCGCACCGCGCCGCCGCTCAAGACCAGGCCAATGGCCCGTCCGGTCAGGATGCGGACCAGTCGTTCCTGGTCGGCTGCGTGATCGGCCCGCACGTGCAGCGGGCGGGTGCCGGGGCGTGATTCGAGCCAGCTTGCCGTTCCGGTGATCGTGGTTGTGCCCGGACCATGCCAGAGCGCCAGCAGGCTTTCGCCGTGGGCAAGCCTGGACTCATCCTCGGCGACGGCTGACTCGATTGGTCGCCGTGACGGCTCGGCGTCGGCGCGGGCCAGGTAGACGACCTGGTCGGCCTGGCGCAGGGCGTAGTCATTCCAGCCTGAAGGGCCGGATGCAACCTGGAAGACCAGGCGCTGGAATTGCTCTTCCTGCTCCGACAGCCACTGTTTGAGTGCCGTGCCAGGGCTGCCAGTGTCGGTATCGATGCCGTCCGGAGCGCCGAGCGCTTGCAGCGCCTCCGGGCTGAGCGCCATCCCCTCGCCGTTGCCGCACAGGTCGTCGGCCAGGCGCGCTATCCAGTCCATCAGCTCCGGGTCGTTGTCCAGGGCAACCAGGGCCAGGGTACGCGGTGCCGGGCGGGTGTGGCGGCGCTGGGTATGCCGGGCCAGGCGATGGGCGACGCTGGCCGAGATCTGCATGACCATTTCAGGATGGCTGCGAGCCAGCTCGTCCAGGCTTGCGCGATCGACCCGGAACAGCAGGCTGTCGCGGCGTGCGCGCACCCCGGCGCTGCGCGGTGCATTGGTCAGCAGACCAACTTCGCCAACCGCCTCGCCAGCCGCGATCTCGTTGAGCATTCGCGCCGTGCCGTCGTCATCCTGATGCCAGGCCTCGAGGCGCCCGCGCACAAGAAAATACAGCGAATCTCCCGGGTCGCCCTGCTGGAACAGCCACTGGCCGCCATCGAGTTCGACCGGCTGCATGGCACCGACCAGGTCGGCATGGCGGTCTGGATCGAGGCCGAAAAAATCGCGCAGCAGGTGCAGATGGGTATTGTGGGCAGAAGACATGCGGCAGTCAGGAACCTGGTTCGGAAACGGGACGGCGCGGCCCGGAAAGCCTGTTCAAGCTTTGCAGGGTTTCGAGGATGACGCCAAGTGGGGCGACGAATTCGGCGAACCGCTCCTCATCGCCGGCATCAAAGGGCGCTCCATCCTGGCGGTTGAGCAGCTGGGCCACGGCGAACACCTCCTTGTCCTGGCTCTTGATCGGCAGGGCAAGAATGTTGCGGGTGCGAAACCCGGACTGGCGATCGACTTCCGGGTTGAAGCGGCGGTCGGCGTAGGCGTCGTCGACCCGGATCGGCTCGCCGCTCTGGGCCGCAGCACCGGCGATGCCGCTGCCGATGTCGATCCGGATCTCGCCGGTTTCCGGCAGATCTTCTGCCACCTTGAGAATCAGCGAGCGGCGCTCGGCGTCGACCAGGAACAACGAGGCGCGCTCGGCCGCCATGACCGACCCCAGGCGCGCGGTGAACGCGAACAGGCCCTGCTCGAGCATGCTGCGGAAGGCCATGTCGTTGGCCAGGGCGGTCGCCTCGAGGAACTGGCGCGACTCTTCGCTGATTTCGCCAAGCAGCTCCTGGAAGCCGGTGTCGTCGAGCCCGGCCACCAGTTCGTCGATGGGCTGCTTGCGACGCTGGTCGGCCAGGGTCTGCATCATGCGCCGGTTATCGGCAATGACCGAGTCGGTGAAGGTCGACAGCTTGCCGTCCTCGAGGTGAACGATGCGGTCGGCGATATCGAGGATGCGGTTGTCGTGGGTCACCAGCAGGATGGTGGTGCCATTCTGGCGGGCCAGGTTCTTCATCCGGTCGACCACCTCGCGCCCGCTTTTCTTGTCCAGCGAGGCGGTGGGCTCGTCGGCCAGCACGATCGAGGGCTCGGAGACCAGGGCGCGGGCAATGGCCACGCGCTGGCGCTGGCCGCCCGACATCTGCTCGGGCTTGTGGCCCATGCGCTCGCCCAGGCCGACCGCTTCGAGCATGTCGGTTGCGGCCTTGCGGGCGCGTGCGCCGCGCAGCTTGCCGCTGACCCTGAGCCCCAGTTCAACGTTCTGCCGGGCGCTCAAGGAGGCAACCAGGTTGTGGCTCTGGAAGATGAAGCCGATCTGGCGGCGAACGTTCTCAAGCAGGCCTGCCCGGGCCCCGCACAGTTCCTGCCCCAGTACCTTGACGCTGCCCTCCTGGGTCGATCGGAGTGCGCCGATCAGGGTCAGCAGGGTGGTCTTGCCGGATCCGGATGGGCCAGTGACGATGACAATCTCGCCGGCCGGAATGGTGGTGGTGATGTCGAACAGGATCTGCTTGCGCAGGGCGCCCTTGCCAAAGTAGTGGTTCAGGTTGCTGACCTGGATGGATTCGCCGCTGCGCATGGTCAGAACACCTCGGCGGGGTCGAGGCGGCGCACCTTGCGCATGGCCAGAAGTCCGCTCAAGGCGCACATGGCCAGGGTGGTGCCAAACACGCCCAGGGCGCGCTCGGTGGTGATGTAGAGCGGCAGCTGGGTGGCCTCGGCAGTCAGCCCGTACAGCCACCAGACCAGGGCCAGCCCGGGGAGATAACCGAGCACGGCCAGGATCGCGGCCTGCTGCAGGACGATGCCCGAGACGAAACTGTTGCGGTAGCCGATGGCGCGCAGGGTACCGTACTCATTGAGGTGTTCGGAGACATCGGCGAACAGGATCTGGTAGACGATGATGCCGCCGACGATCAGGCCCATGATGGCGCCAAAGGCGAAAATGTAGCCGATCGGGGTGGCCGAGTTCCAGTAGCGCTGCTCGCGCTCGACGAAGTCGGCCCGGGTCATGACCAGGATATCGTCGGGCAGGCGCTGATCGAGGCGGTCCCTGACCAGGTTCGGATCGGCTCCCTCGGTGAGCTGCAGCAGTCCGAGCTGAATCCGGTTGCGTGATCGATCCGGGAACAGGCGCAGCCAGTTGTCGTCGCTGGTCAGGATCATGCCGTCGATGCCGAACGAGGTGCCCAGCTCGATCAGTCCGACCACCTCCATGTCGCGGTCGTTGATCTCGGTGGTCAGGCGGCTGCCGCCTTCCAGCACCGTGGCCACGGGGCCGAATTCCGGGCGCGATGCGGCGTCGAATGCAACCACGTTCTGCTGGGTCAGCAGGGGTCGTACGGCGTCGAAACCGGGAGCGTCGAGAATGTTGTGCTGAGGATCGAAGCCCAGCGCCGAGAGACTGCGGCGCTCATTGTTCCAGGGATTCTTCCACACCGCCGGGAACAGGTAGACCGGCATGACCTTGGCCACGTCCTCGTCGCCCAGGGCCTGGTACAGGCGGGCCAGGGGGAAGTCCTGCGGCCGGACGATAAAGACGCTGTCGACTGAAAACAGCGCAATGTCATAGTTGAGCTGGTTGTGCAGGCGCACCGAGCTCTCAAACAGGGCCGTTCTGAATCCCAGCTGCATCATGATCAGCAATACGGCAAAGGCAATACCGGCGATTGCCACCAGCAGGCGCAGTGGCTTGTGCTTGAGTTGCAGCCATCCGAGTGGGGTGCGCATCAGGGATTGATCAGCACGGTGACCTGGAGATTGGTCAGCCCGGCGACCGCCTCGGGCTCGTCGAGCAGGATTTCGACCTCGATGATGCGGGCGTCCTTGCGTGCGGCCGGGTCGGTATCGGTTTCGTCCTGCTTGCGCACGCGCTGGCGAATGTGGCGCACGCTGCCGGTCAGGTTCTGGGCCAGTACCGGGCTGCTGACTTCGGCGCGCTGGCCGACGGCCACGCGCGGCAGGTCGGCTTCGTAGACCTCGGCGATGGCCTGCATGCGGTCGACTTCGGCCAGCTCGATCGCCCCGGCCAGTCCCACCAGTTCGCCGGGCCGGGTAAGAATATCCAGGACGCGGCCGTTGATCGGCGAAATGATCCGCGCACGTTCGAACTCGGCCATGGCCCGGCGATGCGCAGCCTCGGCTACCGGCACGGTGGCTGCAACGGCCCGGGCCTGGTCGCGCGCAGACTGGCAGGTGGCTGCGGCCAGGCGGGCATCAGCGCGGGCCCGCTCGGCTTCCTCGGCGGTCACGACTTCCCGGTCCAGCAGGGACTCGCGACGTTCGGCCTCGCGCTCGCGGACCTCGGCCAGGACACAGCGCTCTTCGGCCTGGCTTTGTGCCGCCCGCGCCTGGTGCCTGGCCAGGTCTATGGCCGTGCGGGTTTCTTCGGTGACGGCTTCGAGTACATCGGCTATGTCGGTGATGGCCAGTTCCTGCCCGACCCGCACATCGTCCCCCTCCTCGACAAACAATTCCTTGATCAGCAGCCCCGTGGTCGAAGCCAGCGGTGCCGGCGCGCCAAGACGGATGATGCCATTGATGGGTTCGATGCGGCCAAGCGCGGCCACCCGCTGACCAACTCCCGGCTGGGCGGTGAAGCGTTCAGGCAAGTCGGTGGCGCCAACAGGCTCCAGCAACAGCGCCAGGATGGCGGTGCCTGCGATCAGGCTGAGTGCGACGGCGGTCAGAGACCGTAGGATGACAGGCACGATGATTCCCTCTTGGCGTTCTGAAAGCCGCTTGATAAGTGATTTTTGTGCCCTTTCAGGCATTCGGGTGACGTGGCATGACGGCGACCGGCAGTCGATACTTTAAACTGTCTTTCCAGTCCATGCCAGCAAGGCTGGGACATGGATGCAATGAATTGCACGTCTGTGAGATACTAAGAAATTACGTACGGCCTCGTACTGGACGACTTTCCGGCGCCCCCAGTGGAGCGGAAACATCGTGGCCTTCCGCGAACCGGGAGTGACAAGCCCGAGCCCAGTGCTAGCCAATTGAACAAGCCCTTTAGGAGAAAGCCGGTGTCCGAACGCAAACTGACCTTGACCGATCCCCAGACTGGAAAGTCGCTTGATCTGCCGGTAGTCGCCGGCTCCGAGGGGGATCCCACGCTGGACATCAGCCGCCTGCACCCGGAGCTGGGTTACTTCACCTACGATCCGGGCTATGGCACCACCGCCAGCTGCAAGAGCGACATTACCTACATCGACGGCAACGAGGGCATTCTGCGCTACCGCGGCTACCCCATCGATCAACTGGCCGAGCAATCCAGCTTCGTCGAAGTGGCCTACCTGCTGCTCTACGGTGAACTGCCCAGTACCGAGCAGTTCGCCCGCTTCGAGAGGGACATCACCTACCACACGATGGTCCACGAGAAGATCAACAGCTTCATGAGCGGCTTTCACTACAACGCCCATCCGATGGCCATCATGTCCGGGGTGGTCGGCTCCATGGCCGGCTTCTACCACGACAAGCTGGATGTCAACGATGCCGAGCAGCGCGACCTGGCAGCCAAGCGCCTGATCGCCAAGATGCCGACCATTGCCGCGGCCGCCTACCGCCACTACATGGGCTGGCCCAGTGCCTACCCGCGCAACTCGCTGAACTACTCGGAACGCTTCCTGCACATGATGTTTTCGGTGCCGGCCGAGTCCTACGAGGTCAACCCGATTGCGGCCAGGGCCCTGGATCTGCTGTTCATCCTGCATGCCGATCACGAGCAGAACGCGTCCACCTCCACGGTACGCCTGGTCGGTTCCACCGGGGCCAATCCCTATGCCTGTGTGTCGGCCGGTATTGCTGCCCTGTGGGGTCCCGCGCACGGCGGTGCCAACGAGGCAGTCCTGAACATGCTCAACCAGATCGGCGACGTCAGCCGGGTCGGCGAGTTCGTCAAGCGGGCCAAGGACAAGAACGATCCGTTCCGCCTGATGGGCTTTGGTCATCGGGTGTACAAGAACTTCGATCCGCGCGCAACGATCATTCGAAAAGCCTGCCATGAAGTGCTGGGTGAACTCGGGCAGAAGGATCCCCTGCTGGACCTGGCCATGGAACTGGAAAAGATTGCGCTGGAAGATGAGTACTTCGTCGAGCGCAAGCTCTATCCCAACGTCGACTTCTACTCCGGCATCATCTACAAGGCGCTGGGCATTCCAACCAGCATGTTCACCGCCATGTTCGCCATCGGCCGCACGGTCGGCTGGGTCAGCCAATGGCTGGAACAGTCAGCCAGCCCGCACCGCATCGGCCGCCCGCGCCAGGTCTACACCGGCGCCGGCGAGCGTGATTACGTCGATATCGACCAGCGCTGAAAAAAAGGAAAAGGGCTAAGGGGCGCCCGCGGAAAATGCATTCCCCTTAGCCCTTTAGCCCTTTCACCCTTTCACCTTCTTCAAACAAACAAATCCGGCAACAGTTTTTCCCCCGGCTTGACCGCGTAGCGCTCCAGGTCCGTCACCCCGGCCTTTGCCAGCACCTCGTCATCGATAAAGAAGTTGCCGTTGACCTGGCTGCCCGGCTGGGTCAGGATCCAGTGCGCTGCGTCAGCCATGATGTCCGGCTTGCGGCAGTTGTCCGGGTTGACCGCACCACCGAGCATGGCCAGGGCAGCGGTGGCGATGACGGTTCTTGGCCACAGCGCATTGACGCCGATTTTCAGCGGCCGGAATTCTTCCGCCATCCCCAGCACGCACTGGCTCATGCCATACTTGGCCATGGTGTAGGCCACGTGTGGTGCGAACCAGCGTGGTTCCATGTTCAGCGGCGGCGACAGGTTGAGTATGTGCGGGTTGTCGGCCTGCTTAAGGTAAGGCAGCGCGGACTGGGAACAGACGAAGGTGCCGCGAACGTTGACCCCGAACATGAGGTCGAAGCGCTTCATCGGCACGTCCGGCGTCGGTGCCAGGTAGATGGCCGAGGCGTTGTTGACCAGGATGTCGATGCCGCCGAAGTGTTCGGCAGTACTCCGCATGGCCTCGGCCACGGCTTCCTCGTCGCGGATGTCGAGGCGGATGGGCAGGGCCTTGCCGCCGGCCGCTTCGACTTCTTCGGCCGCCGAGTGAATGGTGCCGGGCAGCTTGGGGTGATTGCGATCGGTCTTGGCGGCAATCGCGATATTGGCGCCATCGGCGGCAGCGCGCAGGGCAATGGCCTTGCCGATACCACGAGAGGCACCGGTAATGAACAGGGTTTTTCCTTTCAGGCTTTGGGTCGTCATGGCTAACGGAACATCTCGGGTGTCGGTTGATTATGCTACCCGAGTCTGGGCAACAGCGTGATTGAGGCCGAACCGGGCTGATGGAAGAAGGATTGCTGGATAGTCTGACTGCCGTGGTCCAGTCCCACCCGGGCTGGCTGATCGGCCTGGCTTTCGGTTTTGCCCTGCTCGAGTCTCTGGCCATAGTCGGCATCTTCGTGCCTGGCATCGTGCTGTTGTTCATGGTCGGCGCGGTCATCGGCATGGACCCCGGCCTGTTCCTGATTTGCTGGCTGGCGGCCAGCGTCGGGGCCTTGACCGGCGATCTGGTCAGTTACTGGCTGGGCTATCGCTTCAGCGATCGCGTCCCCGGCGTCTGGCCGCTGAGCCGACGTCCGGAAATGATGGCCGCCGGTCAGGTGCTGTTTGCCCGCCACGGCGGCAAGGGTGTGTTCATCGGTCGCTTCATCGGTCCGATCCGGCCGGTGGTGCCGCTGCTTTCGGGCACCATGGGCATGCGTCCGCTGGCATTCCTGGCCTGGTCCGTGCCGGCCTGCATCCTGTGGGCGCCGCTGTACCTGCTGCCGGGCATGCTGTTCGGCGCTTCTCTGGAACTGGCTGCCGACTTCGGCGGGCGCCTGGTCCTGGTGCTGCTGATCCTCGTTCTGGGCGGCTGGTTCGTGATCTGGCTGACTCGCCTGGTCTACGAGTTCACCGCCCGCCGCTCGGGCTGGTGGCTGCGCAGCGTCATTCGCTGGAGTACCGACCAGCCCGGGGTTGGCCGTTTGCTGCGCCCGCTGTTCGAGCCCGGCGGCAGGGAAGTGCTGAGCGTGGCCTTGCTCGGTATCTTGCTGGTCGTGTCCCTGGCTGTGCTGATGGCGGTGCTGATCTCGACCCCTTTTCTCGCCCCGGCATGGGATGCCGAGTACCGGCTGGTCAACCTGTCGGCCAGCCTGCGCAACCACGTCGCCGACCCCCTGTTTGCCTGGTTATCCCTGGCCGCCGAGCCCCGGGTTGCGGTGACCGTGACGCTGCTCATGGGGCTGGTGCTGTTGCTGCTGGGGCGTAGGCTGACCTTGTGGCACTGGCTGGCTGCGCCCCTTGGTGCCTATGTGCTGGCTATTTTGCTCAGTGCCTTGATGGGCCTTTTGATCGACGGGCCCGAGTCGGTGCCGACGGTCGGGCAGGTTCCGCATCGTGGCATGGCCCTGACCACGGCCGTGCTCGGGTTTTTCGCGGTCATGCTGGCCAAGGACCTGGGTGCCCGGCGCCGCAAGTGGCCGTACCTGGTCAGTGCCGTGCTGGTTGCCGTGCTCGGTTTTTCCCACTACTACCTGGGCCTGGCCAGCCTGGCCGGATTGCTGGCGGGTATTGCCCTGGCCATGGGCTGGACCGCCCTGGTGGGCATCGCTTACCGCAGCCGTTCGACCAGCCGTCGCCGCCCGGTCTGGCTGTCGCTGGCTTTCTACTCGCTGATTGTCGTGGTGGCCATCGTGCATGCCCGCGGCGAGGTGGCTGTTCGCCTGGACGCCACTCGCCTGGCCCAGCCGGATCGCAGCTATTTTTTCCTGGATTGGCAGGATGAGGGCTGGCGCCAGCTGCCCGATCGGGTGACCCGGCTGGGTCGCCATCACCGTTCGCGATTCGACTTCCAGGTGGCTGCCAACCTCAACCGTCTCGCGGAGCAGTTGGCCGATGAGGGCTGGCTTGAGGTCGAGGCGGGCAGCGGTGCTGCGCTATGGTCGCTGTTGCTGGGGTCGGATGACATCGCGACCCTGCCGCACCTGAGTCGAGACTTTGCCGGTCGCCCGGACGACCTGGTCATGCGACGGGAAGCGCCCGATGGTTCGGTTTACCTGGCCAGACTATGGTCTTCGGGCGCGCGGCTGGAGCCGGGTGGCGTGCCGATCTGGCTCGGCCAGGTGCGCCAGGTCCAGCCAGTTCGCCAGCTGGTGGTGCTCAGTCGCTGGGATGAAGTCGATGACGGCGGTGACCGGGCCCTGGCGCAGCTGGAGCTGGGTCTGGGCGCGTGGCGGATTGGCGGTCCGGAGGCGCGGCCGCGACTCTACGTTTCCATGTTCGACTGATCGTTGGACTGGTCGCCGGCCAGCTGTTCAACCATGTCAACCAGCGCATCCAGACGTGCTGCCGGGTCGATCATCTCCAGCAGCTGCTGCGTACGGGGCAGGTCCAGCGGCAACAGGCTGGCCAGGTTGAAGCCCAGGCTGCTTGCATCGTCGATGTCCACGTCCAGCCGTTCGGCCAGCTCGCGACTCTGCAACACCTGCCGCATCAGGGTCTGCAGCGCAGCATGGCGCGGCGAAACGCTGCTGGCCTTTTCCTCGGCCAGCCAGCTCACCTCGCCGATCAGCAGGCCATCGTCGCGGGCACGCGTGGCGCGGACGCGGAAGCGTCGGCAACCCTCGCAATCAATGCCCAGCAGTCCGTCTTCGAGAGTGGTGAAATCGCGAATCCGGGCCTCGGTGCCCACCGGGGCATGGCCGCCACCGGCACCTGGCTCGGTATCCATGCGCCAGACCACGCCAAAGCCGACATCGTTGCGCAGGCAGTCGCGCACCATGTCGATGTAGCGCGACTCGAAGATGCGCAGCGGCACCCGGGCGCCGGGCAGCAGCACCAGGTTGAGTGGAAACAGGTATAGGGACTCGGTCATCGGCTAGTGGTCATCTGGCCCAGAAAACCGTAGGGTTCCAGAGCGACCATCAACGGCGTGTCAAGCGTAGCGGGACTGGAGGCGTTCGACGAAGCGTCGTGGCGCATGTCCGAAACCCTTGTTGCTCATGAACACGACATGGTCGCCGGGGCGGACCACCTGGTCGATGTCGTCGAGCAGGTTATCGACCTGGCGGCGAGCGCGACCGGCCCCGTCGAGCTTGTTCAGCACTTCGTGCGGATCCCAGTCCATGGCCTCGGAAGTCCGCAGCCAGACATGATCGGCCGGCATCAGGGCCGGCGCCAGTTCGTGCACGTGATGACCGCCGCGCATGGTGTTGCTGGCCGGTTCCAGGGCGACCAGGATGCGGGCGCCGCCGACGCTCTTGCGCAAGCCCTCCAGGGTCATCCGTATGGCCGTGGGATGGTGGGCGAAATCGTCGTAGACGCGAATGCCCTCGATGTCGGCCAGTAACTCCAGGCGACGCTTGACCCCGCTGAAAGTGCCCAGGGCGGTCACAGCCTGGTCCGGGGCAACGCCTGCGGCTTGTGCTGCGGCCACGGCGGCCAGGGCGTTGAGCGCGTTGTGGCGGCCGTTCAGCTGCCAGTTCAGGTCACCGGCCGGCTCGTCACCATGAACGAAGCGCAGCTGGCGCCCGCCGGGTTCGAGCAGGCGTACCTGCCAGTCGGCCGCGGCCGTATCGTCCAGCCCGAAGCTTTTCGTCTGGCTCCAGCAGCCCCAGTCCATGACCTCGCGCAGGTTGGCATCCTGAGCATTGGTAACGATGGTGCCATTGCCGGGTATGGTCCTGACCAGGTGATGGAACTGGGTCTGAATGGCCTTCAGGTCCGGGTAGATATCGGCATGGTCGAACTCGAGGTTGTTGAGCACGACCACCTGTGGGCGGTAGTGGACGAACTTGGCCCGCTTGTCGAAAAATGCCGTGTCGTATTCATCGGCTTCAACCACGAACAGGTCGCTGCCGGCGCGGGCCGATACGCCGAAATTGTTCGGGATGCCGCCGATCAGGAAGCCGGGGTTGAGTCCGGCATGTTCCAGGATCCAGGCCAGCATGCTGGCGGTCGTGGTCTTGCCATGGGTGCCGGCCACGGCCAGTACGCGGCGGCCCGACAGGTAGTTCTCACCCAGCCAGCGCGGTCCGGAAGTGAACGGCAGGCGGTGATTGAGCATGTGCTCTACCGCCGGGTTGCCGCGGCTCATGGCGTTGCCGACCAGGACCAGGTCCGGGGCCGGATCCAGGGCCTCGGCGCCGTAGCCCTCGGTCAACTCGATACCCAGGGCTTCAAGCTGCGTGCTCATGGGCGGGTAGACGTTGGCATCCGAGCCGGTGACGGTATGACCGTCGGCCCGGGCCAGGGCGGCCAGCCCGCCCATGAACGTGCCGCAAATGCCGAGAATATGAATTTTCAAAGTGAACCTGTCAGCGCGTTGATCACGAAAAGTGTTGCGGCAAACGTTACCACGGAGATGGCCAGTCCGCCGCCGAAAGAAATCTCCAGGGCGTGCCGCCAGATATGCCCGTTGACAGCCAGTGACCAGAAAAACAGCAGGACCAGGAACAGGCCGGTAAAGGCCGATGGTTGCCCGTTGGCGGTCAGGCCGAACGGCAGGCTCAGGGCTGAAAGTACCGCACTGGTGCCGAACAGGGCGCTGACCGTTTGCCCCCAGCGCGCCACTTTGCCGGCCGCGATGAGTATGATGCGCGACAGGATCAGCGGCACGGCCAGGGCCAGGGTCATCACCACGACCGGGTTGTCCGGTGGCTGTGAAGTAACCAGGCTGATGCTGGTCACCAGGACATAAAGGCCCAGGCAGATGAGCGTTACGGTGCCGCCGGCCGGCAGATCCTGGGGGGCTGAGCGCAGCAGGGTGATGGCCAGCAGCCGTTGCAGAAGATCGATCATGAACCGCCCGCGGGAGCTGATGGTGGAATTCGAGCCGACAACCCGATCATGTGAGCCCGATCGACAGGTCGATGCCCGCGGCCAGCTGTGCCCGATGCCGGCCACGCTGACCAGCCGGATGCTCAAGCGCATGCAACCCGGGCAGCTGCTGGAGGTGCTCGCCACCGATCCGCTGGCCGAAATGGATCTGGCAGTGCTGTGCGAGATGCTGGGTCATGAGCTGCTGGCCACAGAGCGCAGCGACGAGACGCTGCGCATCCTGATCCGGGTCAGTGCAGGGCAGCGTTCAGGCGCTGATTGATTTCTTCGATCGACCCCACGCCATCGACTTCCACCAGCAGGTTTCGATCGGCGTAGTAGCCGGTGACCGGTGCGGTCTGTTCGCGATACACCGCCAGCCGGTTGCGAACGACCTCCTCGGTGTCATCCGAGCGACCTTCTTCCCGGGCGCGCTGGGCCAGCCGCTGCACGATCTGCTCTTCATCCACGATCAAGGCCAGGGCCTTTTCTACTGGCAGCTCCATCCTTGCCAGGACGTCGTCAAGGGCGCGAGCCTGGGCCAGGTTGCGTGGATATCCGTCCAGGATGTAGCCGGACTTGATGTCGGCGGCCCCCATGCGTTCCTCGATCAGGTCGAGCATGAGTTCGTCGGAAACCAGTTCGCCGGCATCCATCGCGGCCTTGGCCTTGATGCCCAGCGCGGTGCCGTCGCGAACGGCCGCTCGCAGCAGGTCGCCGGTGGAAATGTGGGGGACGCCGAGTCGGTCCTTGAGTAGGGCGGCCTGGGTGCCTTTGCCCGAGCCCGGTGGGCCAAGAAGTACGATGCGCATGGCGATTGTCGTGGAAGTTCCGGTGATGGATAGAATCGCTAAAAGTACTTGGGAAGCGAACGGGTGTCAAATTGGCTATGCTGTGGCCGTATCAAACAGACCAGAGGACTTCATTCATGGCCGGCAGGACCTTTCTGTATGCCCAGTCCGGCGGCGTAACGCCGGTGATCAATGCCACGGCGGCCGCGCTTATCCGCACGGCCCGGGCCAGCGGTGACCGGGTGCTGGCGGCGCGCAACGGTATTCTCGGCGTGCTGGAAGAGCATCTTGTCGATACCGCCAGCCTGACCGACGCCGACCTCGATGCGCTGGGTCATACACCCGGCGGCGTGTTCGGGTCCTGTCGCTACAAGCTCAAGGGCCTGGAGGAGAACCGGCGCGAGTACGAGCGCCTGATCGAGGTGTTCAGGGCGCACAAGGTCGACTGCTTTTTCTACAACGGCGGCAATGACTCGGCCGATACCGCGCTCAAGGTCTCCGGCCTGGGCGAGATCATGGACTACCCGATCCAGTGCATCGGCGTGCCCAAGACCATAGACAACGACCTGGCCGTGACCGACAACTGCCCCGGTTTCGGCTCGGTGGCCAAGTACGTGGCCGTGTCCATCCTGGAAGCCAGCCTGGACGTGATGTCGATGTCATCGACTTCGACCAAGGTGTTCATTCTCGAGGTCATGGGCCGGCATGCCGGCTGGATTGCCGCTGCCGGCGGCCTGGCCGCTCGCGCTCCGGGCGATCCGCCCCAGATCATCCTGTTTCCAGAAATTCCTTTCGACGAGGAGCGGTTCTGTGCTGCCGTGCGCCAGTCGGTCGAGCGCCATGGCTATTGCTCCGTCGTGGTGTCGGAGGGCCTGCGCAATGCCGATGGTGAATTTGTCGCCGCCGCGGCCAGCCGCGATGCGTTCGGCCATCACCAGCTCGGCGGGGTTGCGCCGGCGGTGGCCAACGTCGTCAAGCGTGAACTGGGCTACAAGTACCACTGGGCAGTCAGCGATTACCTGCAGCGCTCGGCCCGCCATATCGCATCGGCCACCGACGTCGAGCAGGCCGAGGCGGTCGGCCAGGCGGCCGTGACCCTGGCCCATTCCGGCCACAGCGGGGTGATGCCGGTCATTCGTCGCATCTCCGATGCGCCCTACGAGTGGGAGATTGCCACCGCCGAACTCGACCAGATCGCCAACCACGAGAAAAAGATGCCGCGCGAGTACATCAGCGAGGACGGCTTTGCCATCACCGAGGCAGCGCGCCGTTACCTGGCGCCCTTGATTCACGGCGAGAGTTTTCCGCCGTTTGGCGCCGATGGGCTGCCCGAGTACCTGCGGCCCGAACTGACCGAGCTGGATCCGCTTTTGCCGGAATTTCGCGTTTGACGGGTAACGGTCAGGGGGCTGTTGGTCCCGCTTGCAAGCCGGGCGCTTGAGTCATGGGCGGCGTGCTGCACGGACTTTTCGGTATCGCAGCCCTGCTCGCGCTGGCTTGGCTGTTGTCCGAAAAGCGCTCCGCCATTGCCTGGCGCACGGTGCTGGTGGGCCTTGCCTTGCAGTTCGGGTTGGCCGTTTTCGTCCTGTGGGTGCCGATTGGCCAGCGCTTCTTCCAGTGGCTGGGCGGGTTGTTCGTGACCCTGATCGGCTATACCCGGGCCGGCTCGGAGTTCGTTTTCGGGGCGCTGGTCGATGTCGACAATTTCGGCTTCATCTTTGCCTTCCAGGTGTTGCCAACCATCATTTTCTTCGCCGCGCTGATGGCCTGTCTTTATCACCTGGGCCTGATGCAGCGCCTGGTCGAGTCCATGGCCTGGGTCATGAACCGCCTGATGGGCGTGTCCGGCAGCGAGTCACTGGCTACCGCGGCCAATGTGTTTGTCGGCCAGACCGAGGCGCCGCTGGTGGTGCGGCCCTTCATCTCGGGCATGACCCGATCCGAGCTGTTTGCACTGATGACCGGCGGCATGGCCACCATCGCCGGTGGCGTGCTGGCCGCCTACGTCCTGCTGCTGGGCGGATCGGACCCGGAAACCCAGACCTTCTTTGCCCGCCACCTGATCTCGGCTTCGATCATGGCCGCTCCCGCCGCCCTGGTCATGGCCAAGCTGCTGGTGCCCGAAACCGCGCAGTCGGAGACGGCAGGGGCGGTGCGGGTGGCGATCGACCGGCCCCATGTCAACCTGATCGAGGCGGCCGCCGGCGGTGCCGGCGAGGGCCTGAAGCTGGCCCTGAACGTCGGCGCGATGCTGCTGGCTTTCCTCGCCCTGATTGCGCTGATCAACGGCCCGCTGGGCTGGTTCGGGTCCATCACCGGCCTGGAAACCTGGCTGGGGCAGCCGCTGAGCCTGGCCCTGCTGCTGGGCTGGCTGTTCGCGCCGCTGGCTTTCCTGGCCGGTGTGCCGCTGGCCGAAGCGGTGACCGTCGGCAGCCTGGTCGGTCAGAAGGTGGTGGCCAATGAATTCGTCGCCTACATTGCCCTGAGCGAGCTGCAGGATGGTCTGTCCGAACGCTCGGTGCTGATTGCCACCTACGCCTTGTGCGGCTTTGCCAACTTTGCCTCGATCGCGATCCAGATCGGCGGCATCGGCTCCATCGCCCCGGCCCGCCGCCCCGACCTGGCCCGCCTGGGTCTCAAGGCCGTGCTGGCCGGGACGCTGGTTTCACTGCTGAACGCTGCCTGGGCGGGGATTTTGGTGGGTTAGAAGGCCGGTTTACGGTTTACGGTTTCCGGAAATTCGCTCAAGGGTAGCCCGGCCCCACGCGGCCGGGATTCCGAACCTCACCGGCTACCGCGAGGTTTGAAATTGAGCGCGGCTGAATTGATGCAATAGCGCTGTCCGGTCGGGGGTGGGCCGTCATTGAAGATGTGGCCCAGGTGGGCGTCACAGCGCGGGCACAGCAGCTCGACCCGGCGCATGCCGAAAGAATCATCGAAGCGCTGCTTGATCCCGGCATCGGCCAGTTCGGAGTGGTAGCTGGGCCAGCCACAGCCGGAGTGGAACTTGGAGCCAGAGTCGAACAACGGGTGGTCACAGCACACGCAGTGATACACGCCTGCCTCGGTGTGGTCGTTGTACTCACCGGTAAACGGCCGCTCCGTCCCCGCCTTGCGGGTCACCCGGAACTGCTCATCGGTCAGCCGCTCACGCCACTCGGACTCGGTCAACTCGATCTTCTTCATTCTGTCTCCTTTGGGGCGGTGAAAGGTGAAAGGTGAAAGGTGAAAGGCTTCTCCGGAAACCGGAAACCGGAAACCGTAAACCGTCTTTTCCCGAAACCTAACCCTCCCCCTTCCCCGCCACCACGATCAACCTTTCCGACTCCAGATCATACCCCGCACCATCGTGGTTTCCGTAAAGGCCCATTACCTCGAAACCGCTCTCCGCGAGCAGGGTGCGAATCTCTCCGGCTGACCAGACCCGGTGGGAAAAGTGCTGGCGCAGGACGTGATCACCGTCGATCAGCAGCCACTCGTTGTCCAGGCGGGTCATGTCGTCGACCAGGTTGGGCCGCTCCAGCAGCAGGCGGCCGTCCTCGTACTCGGTGACGTGGGCGGGTTCCAGGTTGCGGCACAGGTACTCCAGGCCGACCAGGTCGAGCACCAGGCGACCACCGGGGCGCAGGCTCTGATGAATGTTGGCCAGCACCCGGCGGTGATCGGCTTCGTCTTCGAAGTAGCCGAAGCTGGTCCACATCACCAGCACCAGGTCAAACGCCTCGGGCCGGACGAATTCACGCATGTCGGCCTGGACACTTTCGATCGGCAGTTCGCCGCGCGCCTGCTCCAGGTGTTCAAGCAGGGTCTGGCTGGTATCGACCGCGGTGACCGGATACCCTGTGGCCGCCAGGGGCAGGGCGTGTCGACCCGGTCCACAGCCGAGGTCCAGGACCCGCCCCGGTTCGATGCCGACCAGTTCCAGCAGTCCCGGCAGTTGCTCGGCAGCTTCGCGAAAGCTGTCTTCGCTGAACATCAGAGGGCCGAAATTGCGCCAGAATTCGTCTTCCAGGTACCAGTCCTTGCTCAAGCTCGTTTTCCTTGTGTTGATGGGGTCGGGTCTGAGCGCATGCGCCACCCTGAGTTGGTACGGTCAGGCCATCAGCGGTCACCTGGACCTGCTGTCCAGGCGTGAGCTTATCGCAGATCTGATCGAGCGACCGGATACCGACCCCGAGCTGGCCCGGCGCCTGGCCCTGGTGCTGGATATCCGGGCCTATGCCGCCAGCGAACTGGGCCTGCCCGAGAGTCGCTCCTATCGCCACTATGCCGATCTCGAGCGCGATGCCGCGGTCTGGAACGTGGTCGCCGTGCCGCCGCACAGTTTCAAGGCCCACACCTGGTGCTACCCGATTGCCGGCTGCCTCAACATGCGGGCGTTTTTCGACCATGACAGGGCCAGGGCCGAGGCCCGTCGCCTGGCCGAGGCCGGGCTGGATGTCGCGGTTTTCCCGGCGGTTGCCTATTCCACCCTGGGCTGGTTCTCCGACCCGGTGCTCAATACCATGCTGAACTGGGACGATGCCCGCCTGGCCGGCTTCCTGTTCCACGAGCTGACCCATGAACGACGCTACGTGGCCGGCGACCTGGCCTTCAGCGAGGCCTACGCGGTTACCGTCGAGCGCTTCGGGGTGCGACGCTGGTTGCTGTCCACGGGGCGCGAAGCGATGCTGGATGACTGGACGCGCCGCCAGGCCGAGAGCGCGCAGCTGGTCGACACGCTGCTCGCTGCCCGCGCCGACCTGGCCGAGATTTACGCCAGCGGGCTGGAAAGCGATGCCATGGCAAGGGCCAGGCAGGCGCGCTTTGAACGCCTGGCGATCGACCTTGATAAGGCTGCCCGGGCGCTGGATAGCCGCTTGCTGGCGCATTGGGCCGGGCTGGAGCTCAACAACGCCCACCTGGTCATGACCGCGACTTACGAGGCCGGCGTGGCGGCATTCGAAGCCTTGCTGGCTGAATGTGACGACGAAATCCACTGTTTTCACGCCCGCGTCGATGCCCTGGCCGAGGCGGATTCGGAAGCCCGGGCGAAGTTTTTGGCTCGCAAAGATTGATCATTTCGGCCGACTGTGCGACTTTACCCGGCTTGATCCACTTAGCGATGCCGGTCTTGTTTCGAACCCTGTCCCTGGTCATCGGGCTGACCATGCCCCTGCCACTGCTGGCCCAGGCACCTGCTGGCGGCAGCGATCGCCCGTCCCTGGTGTGCGTGACGCCGGAGGAAGAATCTCCCCGCCGGCGGCTGGACCGCGACGGCAGCTCGCCGCTGCGCATTTTTTCCGAGCAGTTCGAGGCCTTGTACGAGCAGCCCGTGCGCTTTCACGACTCGGTTCGGGTTGAAGTCGGCGATCAGCGGCTCGAGACCGACGAGCTGATTTACAACCGTGACACCGGTCGCATCGATCTGCCTTCGCTGCTGCGCTACAGCGATGCGCTGATCATGCTCGAGGCCGAGCGCGGCTGGGTGGAAACCGAGACTTCGCGGGGGCGCTTCGAGGCGGTGGATTATCGTTTCACGCGCGGCGAAGGCAGCGGTGAGGCCGGCAGCGTGGAGCTGCTCAGCCCGACTACAGCCCGTGTTGAAGGCTTTACTTTCACCACCTGCGATCCGGAACAGCCGGACTGGCAGCTCAAGGCCGGCCAGGTTCGCCTGGATATGGAAAGCGGGCAGGGCGTGGCCCGTCACGCCCGGCTCGAGTTCAAGGGCGTTCCCATCCTGTATTCGCCGTGGCTGAGCTTCCCCCTGGATGATCAGCGCAAGAGCGGATTTCTCTATCCCAGCCTGGGCTTTTCCAGCGACGATGGCTTTGACCTGCGCGTGCCGTGGTACTGGAACATCGCCCCCAACCAGGATGCCACCCTGACCCCGCGCTGGATTCAGGACCGCGGGGTGTGGCTGGGCACCGAATACCGGTTCCTGACCCGCCGCCAGCGTGGCCAGCTGGACCTGGAGGTCCTGCCCTCCGATCGCGAGGCTGACCGCAACCGCTACTATGGTCAATTTGACTGGCAGGCGCGCCTGGCACCACGTTGGTCGGCCCATGCCGATCTGAGGCGGGCCAGCGACGATGATTATTTCGTCGACCTGGGCAGCGACCTGGCCGACTCCGCGGTTCAGTTTCTGCGCTCCAGCCTGGGTGCGCGCGGCAGCGGCCGGGCCTGGTCGCTCCAGGTCATGGCCGACGCCTTCCAGGTGCTGGATCAGAACGTGGCTCCGGGCAATGAGCCTTACCGCCGTCTGCCGCGCATCCAGCTTGATATTGATCAGCCGCTGGCGCAAGGCTTCGAGTTCGTGATGGACAACGAGCTGGTGTATTTCGATCGCGACGCCGGCATCACCGGGGCCCGTTTCGATGCCCATCCGCGTCTGCGTTACAACCTGCTTCGCCCGGGCTGGTTCGTGCGTCCCGAGCTGGGCTTCCGCACCACCGCCTACGATGTCAGCGGTGCTGATGTCTCCAGTCCCAGTCGCACCACCCCGATCGCCAGCTTCGATGCCGGGCTGATCTTCGAGCGGCGCACTGCGCGAGGCCATGTCCAGACCCTGGAGCCGCGCCTGTTCTACCTCTACGTGCCGTTCGAGAACCAGGACGATTTGCCCAATTTCGACACCCGCGAGCTGACTTTCGGCATGAGCCAGCTGTTTCACTACAACCGCTTCAGCGGCGCGGACCGGCAGGGCGATGCCAACCAGGTTACCCTGGCCCTGAGCTCCAGGCTGATTGGCGCCAGCGATGGACGCAGCAGACTCGAGGCCAGTGTCGGCCAGATTTTCTATTTCCGCGACCTGAAAGTTCAGCTCGATGGCGCGCCGGTCGACGACCGCAACCGCTCGGCAACTGTCGCCGAGATGCTGTGGCGCCCGGCCCGCCAGGTCGTGCTCAGCGCCGGTCTGCAATGGGATCACGAAGAAAGTGAAACCCAGGTGGCTCGATTCGGTCTGAGCTTTGTAGGCCGCGATTCCCGTCAGGCTGCAATCGGCTACCGTTATCGACGCGACCGGGTTGATCAGATCGATGTCAGGTTTCGCTACCCGGTGCTGCACAACGTGAACCTGATCGGACGGGTCAATTACTCGTTCGAAGATGACGAGACCCTGGAACTTCTGGGCGGAATCGAATACGAAAGCTGTTGCTGGGCCTTGCGCCTGACCGGTCGCGAGTACATCCGCGATCGTGACTCGGAGAGTCGCCGCACGGTCTTCCTGGAACTTCATTTGAAGGGTCTGGGCAGTCTGGGACGGCGTCCGTATCCGCTGTTTACGCATCAACAATTTTGAAATTGACTTGCAAGTACCCCATTTCCACAGGATGACCATGAAAAACTCTTGTCGCGGCCTGCTGGCCGCACTCATATTGCTCCCCGCGCTGGCCCTGGGCCAGGAGGCACGACCGCTGGACCGAATCGTCGCCCTGGTCGAGGAAGACGTGATCCTGCAAAGCGAGCTGGATCAGGCGATTGACATGATCGAGCGCCAGGCGCAGGCGCGCGGCGATCGGCTGCCTTCGCGCAGCGTGATCCAGGAGCAGGTGCTCGAGCGCCTGGTGCTGACCCGGCTCGAAGTATTGCGGGCCGAGGCCACCGGAATCCGGGCCTCGGACGCCGATGTTGACCAGGCCCTGGAGCAGGTCGCCCAGCAGAACCGCATGAGCGTTGGCCAGCTGCGGGCCGCGATCGAGGCCGACGGTATCGATTTCCGCGAGTTTCGCCGCGACGTGCGCGAAGAATTGTTGACCAGCCGCCTGCGCCAGCGCGTGGTCAACAGCATGGAGGACATTACCGAAACCGAGGTCGATATCCTGCTCGCCTCCGACCGCTTCGGGGGCGCCGAGTACCTGCTGTCGCAAATCGTGATTTCCGTGCCCGAAACGGCTTCGCCTGCCGAGATTGCCGAGGCCCGCGAGCGCGTTGATGAAGTTCTCCGCCGTCTCGGTGATGGCCTGGATTTCAGCACGGCGGCGCTGACCTTCTCGCAGGCGCCGGACGCCCTGGAAGGCGGTGATGTTGGCTGGCGCAGTCTCAATGCCATGCCGCCGCTGTTTTCCGACGCCGTCGAGGCAACCCCGGTCGGGACCTATACCGATGCCCTGCGTACACCGGGCGGTTTTCTCATTCTTTACGTGCGCGACCGGCGCGAGGAAACCGAGGTGATCGTGCGTGAGTACCGGGCCCGTCACCTGATGCTCGAGCCGTCCGAGCTGGTCACGCCGCAGCAGGCCCGTGATCGTCTGTTCCGCCTGCACGAGCGCATCCTTGACGGCGAGTCCTTCCCCGATCTGGCCCGTGAGTTTTCAACCGACGAGACCACCGCCAACATCGGCGGCTTGCTGAACTGGTTCCAGGCCGGCGCATACGGCCCGCAGTTCCAGGCCATCATCGACGAGCTGGAACCCGGCCAGGTCAGTGATCCCTTCCAGACCGCCATGGGCTGGCACCTGCTGAAGCTGGAAGATACGCGTCAGGCCGATCGCACCACCGAAACGCTTCGGGCCGAGGCCCGCGACATGCTGTTCCGGCAGAAGGCCGATGACGAGGTCGAACGTTTCCTGCGCCAGATGCGCGATGAATCTTTCGTCGAAATTCGCCTGTAAGCTGAAGGCGGAGTCTTGATGCCAGCCGGGCTGCTGCTGACGCCCGGTGAGCCGGCGGGCATCGGTCCGGAAATCGCCTGCCGGCTGGCCGCGACCCGTCCGGAGCTTTGCCTGGTGGCTGACCCGGACCTGCTGGAGCGCACGCTGGAGCGCCTGGGCCTGGATCGTGAGCTGCTGTTGCTTGACGCGCCCGGGCCAGGCCGTCCCGATACCATTGCCTGCTTGCCGGTGCCGATGCGGCGTCCTGAGCAGGCCGGCCGGCTCGACCCGGCCAATGCGTCATACGTTCTTGAAACCCTGCGCGTGGCCGCGGATTTGTGCCTGTCCGGCGAGGCAGCCGGCCTGGTCACTGGTCCGGTGCACAAGGGCGTGATCAACGACGCCGGGGTGCTCTTCAGTGGCCACACCGAGTTCCTGGCCGAGCGTGCCGGGGTGGAAAAAGTGGTCATGCTGCTGGTCGCCGGGCGCCTGCGCGTGGCACTGGCGACTACCCACTTGCCGCTGGCCGCGGTTGCCGCTGCCATTCAGCCCGGGCCGCTGACCGAAACGCTGAAAATTCTTGATCTCGACCTGCGCCGCCGCTTCGCCATCGCCAGGCCGCGCATTGCCGTGCTCGGGCTCAACCCGCATGCCGGCGAGGGCGGCCACCTGGGGCGCGAGGAAATCGACATCATTGAACCGGTTCTCGATGCGCTGCGCTTGCAGGGACTGGACCTGGTCGGCCCACTGCCGGCCGATACCGCCTTCGTGCCGGAGCGAGTACGCGGCTTCGATGCCGTGCTGGCGATGTACCACGATCAGGGTCTGCCGGTGCTGAAATATGCCGGTTTCGGCCAGGCCGTCAACGTCACCCTGGGTCTGCCGTTCGTGCGCACCTCGGTTGACCACGGCACGGCCCTGGATATTGCCGGTCGCGGCCAGGCCGATACCGGCAGCCTGGCTGCTGCCGTCGACCTGGCCATCCAGATGAGCCGTCCCCAATGAGCGCGCATCGGCCGCGCAAACGTTTTGGTCAGCACTTTCTGCGCGATCGTCAGGTCATCGATCGCATCGTTGCGGCAATCGATCCCCGGCCCGGTCAGCGACTGGTAGAAATCGGCCCGGGTGAAGGCGTGCTGACAGCGCCGGTGCTGGTCCGTGCCGGACGATTGGAGGTGGTCGAGCTCGATCGTGACCTGGCCACTACCCTGGCCGGGCGCCTGGGCAACCCCGAGGGCCTGACCATTCACCAGGCCGATGCATTGAAGTTCGATTTCGCCGCCCTGGCTGACCAGGGACCGCTGCGGGTCATCGGCAACCTGCCCTACAACATCTCCACACCGCTGATCTTCCACCTGCTTTCCCAGGCCGGCGTGATCAGTGACATGCTGTTCATGCTGCAAAAGGAAGTGGTCGACCGTCTGGTTGCCCCGGCCGGCAGCAGCGCCTACGGCCGACTGTCGGTGATGGCCGGCCATTACTGCACGATGAACCGGCTGTTCGATGTGCCTCCGGAGGCCTTCTACCCGCCGCCGAAGGTCGACTCGGCCATCATCCGGATGCTGCCAAAAACCCTGGATGCGGGCGAAACGGCCCTGTTACCGGCACTGGAGCGGGTCGTCAGAACCAGCTTCGGCCAACGCCGCAAAACCCTGCGCAAAAGCCTCAAAGGCCTGCTCGACGAGGCCGACTTCGCCACCGCCAACATAGACCCCACGGCCCGCCCCGAAACCCTGACCCTGACCCAATTCCGCGCCCTGGCCGCAACCCTTGAACCTGACCCCGTAAACCGTAACCCGTAACCCGTAACCCGGTCTTACCACTCCACAATCTTCCATCGCGCCGGATGCACCGGATCAATCTGGTCATGGTAATGACGGCTGTCGAAATTGCCGTCACCGGTGGTGTCGATCAGGTAGTAAGCAGGACCGGCGACCGGGATCACCCGGATCATGTAAACCACCCCGCCGGACATGTATTCCTCGATCGTTCGGTCTTCTTCGCGACGGATCACGACCTGGGGCTCGAGCTCATCTTCCGGATCCAGCACCTTCGGCGGCAGCGGCTCCGGTTCCGGCATGGGCGGTGGCGGCGGTGCGTCGCTTTGCAGTGCCAGGGCAAGCGAGGTCGCAAAAAGCAGGGGAATCAACAGCAGGGCTTTGTTCATGGCCAACAGCCTTGTCGGGAACTTGCCCAAGAGTGTAGCAGAGCGGCACCGCTGCACGGTTGATCCGCATCACATCCCGTATCATTCGGGGATCAAGCCAAAAATTCGAGCAAGCGTTTACGCCATGTCCAAACCCGAAACCCTGTGCCTGGTCGACGGATCGTCGTACCTGTACCGCGCCTTTCACGCCCTGCCCAGCCTGACCGATGCCCAGGGCAGGCCTACCGGGGCGATCTTCGGCGTGGCCAACATGCTCAGACGCCTGACCGAATCGCAGGCACCGGAGCGGATGGTGGTGGTGTTCGACGCACCCGGTCGCAACTTCCGCCACGAGCTTTTCGAAGACTACAAGGCCAACCGGCCGCCGATGCCGGATGAACTGCGCGCCCAGATCGAGCCCCTGATGGAGCTGATCGATGCCTTGGGGCTTCGCCGCCTGGCTGTCGACGGGGTTGAAGCTGATGATGTCATCGCCACGCTCACCGCCCAGGCCCGTGACCAGGGGCTTGAGGTGCTGATCTCGTCCGGCGACAAGGACCTGGCCCAGCTGGTCCGTGACGGCGTGGTGCTGGAAGACAGCATGCAGGAAAAGCGCTACGACCGCGATGCCGTGGTCGCCAAGTTCGGCGTACCACCCGAGCGGGTCGGCGACCTGCTGGCGCTGACCGGCGACAGCTCCGACAACATCCCCGGTATCGACAAGGTCGGGCCCAAGACCGCGGCCAAGTGGCTGGACAAGTACGGTGACCTGGACAGTCTGATCGAACATGCCGACGAGGTCGGCGGCAAGGTCGGCGACAACCTGCGCGCAGGACTGGAGCAACTGCCGCTGAGCCGCAAGCTGGTGGCGCTGGATGAGCAGGTGGATGTTGACGTCAGCGTGGCGGACCTGGGGCCTCCGCAACCGGACCGGGCCCGCCTGGTCGAGCTGCTCAAGGGCTTCGGCTTTGCCACCTGGCTGAAGTCCTACCAGGAAGAGGCCCAGGCCGACCAGCCCGAGCTGGAAGTCGAAACCGTGACCACGGTTCAGGGGCTGAACGATCTGCTGGCCACGCTGGAGCAGGCCGAACTGATCGCCTTCGACACCGAAACCACCAGCCTGGAACCGCTGGATGCCGACCTGGTCGGCTTCGCCTTTGCGACTCAGCCCGGCCGGGCCTGGTACGTGCCGCTGACCCACGCCGACCAGGACACCGAGTTCGACCGCGACCAGGCCGTGGCCCTGTTCAAGCCGCTGCTCGAGGACGCCGACCGGCCCAAGGTCGGCCAGCACCTGAAATACGACCTCAACGTGCTCAAACGTGCTGGCGTCGACCTGGCCGGCATCGTCCACGACACCATGCTGCAAAGCTATGTGCTGCAGTCCACCGGCACCCGCCACGACATGGATTCCCTGGCCACCCGCTACCTGGGACGCCAGACCACCAGCTACGAGACCGTTGCCGGCAAGGGCAAGCAGCAGCTGCGTTTCGACCAGGTGCCCGTGGCCAGCGCCGCCGCCTACGCCGGCGAGGATGCCGAGGTCACCTTGGCCCTGCACGCCGTGCTGTGGCCGAAGCTGGGCGAGCAGGACGGCCCGCGGCGCATCTACGAGGAGCTGGAAATACCCCTGATCCCGGTGCTGGCGCGCATGGAGCGGCTGGGGGTGGCGCTGGACCCGGACCAGCTCAAGGTCCAGAGCGGCGAAATCGAGACCCGCCTGGCCGAGCTGGAGGAGAAATCGCACGAGGTGGCCGGCAAGCCGTTCAACCTGGGCTCGCCCAAGCAGCTGCAGGAAATCCTGTTCGGCGACCTGGAGCTGCCGGTGGTGCGCAAGACGCCCAAGGGACAGCCGTCCACGGCCGAAGACGTGCTGCAGGAACTGGCCGCCGAGTACGAGCTGCCGCGGCTGATCCTCGAACACCGCTCGCTGGCCAAGCTCAAGAGCACCTACACCGATCGCCTGCCGGAAAAGATCCATCCCGACACCGGCCGCATCCACACCCACTACCACCAGGCCGTCACCGCCACCGGGCGGCTGTCGTCCACCGACCCCAACCTGCAGAACATTCCCATTCGCACTGCCGAAGGCCGGCGCATCCGCAAGGCCTTCATCGCCCCGCCGGGACGGGTGCTGCTGGCGGCCGACTACTCGCAGATCGAGCTGCGCATCATGGCCCACCTGTCCGGCGACGAGGGTCTGCTGGACGCCTTTGCCAAGGGCCAGGACATCCACCGGGCCACCGCCGCCGAGGTGTTTGACGTGGCCCTGGACCAGGTCAGCAATGAGCAGCGCCGGGCGGCCAAGGCGATCAACTTCGGCCTGATGTACGGCATGAGCGGCTGGGGCCTGGCCCGCCAGCTCGAAATCCAGCGCAAGGAAGCCGATGCCTATATCGAGCGCTACTTCGAGCGCTACCCGGGCGTGCGCCGCTACATGGACGAAACCCGGGAGCGCGCGCGCGAGCAAGGCTACGTCGAAACCCTGTTCGGGCGGCGCCTGTGGCTGGAAGAAATCCGCTCGCGCAACCCGGCCCGGCGCCAGGCCGCCGAGCGCGCCGCCATCAACGCGCCCATGCAGGGCTCGGCCGCCGACATCATCAAGCGCGCCATGATCGACGTCGACGCCTGGCTCCAGTCCTCCGGAGCGCGCGCCAGCCTCGTCATGCAGGTCCATGACGAACTGGTCCTGGAAGTCGACCAGGATCAGCTGGAACAGGTCCGATCAGCCGTGGTCGAACGCATGCGGGATGCAGCCAGCCTCGATGTGGTCCTTGAAGTCGAGGCCGGCACCGGTCCAGACTGGGATTCCGCCCACTAAATACCTGATTTCAAAACGAAAAAATTTTTTTGAAATTTTCGAACCAAACTGGAACTTTTCCTCGGCCTGCCCGTCTCAGTAGTTACCATGCGCATGGTGCGGTTCGCCTCCCTCCCTAGGCGGACCACAGGATTCGGTTACAGTCCCCAAACCGGATCCGACTCTAGGCCCCGGGTCCTCCCTCGCCCGGGGCCTTTTTTATTCCCACCGCACTTCTCTCCCTTGCGTCTGGCGCAGGTCAAGTTCGTCCATGGTCGTTTGGTCAAGGCGTGGGCCATTGTCGACTCGACCCCGTCGGGCGTATGATCGAGCCTGGTTCGCCCTGCTGCTTGTCGCGAGGACATGGATTTCACCATGCGGGAGAAGTGAGATGAAGCCTTTGCTGGTAGTGGTTTTTCTGGTTGCCTGGCCAATGGCCGTGTTTGCCGAGCGTTTTCCGGAGCTGACGACAGCCTATTCTGCCGATTTCACCCAGACCGCCGGTGATGTC
Source organism: Wenzhouxiangella sp. (assembly GCA_007694055.1). Lineage (GTDB taxonomy): Bacteria > Pseudomonadota > Gammaproteobacteria > Xanthomonadales > Wenzhouxiangellaceae > Wenzhouxiangella. The sequence continues at coordinate 44,349 of RECK01000094.1, forward strand.
GAGATGACCGGCAAGGTATGGGTTGACGGCGATCGCCAGCGGGTGGAATCGATGATGGATGGCGAGCGTCTGGTTTCCATCGCCCAAAAGGATACCGGGACGGTCTATATCTTCACCTTGGGTGAGGGCGCGG
>RECK01000279.1 GCA_007694055.1 Wenzhouxiangella sp.
GTGCAGTCCTGTCAGGGCAGGCCACAGCACTAAAAGAAGCCGCAATGGGCTTTATGTTTCAGGCGCTTGCTGCCGCGCCAATCATCGAGGATTGCGAGGTTCTGGTTTCCTGTATTCTGGAGGCTTGTGTCAATGATTGACCAAATGGCAGTCCGACCATCTGGATGCGAGATTTCTCAGGTTGATTTTGTATGCGCTCGGGGAGAACGTTCGTGATTGATCGAAATGTGAATCAGGGAGAAACGGCTTTGACTACTTCGGCAGCCCTCCGGGTGCTCTTTGTTCTGCTTGTCGGGTTATGGATGGTTCAACCGGCGTTTGCCCGAACTGTGACCGGCGCCGTTTTTGACTCGGGTCGGATCCAGATTTCCAGCGGCATGGCGGGACTGGCCTCATCGGCCAGCTGCGAAGATGGCTTGCTGTTCACTTTCACCGAGTCGGCAGCGCCCGATCCGCTGGCGTTGAGCCGTCGCGATGAGTCGGCACGGTCGGGAGTGATCCAGCTGGAGGTGAGAATCAACAGCGTTTGTGAGCATGTTGCCGGTGGGCAGGCGTCTTTTCAGTACAAGCATCGATCTCTTAACGGGGGCACCATTGGAGAGGATTTGTTGATATCGACCCTGGCTGTAGGGCTGGTGCTGCCCCTGGAGCCTGGCCAGTCGGATAGCCGGATCATCTCCTACCAGGCCGGCGGCAGCAGCCCCAGTGATCACGAATTCGCATTGCTGGGTGACGAGATCAGCTTCTTCGGTGGTGACAGTTTCGGATCTGCCTCCCAGGAAAGAGTATTGGCACGTATCCAGGTTACGGGGGCTCGCTTTGTCGATCCAGAGGCGCCCATCCTGCAGGAGCCAGGGCGCGAGCGTGAGCGCGATGCCATTGTCCGGCTGGAGCAGGCCTGCTTGTCGGAGGACGCCAGCGCATCTCTTCGTGAAACCTGCGCGCAGCTCGCTGGTGCCGAGGGTGAGCGCCTGCTACAAGTGGCCCGGGCTTTCGATCCACATGAGATCACCGTCGTTCCCGGTGCGGCTACCGAGCTTGGCCAGATCCAGACCAGCAACGTCAGTGGCCGCCTGTCGGCGCTGCGGGGCGGTGCAACGGGCATGAGCCTGGAAGGCCTGAGCCTTTCCTACAATGGCCGGCGCTTTGACAGCGGTCTCCTGCCGGCGTCGCTGGTTCGTCGCATGGACGAAAGCGGAACCGAATCGACGTTGTTCTCGCAGCGCTGGGGTGTCTTCGTCAATGGCGATATCTCCATAGGTACCCGCGACGAGCGTGGCAAGGAGGTCGGTTTCGATTTCGATTCCTGGGGACTGACCAGCGGCGTTGATTACCGCTTCAATGGCGGTCACGTGGCCGGTCTGGCATTGGGCTACAGCGCCTACAGTGCCGATCTGGATGATGATGGCGGCGGCCTGGATTCCGACACCTGGGCACTTCAGGCCTACGGCAGCTTCAATGTGTCGGATGCTTTCTACATCGACCTGACCCTGGGGCGGGGCTGGATGGACTTCGACCAGGATCGCGTCATCGACATGTCAGGCATCGGAAATCTGACTCGCAATGAGGCCAGGGGCTCTACCAGCGGCACACAGTGGACCGCCAGTGCCGCATTCAACTATCGCATCCAGCTTGATGGTGCCTGGCAGATTACCCCTTATGGTCAGTTCCGGTATGCCTACAGCGAAATCGACGCCTTCTCCGAGAGCAGCGTTTCTCCCTTTGCGCTGAATTTCCCGGAGCAGACCATCGTCTCCCGAATCTACACGGCTGGCGCCCGGGTATCGCGCGCGGTCAACCTGTCGCGCAGCGTGATGGTGCCGTTCCTCGACCTGGCCTACGAGCATGAGTCGGGCAATGATGGTTACCTTCTGCAGCCGACGCTTGTAACCTCGCCGGGCGTGCTCGGTCCGGTGATTGAGATCAGTGACCCGGATCGTCATGTCGCCCGCGCTGATCTTGGCGCTTCCTGGGTTTTTGTCGGCGGAATGCAGATGTTTGTAAGCTACAGCGCCTTGCTGTTCGACCGCGACATGACGCGACATACAGTGTACGCGGGGGCACGCTGGGCGTTTTAGCAGTCCAGCAGCTCAGTCTGGGCATAGCCAGGCAGTTACGACGGTGGAACCGAATCATGGATCGATTCCAGAGTGAAGTGGTCACAGACAAGAGACATGGAGCGAGGAGTTTCAGGATGAGAAAGCGAATGTTCGTTTCTGCAGATCGATCTGGCTCATGGCTTAGATACCTGTTGCCGGCATTGCTCCTCCCGCTATTGGTAACGGCGTGTGCGGCCCAGGTACGTCCCGTTGAGCAGGGCACGGTCGAGACCGAGGGTTTTCAGGACTTTGACGACTTTTACGTGGTTGACTGCCTGTTGCCTGGCGAGGTTCGGCGCATGGGACGAGCGATGTATCTTTCGCCGCGCATTCCTACCCGAAGCACAGCCCTGGACTGCCGCATCCGCGGTGGTGAGTACGTGGCCTACCATCGCGCCGATTATCGTTCGGCGCTGAATGTCTGGCGTGGCCGAGCCGAGGAGGGCAATGCCGAGGCCCAGCACATCGTGGGCGAAATCTACGAAAAAGGCCTCGGAACGGAACCGAACTTCGAGGAGGCCGTGCGCTGGTACAGAAAAGCGGCCGATCAAGGTTTCACTCGCTCCATGGTCAACCTGGCCTACTTCTACGAGCAGGGCCTGGGTGTGGAGCAGGATATGGCTACTGCCCTGAACTGGTATCGGCGTGCCAGCGGTGCACGTGAGGATGATCTTGTATTCGCCTCGGCCCAGCGCCAGCAGCTCGAGGCCATGGAGGCCGAGCTGGCCCAAACGCTGGAGCGTGCGCGCAGCGAGCGACGCGTGTTGCAGCAGCAAGTGGAGAGCCTGCGTGCTCAGCTGGCTCAGCGTGAGGATCGCAGCGCGGCTGACCAGGACACGATTTCGACCCTTGAGCGCATGCTGGCAGACGCCACCGAGCGCGAGGACAATACCGAAGGGCGCCTGCTGCGTCTGCGTGGTTCGGTCGCTGAGCTGCCGGCTGTGCGAACGGAGGAAATGCCGGCGGTCTCACCAGCCCGGCTGGGTAATATCGAATTCGGCCGCTACTACGCCCTGATCATCGGACTGGAGAGCTACCATCACTGGGAGCGTCTCGAGTCTCCCCATCAGGATGCCAGGCGTCTGGGAGAGTTGCTCAGCGAGCGCTACGGCTTCGACGTGACTCTGGTGCTGGACGCTTCCAAGAACCAGCTCATGGCAGCGATTGACGATCTGCGCAAGAAGGTCACACCGAACGATAACGTGTTGATCTACTTCGCCGGCCACGGCCAGCTGCTGCGTCCCGGTGAAATCGATGAGAATCGCGGTTTCGGCTACTGGTTGCCGGTCAACGCCGAGCTCAGTGGCACGACCTTCTGGATTCCGAACTCCGCGGTCAGCGAGCTGATGGCCCTGGCCCAGGCACGCAGCGTGCTGGTGGTGGCTGACTCCTGTTACGGTGGCGCCATGTCCACCGATCCCGGCTCCATGCTGGTCAGTTCAGGTGGTCCGGTATCGGAAGGCCTGATTCAGCTCGGGCTTTCCAGGCAGGCGCGATTCGTGCTGTCCAGCGGTGGATTGGCGCCGGTGTTCGACCGGGTCAGCGGCGAACATTCCGTGTTCGCACGCGCATTGATCGACGTGCTCGAGTCCAACCAGACTGTTCTGCGCGAACAGGACCTGTACCGTCAGGTATCGTCTCGAGTGATCGAACTGGCCGAACCGCTGGGTATTGAACAATCGCCGGAACTCAGGCCAATTCGCCAGGCTGGACACGCCGCGGGCAGTTTCTTCTTTGTTCCCCAAGTGGCCGAGCCTGTGGGCTGAGATACAGAGGGTTTGCCAAGACAACTACGGTCCTGATTGATGTCATTATTTTGAATGATATAGGGGGTTTGACATGAAAATGTGCAAAGGTCAGATCAGTACGCGCGTCTTGGCTCAACTTGCCAAGGATGTATACCTGGTTGGGTCTGCGCCTTCTGGGTTTACGAGGCAAGTATTCAGGGACGGAAACTATGGATTCTACGGGGCGGTTTATCGCAGCACCTCATTCAATCAGGGCCGACCCCTTCGTTGCCTTGTTCTGCGTGGCAGTGATGACTGGATGGATTGGATATTGGCGAATCCACAGATGATCCCCCGGACTGTGCGCGATGACATCGCCGACCAGGTGGCCCGTGAGCCCAAGCTCGATTTGTGGGGGATAAGAGCCTCGCTCCGAAACAGGCTTGCGGAAAGCATTTCAAGGTCATTTATGGGTCGAATGCCCAAAGGGCAGGCCAGCCAAGCCTGGGAAATGTATAAAGCAGAGCAGGGTAAAGGTGAGTCGATAGATATCGTTGCCGGGCATTCTCTGGGTGGTGCCCTGGCTGCTTTTGTCGGGCAGCGTGCAGGCATTCCGGCTGTTACATTCAATGCTCCCAAGATCGGGTTGCTTGATGGCACCGTGCCGGCAACTTTTGCGAGTATTTTGCATATCAATGCAAACAGGGACATAATCAGCAATGCATCGGCAGGTTTGGGTAGCCTTTCGGTTGGAGAGGTGCTCAAGGTGCAGGTTCCTGAGCCGCCGCCCGCAAGGAGAAACAGGAACCTTGCTCATCGTGCAATGCGGCGCCATTACTTTGTTCGTAAGGCAGATGACAAGAGAACTGAGCTCCAGGATTTGATCCGCGAAATAAAGTACTACCATTCGATGGATCCGTTGATTTCTGTTGGGGCGGGTTCTCGCGGAATCATGATCAACTCGTGATCGGCATTGGTGTTAGGTCAAAGCAGTGCCTTCTTGACACGAGTTGTCCATAAAGCCAAGGAATTGTTGCCGTGGGCCGCTTGGAACGGGAACGGGTTGACAGCCATCAGTCTGGCAGTTGGCTCCTTAGCTGCCGTAGCTGCGAATTACGCGGGTCGATCTCCGCCAGGCGGTCAATGAACCAGCCGGCCAATTCGTCATCATTGGCATCCAGGGCGGCTTCGGCGGAGTTCTTGATGATGTCTACATAGCGACGCCAGAGCTGTTGAACACGGCTGTTTTGCGGAGCAATGCGGCGGGCATGGTCAAGTCTTTCTCCCGCATCGATAGCCAGGCGTTGAGTGCCTGGGGATGCGGCCATGCGATCAATACTGGATTCTGCTTCGGCAAGCAGTACTTTCAGGCGCAACTCGGAGAGATAGGCCTGGCTGTGCGATGCTGTGCGCTGCCCGCCGCGCTGTCGGTCGAGTGCGTTGCGCAGGGCCCTGTCAGCACTTGGGAAGTCTGGATGGTCGGGGGCAATAAGCTGAACAATCCCCAGATTCTCGCTGGCTTGCTGCAAGTCATTGTTGTGAATGTCGCGAGTGGCCAGGCGAATGTAACGTTGGGCGCGTTGATCCAGACGATGCCTGGCGCCCGGATGGTTGGGTTCGCGTTCCAGTGCGGCCATGAAGTAAGCATATCCGAGCAGTGATTCACCGCTCCTGACCTGTCCTTCGCCGCGTTCGATCAGCTGCTGTGCTGTCTCTCTACCTGACAGTCGCAGCCTCGGCAGAGAGATGTTGCGGGCTAGGCGTGGTGATGCTGCCTGTTGGCCTTGTACGGCATCGAGCCATTCGCGAAGCTCCGGAAGCTGGGCCAGATCGGGTGCAAGCTGTTCGGCACGGTCAAGGTGATTACGGGCAGTTGTGTATTGCTCGCGATCAAGCGCCTCGCGGGTCAGCTCGGCGTAGCGCTCGGCAATGCGTATGATCCCGGACATGGCTGCATGATTGCCAGGGTCAATTTCGAGCACTTTCTGAAAATCTCGGTAGGCGTTGCGATCTTCCGGAATCATCAGTCTGTCGGCATCGAGCGATTGATTGGCGCGTGCCAGAAGGCTCGAGACCCGCTCCTGGATTTCAGCGTGCTCGATGGCCTCGCTCAACGCTTCCAACTGACGGCTTTGCTCCTGCATCCACTGTTCGCCGAGGATTCCGGCCTGGAACGCTGAATCAAATAGCCGTTCGGCCGCCTCGGCATCCTGCGCCTCGAGCAATGTCTGCCAATGCTCCAACCAAAGAAGCCGCATTTCGCTGATTGCCTGGTCTGCGATGATCTGATCAGGGATTAGCATCAAGACCTTCTCGATTTCCGACCATGCCCCGTCGGAATCATCCCACAGGCCCTTAGAGGCTTGATTCATGGCTCGATCCAGGTCAGGTCTGATCGCTTTGACAGCCATCTGTTCCAGCTCTTCGAGAAGCATTACCTCCGAGATCGGACCGGGAAGCATGGTCTTCGGGAGCATATCCAGCCATGTTGATAGCGTACTGGCGACCATGCTGGGAAGAACCTGTGGTCCTTGAGCGTCCTCAATGGCGCCCATGATGGTGAGTGCCAGTTCGTTGCGTGGCGGCGCGATCGGGATCTCTACGAGGTCTTCGGCTCGAATATCTAATTCTTGCAACACGAGGTCCAGTAACAACCAGTCTGCTGGTTCACTGGCCTGTTTCGAGAACTGCTCGAGAGCGATGGTCAGCTCGGAGTCGTGTGGGCGTCCCTCGACTTCTGGATTGCTGGTCGGGGCAGGCTCCAGTATTGCAGACGTGCTGACGGTTCCTGCTTCCCGGTCCATTCTATCCGTTGAGGTTAATGTTACGATCGCGATCAGGCTGGCTGCAATCAGGGCCGGCGGCAGCCAGACCTCAGGTGAACCGCCTGTCTTCGCAATGTTTCCTGGCCGGCGTAGCAAGCCAAGGGGTCCGATCCAGGCATCTTTCAGGCGAACGCCTGTTATGCGCAAGATACCCCGTAAACCGCCTAGGCGTTCCAGATGCTGGCTGATGATCCTCAGTCTGATTCGGGTCAGTGCCAATGTTGTAAGAAGGAAACCTTGCAATCGGTGAGTAGCCCTGATCAGGGGGCGTTGCCAGACCGGAACCACCTTGGGCGCCAGCGTTTCCATAGTCAGGCTGGCGGCCTCATCAGTTAGAGGTTCTTCAGAGGCTGGGGTGCCATTCTCCTCGCTGGCAGGATGATTAGCACTCAGGGTGTCACCAGTCGCCTGCCCGGTTGGTCCGGTGTGTTCGGCAGAGCGCGTGACAGGTCCATCTTCGCTCCGGCTGCCACCAGGTGTCTGTATGCGAGTGGCCGGGTCATCGTTCAGCGAGCTTGACTCGACCTCGGGTGTGGCGATGGCGGTTCGCAGAACCAGTAAACCGGTTCCCGCAATACGCTCAAGTTCCAGCCGGGCTTCCTCGCCTGACTGATAGCGATTTTCGGGGCTCTTTGCCAACAAGCGTTCGATTACCGGCTGAAAATGCTGGATTTCGTCCGGAAGTTGAGGGATGGGTTCATTGACATGCATGGCGCAGATACTGAACTGGTCTTCGGCATCGTAGGGCAGTCGCCCCGACAGCATCTTGAACAGTACAACTCCCAGGCTGTAAAGATCGGAGTGGTATCCTATTTTTTTGCCCCGAGCCTGTTCCGGGCTCATGTAATGCGGGGTGCCAAGAATTGAGCCGGTCAGCGTCATACGCGTTGCCGAGTTGGCAGCGCGAGCGATACCGAAATCGGTGATAACGGCACTGCCATCGGCGCGGAAAATGATGTTGTCGGGTTTGACGTCGCGATGAATGAACGACTGGCGATGCATGAAGTCCAGTGCATCGGCGATTTCCGCGGCAACAACAAGCTTTTCCTCCAGTGTCAGGCCCTTCATTCGCGAACCCAGTGTGCCGCCCGACAAGTACTCCATCGCCATGTAGGGGCGACCATCCTGGCTGTTGATGTCGTAGATTCCAACGATGCTTCGGTGGAGGAATCGCGCTGCAATGCGGGCTTCGCGCATGAAGCGGTCACAAAACGTGTTCTCGGTGCTCAGGTGGGCCGAGAGTACTTTCAATGCCACGTATCGCTCCAGCGACTCCTGCAGCGCCAGGTACACGGCTGCCATTCCGCCGCGACCCAATTGCTTGATTATCTTGTACCCCTTTATTTCGATCATCAGTGGATCAGCCCGTGCAATCGTCAACGTCAACAATTAATGCGGTGAGGTTGTCGTCGGTTTTGCGGTCCAGCGCCTTATTGACCAGTGTCTGTGCGGTTTCATCCGCGGGCAAGCGTCGGGTCAGGGTGTCTGAAATTTCGTCGTTGGTCAGCTTTCCATAGAGGCCGTCTGAGCACAGCAGGAATCGCTCTCTGGCATGGATTCGACCGCTCATGGTCTCGATTTCCAGGTTTTCCGGATCGGTCTTTCCAAGCACCTGAGTCAGCGAGTTTCGGTATGGGTGATCATCAGCCTCGGCCGGTGAGATCGCGCCGCTGGCAAGAAGACCCTCAACCACAGAATGGTCTGCCGTCAAAAGGACCAGCTTTTGGTTGAACCGATAGATACGGCTATCCCCTACCCATGCCAGTTCGAATCGATCATCGCGAACCACCAAGGCCACCAGAGTGGCGCCTGCCTGAGTGGAGCCAGTGCGGCGGGTGCAGTCCATGCGCAGCGCTGTATGCGCACCAAGCACCGCCTCCTCCAGACTGCGGCCACGCTGCAGCTGCTCGAAGGTTACTGAGCAGACAATCTGACTGGCCAGCTTTCCGTCTGGACCGCCCCCCATGCCGTCGGCTAGCAGGAAGCAGCCGGCCTCTTGGTTGATCAGGCAGGCGTCTTCGTTTTGTGACCGGGCAGGCCCGGGATCGGAGATGTATGCACTGGAAAGATTCATTCTTTCCCCCTACGAAGATTCGAACCAGCCACCCAGCCCACCTTTTCCGGCCAGTGCAGATGGTAGCGGCATTGTTTGTGCGGTACCATACATTGGAATGATAGCAGGACTGAAAGAGGGGTTTTCTATGTACAGGTTACTCGTTCTGGCACTCTTGGTGGCCGTAACCGGCTGTGTCGTCGCTCCGCCGCGCTGGACAGAATCGGACGTAGCCGGGGCCAATGACTTTGAAGCCAGTCTCGCCTTGTGGCAGGAAATTCGGGCTGAAATAGCGACTGATCCACAGTCACCTAATGCGGCTAACTATCGCTCGATGGTTGAGCGACTGGGATCACGGCTGGCTTATTTGCGGACTGAGGAAATACGCCTTCATTTGGACCAGAATCGTCTCGAAAGTGGGTCGGTGCCGCTGGCAGAGCTGGACCGACTAGCGCCTCTGGTTTCCGGCTTGCGAGATTGGGATACCAGTGTCTGGAACATGGTCGAAGGCGAGATCGTCCAGGAGCGCGAACGGACCGAGACGGAAATCCACAATGCAAAACAGCGTTTGACAAGCCGCTCCGCCCTGGATCGCCCGGTCGAGCGCGTCAGGCTGCATGAGCTTATTGCCGATCTGAGCGGCTCGGATTCAGATCGTGCTGCCGCCGAGAGAGAGCGGGAAGAAACCCATGCCCGACTGCTTTCGGCCGCTCGAGAGAGCATCGATACGACGGACTTCTCGCGGGCGTTGGAACTTATCGGGCTCGCAATGACATTGAAGCCGGCCGATGCGTCCGTCCAGGCTCTGGAGGAGCGGGCTCGTGCTGGCGTATATGCCGGGCAGCTCAGCGCAGCGCTGGAGCGAGGCGACATACAAGATGCCGAGGCGGTCTTTGAGAAAGTCAGTCGCCAATCCTGGTCGTCGTCTGCCCGTTCCGAACTGATTATGCCGATTGAGCTGCTCGCAGGCTACTATCAGGCTAACCTCCGTGACATGCTGAACAGTTTGCGGTTCGAGGCTGCTTATCGCAGCCTCGTCAATATGCGTGAGCTTCGAAACTGGCTGGGCGGTGATCTTAACCTGACGGCTGGCGAGCGCGCATTTGCCGAGTTGATGTTCGAGCTGGCTGCTTCGGCAGGAGCACAGGGGCTGCATGGAACAGAGTACGGGTTCCTCCTGTTGCTTGAGGAGTTCGATCCGGATTTCATCGCGCTTGACAGGCTGCGGCGGGAGGCGGCTGAGCGCGTCACGTCTTCGGCAATTCAGTGGGTCAGCACTCCAGCGATCCGAGGCGACGAGCAGACCCAGAATGTAGGGTCAAGGGTTGCATCAGCTGTAGCCGCTTACCTGCTGGATAACATACCACTCGACGTGCGTATCGTCGAGCGTGAACACCTTGATGAGATACGACGCGAGCGTGAGATAGACCAGGACCCTCTCCGCGCCGAGCGGAATCGCGGTTTGCGTGCGGCAGATTTGTTGATTCAGGGTAGCGTTCTGGAGATGAGAGTTGATCAGGAAGACCGGTCCGGAAGGCGGACCGTTCGTGCGGTTACAGGTCGCCGCCAGGTTCCCAACCCTGCCTATGAAACTTACCGAGCTGACCGCGGACGTCGCTCTGACGGGCCTGATGCGCCTCCGCAAACCATAGAGGAAATCACGGAGGAGGATATCAGTCTTGAGGTCTCAATTCATCGCAAGACAGGCTCGATAGCCGTATCTTACCGTCTTGTCGAGGCTGAATCAGCCAATGTTCTTCGGACTAACTCAATTAACCGCCGCCGCGAATATGTCGATGAAGCAAGTGAGGGAATAGAGCTGGGGGATTTCAGCCAGCCCTTCAAATTGGCAGATTTACCATCGGATGGAGAAGTTATAAACGAACTTGTCGAAGAGGTGGCTTTAGCCATGGGCGAAGACCTGATGCAGGTACTTGCTTCGCCTGAAAATCGATATTTCGAGAACTGTCAACGTTATGCCAATGAAGGTGACTTCGTCGCGGCAGCTGAGGAGTGTGCCAAGGCGGCTGTCTTGATAGACAACAAGGGGCAAGAGCGCGCCGAGGTTCATGGCAAATTGCGCCAGATGACACTCAATAGCGGTTTGCGTCCGGATTGAGGGCGCTGATGAGCCCATGTGTAGCGGATCATCCGCTCTAAGCTGGTATCCCTTAATGGTCTCTTGCTGCGCGGTACAACTTTGAGTAACAGAAGCAAATGTACTTTTGTTGGCAACGAGCTGGCGCAACTGGAAGCGCGTCTAGGGAAGCGCTATACGGGTAGTGCCGTCAGCTCTATCAGGTTCTTGCTGCAGGATTCGGCTGATCTGCGCTGCTGGTTTGTCAATCTGGTTAATACCAGCATTGAGCTCGGTCGATCACGCAGTTGTGACCTCGTTTTAGTGGATTCGACCGTGTCAGGTCGGCACGCCCTGTTGCTTCGCGATGGCGAACATATCCGACTGCGTGACCTGAGTAGTACCAATGGCTGTTTCGTCAACAAGTCGCGAGTTGCCGATCAGGTGCTACATGACAGGGATGAGGTTCGTCTTGGCGGTGTAGCCCTGAAGGTGTTCATAGACACCCTGCCTGAATGCAAGCAGGAATCCCGGGATGCCACTCAAACGCTGGTTCAATTCGACGTAGACAAATTTACTCGCGTTGTATCTCCACAGGGAAGCCTGGCAGGCCCTCATTATCATGCGCAGCTAAAAGCCTGTCGCAAGGCGATCGACGAGGGGTGTGGCTACATTGTCTTGGACCTGTCTGATGTTTGGGCCGTGAGTAACAATGCATTGCGAGCGTTTGCCTCGCTGCGTCGGGCCCTGTTGGATGGTGGTGGAGAGCTGATACTTTGTTCTCTGGGTTCAGGGGTTCGCGATTCATTGATCGAGAGTGGAATGCTGGGAGAGTTTGACGACGTGATTTTCCCCGATAGCACGGCCGCCCGTGCTTTCATTATCCGTTGCATGACCAGCCCGGGCAAATTCGAGCGATGATGGTTGCCTGTTTTGCCGAGTGAGCCAGCAGGAGTTCAGGTCCTGTCTGGCAGGAGCGTGTCGTATTGTTCCAGCAGTTGCCTTGCCGGCATTTCGCGCGAGAACAGCCAGCCTTGGACCAGTAACGGTCCGGCGCGGAGCAGGGCGTCCAGCTGGGCCTGGTTTTCGACGCCTTCGACGATGATCTCCAGGTCGAGTTCGCGGGCCATCTCGATGATGCGCGGCACCAGGGTGGCTTTCGGACTGTCGGTGCCGAGGGCGGCGGTGAAGGTCTGGCTGATCTTGATGCCGTCCATGTGGAGTTCGTTGAGGTAGCCCAGGCCGCAGTAACCGACGCCGAAGTCGTCGGCGAAGACCCGGAATCCGCGACGTGAAAGGGCTTCGATGGCGGCTGCCGCGGCCTTGCCGCTGACCATTGTGCGTTCGGTGATTTCCAGCAGGATTTGCTGCGGCTTCACGCCACGGGCGATGAGGTGCTGGTCGAGCTTGGCGACCAGTTCGCTGCCAACCAATTCCGTGGGTGCGATATTGATGGCGATGCGGCGCTGCCCGGATTCCGCCAGCCAGGCGCCCAGATCGCGCCCGATCTGGCCGATTATCAGTGCGCTGATGCGTTCAATCTGGTTGGTTTGCTCTGCCAGGCTGATGAAGGTCTCCGGTGGCAGGGTCGGGCCTTCATCATCTTCCCAGCGCGCCAGCGCTTCAAAACCATAGATGCTCTGCTCCGGCAGGCTGATGATGGG
>RECK01000123.1 GCA_007694055.1 Wenzhouxiangella sp.
CAATCCAAGACTGCAACTGCTGCTGGCGCTGGCGCTGTGCCTGCGGGCACTGGTGCCCGACGGTTTCATGCCAGGCAACGGCTCGCTGCTGGAGCTGTGCACGCCCGAGGGTATGCGCACGGTGCTGGTCGACAGCCAGACCGGCGAGCTGCTGGATGCCGATCCCGACCATGACGGCCCGGCCTGCCCCTGGACCGCGGTTTTTGCCAGCGCGGTCTTGAGCGAGTGGACCCATGTCGTCGGCGCTCTGCCCGACGCTGCACCAGCCCACCTGGCCCGGCGCTCCACCCGGCCATCGCTGACCCGGACCCTGCCGCCAGCACGCGCACCACCCGTTTCCTCGTTCGTTCAATCTGCTTGACCCAGTTCGGCCTGAAAAGCACCGGCCGGGCTCCCGTGCATCAGCATCGCGCCTGGCCGAACCTGGCCGTCGCTGCCTGCACATCGATTGAAGAAACGAGGAAAGTCCATCATGAAATCTCTTTATTCCCTGGCCTTGCCCGCCCTGCTGGCGCTGGGCCTCGTCCACCTGGTTCAGGCCGAAGGCACTGAGCCCGAGGAACACACGAAAGACTACGACACGATCACGGTGATCTCACCCATCCGCCAGCCCGGCCAGGCGACCTGGTACACCGACGACATGGCGGCGGGCCGGGAAACCGGCGACCTGCTGCGTGACATGGCCGGCGTCTCCGGTGCGCGCATGGGTGGCCACGGCACCGACCCGGTCATTCGCGGCCTTGGCCAGACCCGGATCAACGTGCTGCTGGACGGGGCCTTCGTCCACGGCGCCTGCCCCAACCGCATGGACCCGCCCACGGCCTATGCCCCGGCTTCCGGCTATGACCGCATTGTCCTGATTCGCGGCGTCAACAGCCTGGAGTACGGCGGTGGGCCTGGTGGCAGCGTGCTGCTGCAGCGCGAGACCGCGCGCTTTACCGAACAGGAAGGGCCGCGCGGCCAGTTCCGGGCCGGCTTCCGGTCCAACAGCGACAGCCGCGAGGCAGCCGTTGATCTTGCTGCCGGTCGACCGGCCGGATTCGTGCGCGTGCTGGCCAGCTGGCTGGATGCGGACAACTACGAGGACGGTGCCGGCAATCCGGTGCGCTCGGCCTTCGAAGAGCGCTCGGCCAGCCTGATTGCCGGCTGGACGCCGGATGAGGACAGCCGCCTGGAGATCAGCGCCGAAGCGCAGCGCCTGCGCGACGAGCTGTTCGCCGGCGCCGGCATGGACTCGCCGACATCCGACAACGACGTCTTTCGCCTGCGATACGTACGCGCTGCATTCGGGCCGCTGAGCGCCCTGACCGCCGAGTTCGCCATCTCGCGGGTCGATCATGTCATGGACAACTACAGTCTTCGCCAGCCGCCAAACCCGATGATGCTGATGCGCGCCCCGGCCAGTTCGGATACCGACAGCGGCCGCCTGGTCGGCGAGATCGAGGCCGATGTACTGCGCTGGCGCTTTGGCCTGAGCGTGCAGAACAATAGCCGCGATGCCATCCGGGTCAACGACTTCAACGGCATGCTCAACTCGGTGCTGTGGCCGGGGGTGAGCATCGACCAGACCGGCCTGTTCGTGGAAACCGAGCTTGCCCTGTCGCCGCGGCAGCGCCTGATCAGTGGCCTGCGCTATGACCAGGTCCGTGCCCGCGCCGGCCAGGCCGATCGCCAGCCGGGCGGCAGCTTCCTGTCACCGAATGCGCTGTATGCGATCTACTATGGCGATGGCGCCGATGGCCGGCGGCGCAACGAACACAATGTCTCGGCCCTGCTGCGCTTCGAGCAGGATCTGGGCCAGCTGCCGGGCACCTGGTACGCGGGACTGTCCAGAACCCTGCGCACGGCTGATGCCACCGAACGCTATATCGCGTCCAACGCGGCCATGCCCTCCGGGCGCTGGGTAGGCAACCCGACCCTGGACCCGGAGCAGCATCACCAGGCCGAGCTGGGCCTGTTCCTGCAAAACAACGGTTGGGACCTGGAAAGCTCGGTGTTCTACAACGACATCCGCGACTACATCCTGCGCGACCGCTTCCGCGAGCCCGGCAACATGGCCACGATCTACCGCAATATCGATGCCCGAATGTGGGGGGCCGAGTTCAGCGCCGGCCTGCGCTTCGGCCAGGGCTGGCGGGCCGATATCGGCCTGGGCTACGTGCGCGCACACAACCGGGATGACAGCCGCCCCATTGCCCAGACCCCGCCCCTGGAAGCCAGCGCCGGGATCGAATACCGGGCGGATCGCTGGCGCCTCGGCGCCCGCTCCCTGGCCGCCGCCCGCCAGCGTCGGGTAGACGACGACCCGACCTCCGGCAGCGGACTGGACGCCAGGCAAACGCCGGGCTGGGCGGTGGTCAACCTGCACGGTCGCTACGACATCGGTGCCGGCTGGTTTGTCGATGCCGGCATCGACAACCTGTTCGACCGCTTCTACGCCCAGCACCTCAACCGCGCCAGCGCCTTCGATACCGAGCAGGTTCAGGTCAACGAGCCCGGTCGCAGTGCCTGGGTTCGACTGGGCAGCCGTTTCGGCGGCGGTCGGCGAGTCCGATAAGGGCCGGGTCAGAAACCGCAGTCAAACCGTGCCGCTGACTGCTCGACCCCGCATGCTGTTGGCGCAGTGCCGCCACGCCTCCAGGCGTGGCAGCTCTGCCAGGTCGACCCGGTAGCGCCGCTGCCAGTTGGGCTGTTCGGGGCCGGTGCCGGGGCGGTTGGCCGGCTCGGTCTCGGCGAGCAGGTCTTCGAGCTGGACCAGGACCAGGGCCGAGGGGGTGGCGGCGAGGAAGCCGTGCGTGGCGTCTATCGCAGCAGCCAGGAAACCTGCATCGGCCGTGGCCGGGTCCGGCCAGTCAGGCGGCGCGCAGCCGGCGTCAACCAGGGCGGCGTGCAGCAGTTGGTGATCAGGGTTGGTTTCGTCGGCAAGCCAGGCGGCCAGGGTCGGCAGGTCATGGGTGCCGGCGCAGGCCACGGCCAGTTCCGGATAGGTGGACGGTCGCTTGAACAGGCCATTCGGATAACGTTCGAACGGCAGCACCCGGGTCGAGAGCATGGACGAGGCTGCCATGCGCTCACGAAACCCCTCCGGCACGGTACCCAGGTCTTCGCCGATGACCAGGCAGCGATGTCTGTGGCTGCAGGCTGCCACTTCGGCGAACAGGGCTTCACGCGGATAGGCCAGGTAGGCGCCTGCCCTGCCGGGCTGTCCGCGAGGCACCCAGAACTGGCGCTGCAGGCCGATGACGTGATCCAGGCGCAGGGCGCCGACCGACACCATGGTGGCTGCCAGCAGTTCGCGCAGCGGGGAGAAGCTGCGCTCGACCAGGACCTGCGGTCGCCACGGCGGCAGGCCCCAGGCCTGGCCGTCGGCAGCGAAGGCATCGGGCGGGGCGCCGATTTCGGCGGCGGTGGCAAACAGCGTCGGGTCGCTCCAGACATCGGCCCCACTCGGTTCCGAGCCTATCGCCAGGTCGGCTATCAGGCCAATGTCCATGCCGGCGGCCCGGGCCCGGGCCTGAACGGTCTCGAGCTGGCTGCGGGCCAGCCATTGCAGGTAGCGATGAAAGTCGACCGCCGAGCGCCGTGCCGCGAGTGCTGCATCCAGGGTTTGCGGATCGGGTGCGCGCAGCTCGGCCGGCCAGTCCTGCCAGCGGCCAATACCCTGTTCGACGAACTCGGCATCCAGTGCTTCGAACAGGGCAAAGCGTTCCAGCGGCTGGCCGGCGGCACGGCAGTAGCGGCGAAAGTCGCCGGCGCGGTCGCTGTCGCAAGCCAGGTGGTGGTCCCGGAAGTGCTGGTAGAGCACGCCCAAAACGCCGATCTTTTTCGCAGCGACGGCGGGGTAGTCCAGCCAGCGCGCCTGGCGCAGGTGATTCAGTTCGGCCTGATATGCATCGGCCTGGATGCGCTCGGCAAGCGCCGGCAGCTCGGCCAGTTCCGGGACCGCGTGAATATCGATATACAGCGGGTTGAGAAACAGCCGACTGGACGGCGCATACGGCGAGCAATTCTCGGGACGGGCCGAGAACAGGGCATGCAGCGGGCTGACCTGGACGGCGGCCGCGCCGGCAGCGGCAGCCAGCTCGACCAGCCGGCCCAGGTCACCGAAATCGCCGATCCCCCAGTTGGACCGTGAGCGCAGGCCGTAGAGCTGAACGCTGATGCCCCAGCGACGCTGGCCGGCGCGCAGTGACGGCGGCAGAAAGCAGTTTGCAGGGGCAGGCTCGGGCGCATCTTGGAATGATGCCAACTCACCCGGGGGACCCAGGGCCTCGAGCAGCTGTTCCAGGCTGGCTTCGGAAACCGGCTGCCACTGGCCGCTGATGTCGTGGTAGCCGGACGCGATGCCACGCGCCGCGGCCTGGTCCCCGAGATCACGCTTCATGCTGCCCCGGTGACCAGCACAACGACGGCATCCGGCCCGACCTCGATCCAGTCGCCGCCAGCCCGGCTTGTGCGCTCGCCTAAGCCGGTGGCGCTGGCGCTATCCACGCGCAGCTGCCA
This sequence comes from Wenzhouxiangella sp., assembly GCA_007694055.1. Classification (GTDB taxonomy): domain Bacteria; phylum Pseudomonadota; class Gammaproteobacteria; order Xanthomonadales; family Wenzhouxiangellaceae; genus Wenzhouxiangella. The sequence continues at coordinate 4,504 of RECK01000123.1, forward strand.
GCAACGCTCGGCGGGCTCGGGCAGACGACAGGGCAAGGCCTGCTCGGCCGCGTTGATCACCCACAGTGCGGCAGAGTTTCCCGCGGGATCGAACAGTTCGCACAAAAGGTGCCGACTGCCCGGGTCCTGCCAGTCGACAGCACTCATGGGCGCCCCGTCAGGTCGCAACCAGCGCAGGCCATAGCCTGGCTCGCGGGCCGGGCCATCGCGGCGGCGTCCCTCGGCGTCGATGAAATGATCGGCGCTGAACAGGCCCAGCTCGCGGCGCAGCGCGGTCAGGCCGGCAATGAAGTCGCGCAAATCCAGCAGGGGATCGCCCAGGCCCTGCCAGTCGATCCAGCCCATCGGGTTGTCCTGGCAGTAGGCATTGCTGTTGCCGTGCTGGCTGTTGCCGAGCTCATCGCCGGCCAGCAGCATGGGCACGCCGCGCGCGAGCAGCAGGCAGGCCAGGCGATTGCGCCGGGCACGCCGGCGGCGGGCCTGGACCGCCGGGTCGTCGCTGGGCCCTTCAACCCCGCAGTTGATGCTGGCCTGCCAGGACTCCCAGTCCGGATCGACATGACCGTTGGCACCGTTGCGCGGTTTGAGGAAGCTGACCAGGTCCTGCAAGGTGAAACCGTCATGGCTGGTGACGAAATTGAGGCTGGCCGATGGCCGCCGGCGAACAGCGGCGTAGAGATCATCCGATCCGCACAGGCGCGTGGCCAGATCAGCAGACAGGCCCGGTTCACCGGCCCAGAAACGGCGCAGCGTACCCCGGTAACGGTCATTCCACTCGGCCCAGCCGGGCGGGAAGCGGCCCAGGTTGTGGCCGTCAGGCCCCAGGTCCCAGGGCTCGGCAACAAGCTTCAGGCCTGACAACAGCGGATCGTTCATGATCGCGCCCAGCAGCCAGTTGCCGTCCGGCGCGCCGTGGCGGTCGCGGGTCAGGCTGGCAGCCAGGTCAAAGCGGAAACCGTCGATATCGCAGCGTTCGGCCCAGTAGCGCAGGCTGTCAACGATCAGGCGGGCAACGACGGGATCGCCGCAGCGCAGGCTGTTGCCACAGCCGGAGTAATTCAGGTAGCGGGCCGGGTCGTCCGGGTCAAGCAGGTAGTAGGTCGGGTTGTCGATACCGCGCAGCGACAGGGTCGGGCCGGTTTCATCGCCTTCTGCGGTGTGATTGAAGACCACGTCGAGCAGCACCTCGATGCCGGCTGCGTGCAGGCCGGCAACCAGGCCGGCCAGGTCTTCTGCCTGCGCCAGGGCCAGCTCAGACCCAGCCGGTGCCATCAGGGCCAACGGGTTGTATCCCCAGTAGTTCGACAAGCCCTGCTCCACCAGCGGCTCTTCCGACAGCCGTGACTGGACCGGCAGCAGCTCGACGGTGGTCACGCCCAGGTGGCGCAAATGGTCAAGCATGCCCCGCTCCAGCAAGGCCTGGGGGCGACCGCGCAGGCCCTCGGGCACGAACGGACACTGCTGAGTCAGGCCCTTCAAGTGCATCTCGTAAATCAACGTATTCGCCCAGCGATGACGAGGCCGGGTCGAGGGCTGAACAGAAATGCGCTCTGTCACCACGCCTTTCGGCACCCACGGGGCACTGTCGCGCTGATCGAAGGAGTAGTGACCCAGGCGGTGGCCGCGCTGGTAGCCGAACACGGCATCATGCCACTGGAATGAACCGGCCAGCTGGCGGGCGCAGGGGTCAATCAGCAGTTTGTTGGGGTTGCAGCGCAGTCCCTGCGCGGGCGCGTAGGGCCCGTGGACCCGGTAACCATAGCGCTGGCCGGGCCCCAGGTCGGGGAGGAAATCGTGCCAGATATCGCCGCTGCGATATCGAAGCGGCTGGCGATCGGTCTCGCGCTGGCCGTGTTCGTCGAACAGGCACAGTTCCACTTTCTCGGCGACGCTGGAATACAGCGCGAAATGCACGCCCAGCTCATCAGGCGTGGCGCCCAGGGGTGGCGGCGCCGGATTTACCCGGTCAGCCATCGGGCGGTTCAGGCTCGGCGCCAGGTTCAGCCTCCGGCGCCAGTACCACGACCGCCAGCGGCGGCAAGGTCAGGGCCAGCGAGCAAGCCTGGCCGTGGCAGGGAATATCGTCGGCATTCACCGCGCCGAGGTTGCCGACATCGCTGCCGCCGTAGACCGCCGCATCGGTGTTGAGCAGCTCGCGCCAGTGCCCGGCCATTGGTGCGCCAACGCGGTAGCCGTGATGAACCACCGGCGAGAAGTTGCAGGCGACCAGGACCAGCTCGCCGTCGTGGCTGCGGCGGCAGAAGACAACCACGTTGTTCGTGTGGTCGTCGCAGGAAACCCAGAAAAATCCGCTTGCATCGCAGTCGGCCTGGTGCAGGGCCGGAACCCCACGGTAGTGGCGATTGAGGTCGGCCAGCAGCTGGCGGACCCCGGCCGGGCCGGCCTGCTCAAGACGTGCCCAGTCGAGCTGACCATCATGATCCCACTCGGCCGGCTGGGCCATTTCGGCCCCCATGAACAGCAGTTTCTTGCCGGGGTAGGTCCATTGCCAGGCCAGGGCCAGGCGCAGGTTGGCCAGACGCTGCCATTCATCGCCCGGCATCTGCCCCAGTAGCGAGCCCTTGCCATGGACGACCTCGTCGTGTGACAGCGGCAAGACAAAATTCTCGCTGAATGCGTAGGTCAGGCCAAAGGTCAGGTCACGGTGGTGATGGCTTCTGAACAGCGGGTCGTGACGAAAGTAGTGCAGGCTGTCGTTCATCCAGCCCATGTTCCACTTGTAGTTGAAGCCGAGCCCACCGTGCTCCGGCGGCTGGGTGACCTGGGGCCAGGCGGTCGACTCTTCGGCGATGGTGAACACGTCGGGCAATTCGCGATGAACGGTATTGTTCAGGCGCTGGAAAAAGGCGATAGCCTCGAGGTTGCGATTGTCACCGTGCACATTGGGTATCCAGTCTCCGGCTTCGCGGCTGTAATCGAGGTACAGCATCGAGGCCACGGCGTCGATGCGCAGGCCATCGATATGGAATTCGCGCAGCCAGAACAGGGCGTTGCTGATCAGGAAGTTGACCACTTCGGTCCGACCGAGGTTGTAGATCAGGGTATCCCAGTCGCGGTGGCGGCCCTGGCGCTCGTCGGCATGTTCATACAGGCAGGTGCCGTCAAAGTTGGCCAGGCCGTGGGCATCATCAGGGAAGTGGCCCGGGACCCAGTCAAGAATGACGCCTATGCCGGCCTGGTGACACTGGTCCACCAGGTAGCGGAAATCATCGGGTGTGCCGAAGCGCGAGGTGGGCGCAAACAGGCCGCTGGGCTGGTAGCCCCAGGAGCCGGAAAAGGGATGCTCGCTGATCGGCAGAAGCTCGATATGGGTAAAGCCCAGCTCGCTGATCCAGGGCACGAGCTGATCGGCCAGCTCTCGGTAGCTCAGCCAGCTTCCGTCGGGGTGGCGACGCCAGGAACCGGCGTGCAGTTCGTAGATCGACAGCGGTCGCGTCAGCCCCTGGTGATGTCCGCGTTCACGCATCCAGGCCTGGTCCTGCCAGCGATAGTCGCCATCGGCCCAGACCCGGGATGCATTGGCCGGGGGCAGCTCGGAGGCGCGCGCGCAGGGGTCGGCTTTCAGGTGACGCTTGCCGTCGGCGCCGAGAATCTCGTACTTGTAGCGCTCGCCCGGCCCGATTGCCGGCAGGAACAGGTCCCAGACACCGCAGCCTGGATGCAGGCGCATGGGATGACGGCGACCGTCCCAGCCGTTGAAATCGCCGACCACGCTGACCCGACGCGCATTGGGTGCCCACACGGCGAAGGCCGTGCCATCCAGTCCCTCGTGCCTTAGCGGGTGGGCGCCGAGTATGCGGTAGCTGTCGTGGTGAGTGCCCTCGGCAAGCAGGTAGCGGTCAAGCTCGCCGAGGCGCGATGCCAGGCGATAAGGGTCGTCGATATCCAGCGTCGCTTCCGGCCAGGTCACGCGCAAGCGGTAACCGCGAAAGCAGCGGTCAGGGACGATGGCGGCAAACAGGCCGAGTTCATCGACCCGGGTCATGTCCAGGGCCTGGTCTTCCAGCAGCACGGCCACCGCCTCGGCCCCGGGCATGAAGGCCCGGACCACGGCACTGTCTGGACGCGGTCCCGGGTGAACGCCGAGCAGATCGAAGGGTCGGCCATGTTCGCCGCGCAGCAGGACATCGACACCCGGCGGTGCCAGCCAGGCCTGGGTACTGCCGCCGCCACTTCCGCGGCCCGTAGTCAGGAAAGGAGTCATGCCGGGCAAGGGTGATGATCAGCGCACATAGGCCTCGGCAGCGTAACGACGCATCATGCGCTGGGTGTTGAAATTGGACGCGACCTTGCTGATCGACTGCTGCATCATCCGGATCCAGCCATCGCAATCTTCATGGAACAGCGGCAACACATCGTTTTCCAGGCGACTGTAGAGGTCATCAGCCGTGGCCAGGGCCGCGCCTTCGGCGCCGTCCTTGCCAATGGCCCAGCCGGTCACACCATTCACGCACGCCTCGATCCACCAGCCATCGAGCACGCTCAGGTTAAGCACCCCGTTCAGGGCCGCCTTCATACCGCTGGTTCCCGAGGCTTCCATGGGCGGGACCGGGGTATTCAGCCAGACATCCACGCCCGGCACCAGGAACCGTGCCACCGAGGCATCGTAGTTGGGGATGAAGGCGATGGGCAGCTCATCGGCCAGCGCCCGGATATGGCCGAAGATGCTCTGAATGTGGCGCTTGCCCGGCTCATCCAGCGGATGGGCCTTGCCGGCCAGCACGACCTGGAAAGGAAAATTGGCGTTGATTCGGCGCAGTCGTTCAATGTCGGTGAAGAGCAATTCCGGTCGCTTGTAGGAAGTCATGCGGCGGGCGTAGCCGATGATCGGCCGGGCCGGGTCGAGAACGACACCGGTGCGTTCGGCAACTTCTGCAATCAGTTCGTTGCGGGCCTGGTCATGGGCCTGCCACAGCAGCTTGCCAGGCAATTGATCGGCCTGGGCAAGGGTTTCCGGTTCCAGGCCCCAGGACGGATAGTGTTCGTTGAACAGCGCGGCAAAGGCCGGGTGAGCCCAGGTCGGCAAATGAACACCGTTGGTGATGGCGCGGATTCGGTAGCCGGGGAACATGGCCCGGGTGGTGCGGGCATGGCGCTGCGCCACACCGTTGACGAAACCCGACAGACTCAGGGCCAGGCGGGTCATGTTCAGACCTTCATCACCGGCCAGCAGTCGAACCTGGCCGAGGTCAATGTAATCGGGCAGCAACTCGGCAACCAGGCCCCAGTCGAAACGATCGTGACCGGCTTCGACCGGCGTGTGGGTAGTGAAAATACAGGCCTCGCGCACCGGGGCCACGTCGTAACGCAGGTCACCGTTGGTGACCTGGTCTGCCGGGCGCGGGTAGCGGCGCAACAGGTCCAGGGCCAGCAAAGCGGCGTGGCCTTCGTTGAGGTGATAGGTATGGATGCCGGCAAAACCCAGCGCCGAGAGCAGGCGCAGGCCGCCAATACCGAGCACGATTTCCTGGCACAGCCGGTAGCGGGAATCGCCGCCGTAGAGTCGGTCGGTAATCGGGCGATCCTCGGGCGCGTTCTCGGGCAGGTCGGTATCCAGCAGCAGCACCGGCACATCGTGGCCGAGCGGGCTTCGAATCACGTGCAACCAGGGTCGGATCCAGACTTCGCGACCATTGATCGGAATGGAAACCTTGGCCCGGAGCGGGGTGGCAAATTGACGCGGCTGCCATGGATCAGCGCGATCGTGTTGCCAGCCCGATTCATCAATTTCCTGGTGCAGGTAACCCTGGCGACTGATCAGGGTGACAAACACCATGGGCAGCTCCAGGTCGGATGCCGAGCGGGCCGTATCCCCGGCCAGCACGCCCAGACCACCGGAATAGGTGTGCATGTTCGGATGCAGGGCAATTTCCATGGAGAAATAGGCGATTCGCGTCGCCCCGAGGAACGGTCCGATGGTGTGATGCTGCTGATCGGTAAGTTGGTGCGTTTCGTGAAACATGGTCATGGTCCCGGGGCACGGCGGCCATCGAGAGGGCCTGAAGGCCCCGGGCACGAGCCGTTGTAGCCCGCATTAATTCCCTTTGTAATCGAACTCCGGTACGATGCCGGAGGGCAGTGGATCCATCTTGATACAAACCCGGCCAGACTGGCTGTCCAGACCGGCACCTCGGGATGATCCAGGATCGAAAGTCTATCACCGCAGGGCCAGTACCGATAGCTCCGAGGACATTGAAATGGGAGGGAAAATGCCAGCAACCACCACCGGGCAAAACACCCGCAACAACTCGACCCGACGGGCAGGTGCCCCATGAGCAGCCAGGCTCCGTTGAATGTCCTGATCGTGGCCTCGGAGATCTACCCCCTGGCCAAGACCGGCGGACTCGCCGATGCAACCGCAGCGCTGGCCTCAGCCCTGGCCCATCTCGGCGTGAACTCGCAGCTGGTCATGCCCGGCTACGAGTCGGCACAGGACCAGGCCCGCCGACTGGTGGTCACCGCAGAATTACCGCCCCGCGCCGGAATTGGGGAGGGTCGCCTGCTCAGTGGCTTGATGCCTGACAGTGATGTTCCGGTCCACCTGGTTGACGTGCCCGAGCTGTACCGCGACGGCGGTGGCCTTTACGTGCACGCCGATGGCAGCGATCGGCTCAACAACCCGCAGCGCTTCGCAGTTCTGTCCCATGCCGTTTGCGACCTGGCCATGGGGCGCCTGGGCCACGCTGCTTCCGATATTGTCCATGCCAACGACTGGCATACCGGCCTGGTACCGCTGCTGTTGCAACAACAGCGCCGCAACCATCGGCCCGGTTCTGTTTTCACCGTCCACAACATGGCCTTCCAGGGCCTGTGTCCGCTGGATCAATTGCCTGGCCTGGACATCCATGTCGAAGGTGAAGCATACGCGGGCATTGAGTATTTCGGCCAGGCCAGTTTCCTCAAGTCCGGACTGGTTTTTGCCGACTGGCTGACCACGGTCAGTCCGCGCTACGCCGAAGAAATCTGCACGCCAGCGTTCGGTTTCGGCCTGGACGGCGTGATCGCCGCGCGTGGCGATCGGCTAAGCGGCATTCTCAACGGCATCGATTGCTCGATCTGGAGCCCGGAACGAAGCCCCTGGTTGCCGGCGCATTACTCGGCCGGCAACCTTGAAGGCAAGGCCCGTTGCAAGGCCGAAATCCAGCGCGAGCTGGGGCTGGACATGGCGCCGGATGCGCCACTGATGATCTTTATCGGCAGGCTGACCTGGCAAAAGATGGCCGATGTGCTGCTGGAAGCACTGCCGCGCCTGCTTGATGCCGAACCGGACCGCCAGATTGTGGTGCTGGGCGAGGGCGATCGCAACCTGGAACTGGGCTATCGCGAACTGGCCGGGCAATATCCCGGACGCCTGGCCATTGATGTCGGCTACTCGGAAGCCCGGGCACATCGTCTCCATGGCGGCGGCGATATCCTGCTGCATGGCTCACGCTTCGAGCCGTGTGGCCTGACCCAGCTCTATGCCATGCACTTCGGCACCATCCCTATTGTCAGACCGGTTGGCGGCCTGGCCGATACCGTCATCGACGCCACCCCGGCCCATCTTGCCGACGACACGGCCACCGGCTTTTACTTCGACAACGCGGACGCCCCCGGCCTGCTCGAAGCCGTCGACCGGGCCATTGCCCTGTACCGTCAACCGGCCCGATGGCAACGCCTGCAGCGCGCGGCCATGGCCAGCAATTTCAGCTGGCAAGCCTCGGCCGAGCAGTACCTGGCGCTATACCGTCGCCTGGCCGAAACTTACCTCGCCGACTAAAGTCCACCGGACTGCTTTTTCAGCAGATCCCGGATTTCGCCGAGCAGGATCTCTTCCTTCGATGGCGCCGGTGGCGTGGGCGGCTTGGCTTCCTCGACGCGCTTCATGCGGTTGATGGCCTTGACTGCCAGGAAGATGGCGAAGGCTATGATGAG
>RECK01000208.1 GCA_007694055.1 Wenzhouxiangella sp.
TTGCGAATGGCGGCAATGTTGAGCCCCTCGTCGCCATTGATCAGACCCTGCAACACCCGGTCGAAAAGGTTTGCATCACGGCTGAAGGCATCGGCAGCCGTGATTGCACCGGTGCCGCCGGCCATGATGTCACCGACTCGACGCAACATGCGATCGGCCAGAACCAGCTGCCGGCTTGCAACGTAAATCTGAACACTTGGCGCACCGGTTTCAATCATTCGCCGGACCACTTCATCGGACTGGGCCTGCAGCTGGGGAATATTGGTAGAAAACGCCCCGGCCGAGTCAGCCAACTCGATCACCAGGTCGGTACGATCAAGAATCTGCCCGGCAAATCCGTCGATTCGGCTCCAGAGCTGCTCCAGCGTGGATAGCGCGTCATTGACCTGGGCAGGCGAAGGCGGCAAGCCGGTGGCCGGACTGCCCCGTCGCAGGGTGCGAATGGCATTGTCGATGATGTCACGCGTTCGGCTCAATTCATCAAAGGCGTCGAAGTTGCCGACGGCCGACTCACCCGCTGCCTTTGCCAGCTGCTGGGCACGCACCTGAATATCGGTGGTAAGCGCCAGATACTGGGTTTCCTGCTGATTGCGCTGGTTGAGCAGGAAGAAGTTATACGCTACCAGGCCCAGAAGAAGGACCAGCAGCACAAAAAGCAACAGCTGTGCTGGGGAAAGTCGCTGCTCGGTTGATTGCGTGACCACGCTACTCATGCCTTCACCTCATGATTCATCGTTCGTTTCGTCGCTGTGCGCATAGTGGGAATGGATCCCTCCGGCTCGATTCCGCCTGACTGCGGACTGGTACTGATTTCCTGCATGACTGCCTTCATGTCCTCCCCTTTGCGCCGCCCTGAACATCCCTGGGCCAGCGCTGGTCTTGTCTCACTGTTCCCGCGACCCATCCATGAAATCCAGACGCCGCTGCAACTCGTCCATCCGAAAAACGCCCCAGCGCCGCTCACCCGAAGGGAAGTCATGGCTGACCAGGTCGCTCAGTTCGGTTCCGGCCCAGTCCGGCGAAGCCTCCAGATCGTCCGTATGAAAATGGCGCTGCCCGAAAACCTCGTCAACAACCACGCCGGCCAGTCGGCCCTGAAACTTGGTCAGAATAAGGCGGGTACGGGCAGTGACGGGGGTACGGGTTCCAAAAAGATACCAGCCCAGATCGGACACCGGGGCCAGATTTCCACGCACGTTGGCAACACCCAGCAACCAGTCCTTCGTTCCCGGGACCGGGTAAAAAGGCGGGAAAGCAATGATTTCCTCGATCTGGTCGATTCGGCATGTCAAGTGATGAGGGCCGAGGCGGAACACCACTCCGTCCCAGTTGCTGATCTGCTGCTGGCGGCTGGCCTCGCCTACGTCATGACTGAGACTCCGACGCTCGAAGTTTGCCAGCAAGGCGAACAGACCGGCACCTCGCATGCCCTGGCTTTGTGATGAATGCTCCCCTTTCATGATCCCTCGCGCTTGTTCAATCGGTCGGCGGCGCTTCAGGCCGGCGGTATGTTGCCGACCTGGTCACGTACCGCAGACAGCAATTCGTCCCGGGTAAACGGCTTGGTCAGGTACTGATCCGAGCCGACGATGCGGCCCCGGGCCTTGTCGAACAAGCCATCCTTGCTGGTCAGCATGATGACCGGAACCTTCCGGAACCGGCTGTTGTTCTTGATGATTGCGCAGGTCTGGTACCCGTCGAGCCGCGGCATCATGATGTCGACAAAGATAAGATCCGGCTCGTGCTTGTGGATCAGTGCCAGGGCCTCAAAGCCATCGTTGGCCGTGATCACCTCGCAACCTTCACGGCTCAGCATGGTTTCGGCCGAGCGACGGATGGTCCGGCTGTCATCGATCAACATGATCTTCAAACCGCCCAGTCCGGCGTTGTCATTGTCCTGTTTTTGTTCGTTTTCTGCGCTCATTGTTGATTCGCTGGTATGGGCCCACGATAACGGCAGCTTGCTGATTGCCTAGGTTAGTCGATCTTTGCCGGTTTTGCCAATCCGGTAGAATATAACCACTCAAGCGGATGGCGAATAAGGGATTTCCCACCGATTCTGCCCCATGTGCGAGGCCATGTACAGGCCTCTTTACCCCTTGCGGAGCACTCATGCACAAGTATCTCGTCATGGTGATGGACGATATCGCTGCGATCAAGGTCGCCAAGGACACCTCTTTCGCCCTGCTTCTGGAGGCTCAGCGCCGCGGTTACCAGCTTCGCTATCTCAATGAGGACGGGCTTTTTCTGACCGATGGCACCACCTTCGCCCGGATGCATGCCATCAAGGTCCAGGACGATCCCGAAAACTGGTTTGACCTGGGCGTTGAAGAAACGCGTGCACTCGGCCCCGATGATCTGGTCATGATGCGGGCCGATCCTCCGGTCGATGCGGGTTACCTGTACGCCACTTACCTCCTGGGACGGGCTGAGGATGCTGGCGCCAGGGTGGTGAACCGGCCACGCGCGCTGCGTGATTGCAACGAAAAGCTGGCTATCGCCCGATTCCCCGAACTGATCCCGAAAACCCTGGTCAGCAGTTCTGCCGAACGTATTCGAGCTTTTGTGGCCCAAGTCGGGAAGGCCGTTCTCAAGCCGCTGGACGGTATGGGCGGTCGCGGCATTTTCCTGGCCCGCATCGATGATCCGAACCTGAACGTCATCATGGAAACACTGACCGCCAACGGTACGCAACTGGCCATGGCCCAGCAATACCTGCCCGAGATTGCCGATGGCGACAAGCGGATTCTGATGATCCACGGCCAGGCAGTACCCTGGACACTGGCCCGCATTCCAGGCAGCCAGGACTTCCGCGGCAACCTGGCCAGAGGCGGACGCGGCGAGGGGCGCCCGATAACCGAAGCAGACCGGACCATTGCCGAGGCCGTGGGCCCGTTCCTGCTGGAAAACGGCATCGAATTCGCCGGCCTGGACGTGATTGGTGATCGCCTCACCGAGATCAACGTCACCAGCCCGACCTGCGTCAGGGAACTCGATGCGCAATTCGGAACCAATATTGCAGGAGACCTGTTCGACGCCATCGAAGCATGAGCACCGCCCGCGCCCGCCCCGTTACCACTGACTCGCTGACCCTGGCCATCGCCGTGGCCGTGGGCCTGCACGCGGCCATCATCGGGCTGGTTCACTTCGAAGTACTGGGGCAGCGCCCCGACAACGTGCCGGCCAGCCTGGATGTGATCCTGGTCGAGTGGGCAACCGAAACGCCGCCGGATGAACCCGATTTCCTGGCCCAGGTCAGCCAGCGCGGAGGCGGCGAAAGCCCCGATCTACAGCGGCCGGCCGAACAGATGCCGGCCGGCGAACCCGAGCCAATGGTCGAACCCGAACCCATTCAGGAACTGGCCGAAGCCCGGGAAACCGAGCACTCGCCCGCCGAATTGCTGACTTTCGACGAAGCAACCGAAACGCTGCCTGTGCCGGATCGCCCGGATCAGGCCCGCAACGACCCGGCCGACAGCCAGGAACTGATCCGTCAATCGCTGGCCATGGCCCGCACGGCACCGGATCGCTACGCCGAGACCCAGGACTTCCCGGAGCGCCCTCGGCGCCGCTTTGTCTCCGCCAACACCCGTGAGCACCTCTACGCCAGCTACATGCGTGCATGGGTAGCCAAGGTAGAGCGGGTCGGCAACCTCAATTATCCCGAGCAGGCTCGCCGCATGAATCTGGAAGGCAGCCTGGTGCTGAGTGTCGATGTACTGGCCGACGGCAGCGTCGACCAGATCAGGGTTCTCAGATCCTCCGGCTACGACGTCCTCGACGAGGCGGCCGTACGCATCGTTCGCCTGTCATCTCCGTTCGCTCCGCTGTCCGAAGAAATCCGGGCAGAAGTCGACATCCTGACGATTACGCGGACCTGGCAGTTCTCCAGCCGCTCCGGCCTGCGCTAGAATACAGGTGTGAGTTACCTAGAGCAGCAGTTCCTGATCGCGATGCCCGGCATGGAAGATCCAAACTTCAGCCGAGGCGTGACCTTGCTGTGCCAGCACAATACCGAAGGCGCGCTGGGCATCACCATCAACAGGCCATCGGACTTCACCATGGCCGACGTCCTCGGACAAATCGGCATTCCCTGCAGTTCTGAAGATCTGGCCCATGTTCCCGTATTCGATGGCGGCCCGGTCCATCCCGAACGCGGCTTCGTTCTGCACGACGGGGAGCCGAAGTGGGAGTCGAGCATGCGCGTCGGCAAAAACATCGCAGTGACCACCTCGCGCGATATCCTCGAGGCTATCGCTGCTGGCACCGGGCCGGAAAAGTATCTGATGGCACTCGGCTATGCCGGCTGGGGCGCCGGTCAACTCGAAGACGAAATGCGCGATAACGCCTGGCTCAATGTCATGGCGCGCGCCGATATCGTCTTCGATCTGCCGCCGGAGCAACGTTGGGAGCAGGCCGTGGCCAGCCTGGGCATCAATGTCGGCAGCCTGCAACCCGCTGGCGGCCATGCCTGAGCCTTCGGCCGGCAACTGGCTGGCCATCGATTACGGCGAACGAACGATTGGCGTGGCCGTTGGCCACCCCCTGACCGGCTCTGCCCAACCGCTGGCACCGATCCGGAACACCTCGAAGACGCACCTCGAACAGGCTCTGCGCAGCCTGATCAAACAATGGCAACCGGGCGCCATTATCGTCGGACTGCCGCTGGATCACAGCGGCCAGGAAACCAGCATGAGTCGTCGCATCCGGGGGTTCGCCAACTGGCTCGCCGGACTGACTCCGGACACCCGCATCCACCTTCAAGACGAGCGCCTGAGTTCGGAACATGCGGCCCGGGAGTTTGCCAGCCGGCGTCGGGCGGGGCGGGCGCGGCAACGGGATGCGGCCCGGCTCGACAGCGTGGCGGCCGCGAAAATTCTCGAATCCTGGATGAGCGAACAAGGCAATGACTGAGCGACCCGGGCGTCACCTGCTCGACATAGAAGCACTTGAAGACGACACCATCCGGCACCTGCTGAACAGGGCCGGCGCACTGGCCGCGGGGGCGGACACGAACCCGATCGACATGACCGTTGCCAACCTGTTCTTCGAGCCCAGCACCCGGACCCGGGTCTCTTTCGAACTGGCCGCCCTGCGCCTGGGCATGCGCGTAATCAACATCGAGCTGGATCGGTCCTCATCCACCAAGGGCGAGTCACTGGCCGACACGGCGACCACCCTGTCGGCCATGGGCGTGAACTGCATCGTCCTGCGCCACCCGGAAACCGGTCGCTGCCACGCCCTGGCAGCGGAAGCAGGCAACAGCCTTTCCCTGCTGAATGCCGGCGACGGCAGCGGCCATCACCCGAGCCAGGCCCTGCTTGATGCCGCCACGATCGAAGCACAGGGCCTCGCCTGGCCAGACCTGGACCTGAGCATCGTCGGCGACATCCGCCATTCCCGCGTTGCCCGCTCAGGCCTGGCGCTGTTTCGGCGGCTGGGGGTGGGGCGTCTGCGCATCGCCGGGCCCGCCGAGCTCTTGCCCGAAGGCCTGGACCTGAGCGGCATCGAGGTCTGCGAGACGCTGGATCAAGCCATCCGGGGCGCCAACGTGGTGATGATGCTGCGCATTCAGCGCGAGCGCATGGACCAGGCCGGCTGGCCGGACAGCACGCGTTATCACCGCGAATGGGGCCTCGGCGATCGTGCTCTGGCCCTGGCTGCACCCGACTGCCGGGTCATGCACCCCGGCCCGATCAATCGCGGCGTGGAGATTGCCGGCAGCATCGCCGACGGCTCTCGCTCGCTGATCCTGGAGCAGGTTCGGATGGGCGTCTACATGCGCATGGCCATCCTCGAATGGCTGGCGGAAGCGCAGCCTGTTCCATGAGCGCCGGCGCGGCTGGAAAGTCGGAGTTCGCAACTCCGCCCTGGCAGAAAAACCATGAGGGTGACTGCCGCCGAGTCGGCATTGAGCTGGAAATGGCCGGCATCGAGCCGGCCGACATGGCTGCCGCGGTCACTACCGTCCTTGGCGGGACGATCGAACGAAAAAGCGCCTTCCATACCCGGGTGCGCGACACCGAGCTCGGTGAATTCAACATCGAGCTGGACGCCGACATCCTCAAGAATCGTGGCTATCAAAAAGCCTTGTCGGAAGTCGGGATCGATCTCGGCAAAGGCCAGACCCGCGACACCCTGGAATCGGCCCTGTCCCGGGTTGCCGGCCTGGTCGTGCCGCTGGAACTGGTCGGACCGCCGGTGGCATGGACCGAGCTGCCACGCCTGGACCAGATTCGGCTGGAGCTGCATCGCGCCGGTGCCCGCGGCACCCAGGCCTCCACTTTCTACGCCTTCGGCATGCAGCTCAACATCGAGGTCGCCAGCCTGGAAGCGGATCACCTGCTGGCCATGCTCCGTGCCTTTCTGCTCAAGTACGACTGGTTGCTGGAGCGCTCCAGAGTTGACCTGTCGCGGCGAATCAGCCCCTATATCCAGCCCTACCCCGACGACTATGTGGCGCATATCCTGGACCCGGATTACGCGCCAAACATGGATCAGCTGATCGCAGACTTCCTGCGCCTGACGCCGACCCGCAACAGGCCGCTGGACATGCTGCCCCTGTTTGCCCACATCGACCGCGAGCGGGTGATGGACGCGCCCGTGGAAAAGGATCTGATCAAGTCCCGACCCGCCTTTCACTACCGCCTGCCGAACTGCCTGATTGATGAATCCGACTGGTCCCTGGCCCTGGCCTGGAACGACTGGATCGCGGTTGAACGCCTGGCTGCCGACAAGACCGAGCTGAACCGGACCTTGCAACAGCGTGCCCGGCGACCCGGTTTGCTGGGCCAGGCGCTTGGTGCCATAGGCCAGCTGCTGGGACGATGACAAGCAAGCCGCGCATCGGCATCACCGGCCCGGACAAGGGCGGCTCGGCGGCCTGGTTTTTCACGGCCTGGGCAGTTCGCCGCGTCGGCGGGCGTCCAGTGAGAATTCGGCCGGCCAAGCCACGATCGATCGAGGCCATCGACGGCCTGATCATCGGAGGAGGCGCCGATGTCGCCCCGCAACTTTACGGCCAGGAAAAAATGCCGGAGCTGGGTGAGTTCGAAGATCGTGGCGTTAGCGGCTGGCGCCGGCTGCTGGGGCTGATCCTGTTCCCGCTGCTATTGCTGATTCGTCGCCTCCTGACCACCAAGACCACGGGCCTGAACGCAGCCCGCGACGCGCTGGAAAAGGAGCTGATCGCCCAGGCGGCCGCCCGCAACATGCCCATGCTCGGCATCTGCCGTGGCATGCAGTTGCTCAACGTGGTCGGCGGCGGCAGCCTCCATCAAAGCCTGGCCAACTTTTACGAGGAGACACCGGCCATCCGCTCCGTGTTGCCGCGCAAGCGCATTGAGATCGAACCGGATTCACTGCTCGCCCGGACCCTGCTCAGCACCGGGGCACGCGTCAACGCGCTGCACTCTCAGGCGATCGACAAGCTGGGTGATTCATTCACGGTCTGCGCCCGCGAGCCCAGCGGCGTGGTCCAGGCCATCGAACGCACAGACCATCCCTTTGTGCTCGGCGTGCAGTGGCACCCGGAGTATTTGCCGCAGCGAATCGAGCAACGCGCCTTGTTCCGGCACCTGGTTCAGGCAGCAGCGGAGATCAAATCATGAAGCGACGCATCGACATCGAGCCCGGAGAGCTGGATTCGCTGAGTGCCTATGTCAGTGAAACCTGGCGCCGTTTCCCCGAAGACCGCGACCCCAACCGCGCTCCGGATCCGCCCGGAGAAGACGAGCTTCACGCCAATCCGGAGCAGGCGCTGCGGCGATTCAGGCAGTTGTCATCGGTCAATATCCTGTGGCGTGACTTGACCGGCGCGACGGACATTGCCGAAACCGGGCGAGCCATCTCCGCCCTGGCCCGCCAGTGCCTGGAAAAGGCCTTGACCGTGGCCGAAGAAAGGATCACCAAACGTCATGGTTTGCTGCTGGATGAACATGACCAGCCCATCCGTCTGGCCGTTCTCGGGCTGGGCAAGCTCGGCGGTGACGAGCTGAATTTCAACTCTGACGTCGATCTGGTTTTTGCCTACGAAGGCCGCGGTCGCAGCCAAGGTCCGCGCCGGCTTGACGCGGCCGGCTGGCTGAAGCTTGTCGCTCGCGAACTGATCGGCCTGATGGATAGCATGACCGCCGACGGTCGGGTATGGATCGTGGATGCGCGGCTGCGCCCGTTCGGCGACGCCGGTGCCCTGGTCTGGTCCAACGGCGCCATGGAGCAGTATTTCCTGAGCGAGGGTCGGACCTGGGAACGCTACGCCTGGCTCAAGGCCGGACCCGTTGCAGGCTGCGACCGCACAGCCGGCAACCTGCTCGATGCGCTGACGCCTTTCATATTCAGGCGTTACCTTGACTACGGGATTTTCGATAGTTTGCGCGACCTGCATCAACGCATTGACGCCAACAGTCGAGCGCGCTCCCGCCGCGATGACATCAAGCGCGGGCCGGGCGGCATCCGCGAACTGGAATTCCTGATCCAGAGTCACCAGCTGCTGCGCGGCGGCCGCGAACCCAGCCTGCGCGAGCGGGGTTTCCTGCCCGCCCTGGCGGCCTGCACCCGGCTCGGTCAGATCAAGACCGAAGACAGCACAAACCTGGAGCAGGCCTATGGTTTCCTCCGCGTGCTGGAAAATCGTCTCCAGGCGATGACCGCGCGCCAGGGCCACCATCTGCCGGAAGACGAGACCGGCCGCGAGCGCCTGGCCCGACTGATGGGGTGCGCCAGCTGGTCCGAGCTGAGCGCAGAGATCGATCACCATCGCCGGCAGGTTCGCAACCAGTTCACCACCCATTTCCGCACCGACCAGGCAGCACAAGAAACCTCGCTTGAACTCTGGCCACCCACAGCGGACATGGCCGACCGCCTGAGCAGGGCAGGATTCGAACAACCGGATACCGTCATCGAGCTCCTCGACCGCCTGCATGAAAGAACCCGCTCACGCGCACTCAGCGCCGAGGGACGCCGACGCCTGGAACGCTTGATGCCTTTGTTGATGGCCGAAGCCGGACAGCACAGCCCGGCCGAAACCGGCCTCGAAGACCTGCTCCGCCTCATTGACCAGATCAGTCGGCGTTCGGCCTACCTGTCGCTGCTGTACGAGCGTCCGACCACGCTCCAGCGCCTGATCCGGGTTTTTCGCAGCAGCAGCCGCCTGGCCGACTGGATCGTTGCCGCACCGCAACTGCTCGACGACCTGCTCGATCCCGTTCACGGCTTCGACCTGCCCAGCCCGCCCCAGCTCGAGCCCAACGAAGTCGAAGCCAACCTGCATGCGCTGGGGCGCTGGCGCCAGGCCGGATTCCTGCGCACGGCGCTGGCCGAGCTGGACGGACGCATGGACGCTGCCGAAGCTGCCGAACGTCTGACCGCCATCGCCGCGGTCATTATCGAGCGGGTGCTTGGCATGATCAGCGAAGACGAACCGGACCTGGCGGTCATCGGCTATGGCAACCTTGGTGCCGGCCAGTTGCACTACAGCTCCGATCTCGACCTGGTTTTCCTGCATGCTGAAGATCCGGCCCCGGTTCGAACCGCGCAGCGCCTGATCAGCTTCATGCAGATGCCCTTGCCCGGCGGACGCCTGTTCGAAATCGATACCCGCCTGCGCCCCAATGGGCGCTCCGGCATGCTGGTCAGCCGGGCCGA
This sequence comes from Wenzhouxiangella sp., assembly GCA_007694055.1. Lineage (GTDB taxonomy): Bacteria > Pseudomonadota > Gammaproteobacteria > Xanthomonadales > Wenzhouxiangellaceae > Wenzhouxiangella. The sequence goes on from RECK01000208.1 coordinate 9,646, forward strand.
CAGTTTCCATGACTACCAGTGCGGATCGGCCTGGACATGGGAGCATCAGGCATTGATCCGGGCGCGCTGGATTGCCGGCCACCCCGACCTGGCCGAACGCTTCGAAAAGACCAGAACGGAAGTCCTTTGCCGCCCGCGCGATCCGGACCAGGTGCGCCGGGAACTGGCCGAGATGCGCGCCCGCCAGCAGCGCGACCGCAGCGAAGATCCCATCAAGCGACGCCTGACCGACCTCCAGTACATGGCTGAGCTGGGCCTGCTGACCAACGCGGCCGACAACCCGGACCTCATCGATTGCCGCCAGCCCGTCGCGCAGTTCGAGGCGCTGGGCGATTGCGGCTGGCTGAAAGCAGACACAGCGAGCCAGCTGGTCTCGGCCTGGCAGGCGCTGAATCGCCAGCGACACCGATCCTGGCTGTTGCGCGACCCGGAGCCCGAACCTGCATCAGATCTGACCGACCTGGTCGACCGGCACTGGCAGCTGCTGCTGGGCGAGTCAGCGGACAAATGAACCGTTCGGTTGCCGACCTGATCGAGCGCCAGCGCCAATTGGCCGCACAAGTCGAACCTTGCAACCACCTGACTGCAGATCCCGAAACCGTTGCCGGTGTCGATGTCGCCTTTCCCGAGCAGGGGCGCATCACGCGAGCGGCTGCCGTGCTGCTCTCGTTCCCCGAACTCGAGCCGATTGACAAGGCCACAGCGGAATTGCCGACAACGCTGCCCTACATACCCGGGCTGCTGTCATTTCGCGAGCTGCCGGCGGTACTGGCTGCCCTGCGGGGACTGGGCCGGCAACCGGATGTCGTGCTATGCGACGGCCAGGGCCTGGCCCATCCCCGCCGTTTCGGGATTGCCTGTCACCTCGGCGTCGAAACCGGCCTGGTCACGGTTGGCGTTGGCAAAAGCAGGCTGTGCGGTCACCATGATGATCCGGACCCGGAACGCGGCCAGCATTGTCCCCTGGTCGACGGCGGGGACGTGATCGGAAGTGTGCTGCGCACGCGAACACGGGTAAGGCCGGTCTATGTGTCCATCGGCCACCGAATCAGCCTTCAAGCCGCGCGTGATCTGGTGCTGCGATGCGCACCGCGCTACCGCCTGCCGGAGCCAATTCGTTGCGCCGACCGCCTGGCCGGAAATCGTCAATCTTCGGTGTGGTCGCGGTAGCCGTCGGCATCCATCAGGTTGTTGAGCTCGTCGGCATCATCCAGACGCACGCTGAACAACCAGCCATCGCCGTAGGGATCATTGTTGACGATTTCCGGACCGTCGACCAGGGCGTCATTGACGGCCACCACTTCGCCCGATACCGGGCTGTAGATATCGGAAGCTGCCTTCACTGACTCGACCACAGCACAGGCGTCGCCTTGACCGAACGTGGCACCCTCTTCAGGCAGCTCAACGAACACAAGGTCACCCAACTGCTCCTGGGCATGATCGGTGATTCCCACCTTGACCACGCCCTCTTCCTCCTGGCTGACCCACTCATGGCTTTCGGAAAAGCGCAGATCAGAAGGTATTTCGCTCATGCTCGTCTTCCCTGAAAATTATGAACAGAATTGAAATTTTATCAGCTCGGCGCACGAGCCGGCGTCAGAACTTTCGCCGAATTTCCGTTGCAAGGGAGCCTGCGCGACGGATTCAGTCAGCGGCCTGGCGAAAGGCAGACCTCGCGGCGGCGGCGCAGATTCATCCAATGGCCGGTAATCAGCAGTACGCCGCCCAGCGAAGTGAGCAGGGCCGTGCCCAGGACGCCGAGAACCGCGCCCTCGAGCATGGCAGCAACGATGACCAGGATCAGCCCCATCAGCCCGGGAACAAGCATCCGGCGATTGCGGTGAACGCGGTATCCCAGGGCAAATGCGGCGATACTCACGGGAACAATCAGGACCAGCAGGAGGATATGAAACAGCTCTTCCCCGAAAATCCCCAGCGACATCAAGGGTGTAAGCAAAACGAGCAATGGCAGGGCGAGGCACTGCACAAGGCAAAGCCCGGATACGCAAATCGCGACTCGGTCCAGCGCGACCCCTTTTCGATCCTGCTCATTGGTTTCAATTACTGCGGCCATGGTTCCTGTCTGCTTGCATCAGAACGAAATGATATAACATCGACCATGTCAAATTCATGCCACTATCCTGAATTGAGCCATTTTTTTTAATTCATGAGCCAGCCCGTCGCTCCCATCGTGCCGGCGCAGGTCGCGTTCGACGGCACCACGCCGATCTCCACCCGCCATGGCGACGGCTACTTCATGCGTGGCCAGGGCCTGGCCGAAAGTCAAAGCGTTTTCATCGAGGCCAGCAATCTGCGCCAGCGGTTCAGCGCGCTGCAGGCCAACCAGGTCTTCGTGGTCGGCGAAACCGGCTTCGGTTCCGGCCTGAACATGCTGCTGGCCGCACGCGCATTCATCGAACATGCCCCAGGCAGTGCTTTCCTGCACCTGCAGTCGGTCGAACTCCACCCACTAGGATCCGCCGACCTGAAGCGGACACTGGCGCAATGGCCAGAGTTGAATGATCTGGGCCAACGCCTGCTGACCGACTATCCGCCTGCAGTACCTGGCTGGCACCGGCTCAGGCTGGCCCCCAACATCAGCCTGACCCTCATGCTTGGCGATGCCACCGAACAGTGGCAGCAGGCCGATATCAGCGTCGACGCCTGGTTCCTGGACGGATTCGCGCCGGCCCGCAATCCGGACATGTGGCAGCCCCCGCTGCTCAA
>RECK01000248.1 GCA_007694055.1 Wenzhouxiangella sp.
TCTCACCGGGTCCGGGCCACCAAGCGCCGGCCAGCCACCCGAATCGATAACCCGGCCAGGCCCTGAGCGGCCGGATACCACCCGGTGCCTCCACCACCCTTCCAATCTCTTTTGCACCAGCTGGCAGCAAGCAAAAGCGCTCCCGGCTCCAGACAGCCGGAACCCCGTTCAAACCACAGCACAAAGCTTGTGCAGCTGCCGCCAGTTTTCTGCACAAAGAAAACTAGATGCCCGGCTCTGCGTACTCAGTGCTTTGCGGCCAATCAGGGTTTGCGGGATCCGGATATAACCATCTTTAAGACCAGGGGACCACCGAAGGCACGATAAGAGTCTTTCGGTGCTTTCGGTGTGTTCGGTGGTTTCCATGTTTTCAATGGACTCATTCGAAGATGTTGTGTGAAACCAGGTGATGCGGCAATTTCAGGATCTGGTCGATGACAGGACCTGTCGTGGCCGCACGGCATTCAAGAGGTTTGCCCAGGCGTTCGGGGTTCAGAATGCGTTAAGCGCCGTGGCTTACAATTGCGCCTGTACATTCAACCTGGAGTCGCCTGCCTTGGTCACGTTTCTGAAACATCTGCTGCTGGCCATCACCGTGTCGGTCATGCTGGTCGTTTCAGCCTGGGCAATCAGCCTGCAGGAGGCGGCCGAGCGGGTGGCGCGTCAGCACAACGCCAAGGTTGTGTCGGCCCACACCATTGAACGAGATGGCAGGCGTGTCCACGTCATCCGCATCCTCACCGAAGACGGGGTGGTCCGGACCGTGCGCGTTCCCGCCGACCGGCGCTAGTCTCGCCAACCGAGGAGAAAAAGTCATGCGGATCCTGGTAATTGAAGACGAGGAAGCCTTGCGCGAGCTGCTGGGGCGCGCGCTCAAGCGCGAAGGCTTTGCCACCGACCTGGCCGCAGACGGCACTGACGGTCTCCATTACGCCACCGAGTACCCGGTCGACCTGGCCATTATCGATCTCGGCCTGCCGGGCCACAGCGGCATGGAAATTCTGCGCGAGGTTCGCAAGCGCGGCCTGAAATACCCGGTGCTGGTGCTGACCGCCCGGTCTGACTGGCAGGACAAGGTGGAGGCGCTGGAGCTCGGTGCCGACGACTACGTGACCAAGCCTTTCCGTCTCGAAGAGCTGATGGCTCGGGTCAATGCCTTGCTGCGGCGTTCGGCGGGTCATGCCTCGCCCGAGGTGCAGTTCGGCCCCTTGCACGTCAACCTGTCCAGCCAGGATGTCCGTCTCGATGACCAGCTGCTGGAGCTGACCAGCTTCGAGTACAAGGTGCTGTCCTACTTCGCGCTGCATCCGGACCGGGTGGTATCCAAGATGGAACTCAACGAGCACCTGTACGACGAAGACGCCGACCCGGACAGCAACGTGATCGAGGTCATCATCGGTCGGCTGCGCAAGAAGCTGGATCCGAACGGCGACTGGCAGCCGATCGAAACCCTTCGTGGCCGTGGCTACCGGTTCCGCGCCGGCCAGGGCTGAGCCCGGGGTTGCGCGTACGACCGCGCCCTCGCTGCTGGCGCGTCTGCTGCTTGGCGCTGCGCTGGCCCTGGGTATAGCGCTCAGCCTGATTGCGCTGGCCGTCGACCGGGGTTTTCGGGGGGCTGCCGAGAGCGCGCTGAAAGAGCGCCTGGAGTCGGTGGTGTTCCTTATTCTGTCGACCATCGATCTGGATGAGCAAGGTTTGCCCATCGTGGCCGATTCACTGGCCGAGCCGCGCCTGGATCAGCCCGGATCGGGTTTGCATGCCGGCGCGATGACGCCGCATGGTCAATGGTCGTCGCCATCGCTGGTCGGGGTTACCCAGCCGCCGCGAGCGCGCCTGCTTGATCGTGGAGAAGAGTTGTTCCGGGGGCCGGACCTGGACGGGACCTGGTATGTCTATGCCATCGGCTTGGGCTGGGAGCAGCCGGATGGCGATATTGTCGATCTGACCATCTGGGCGGCCGAGGATCCGGGCCGCTTCCAGGGCACGGTGGCCGGTTTCCGGGGCGACCTGTGGCGCTGGATGATACTTTCCGCTCTGCTGGTGATCGTTGCACAACTGGTCATTCTCCTGCTCCTGCTCAAGCCACTGACGCGGGTGGCCCAGGAGGTGGCGGAGATCGAGGCGGGTCGCCGCGACGCCCTGGAGCACGCCTACCCGCGCGAGCTGCAGCCCTTGACCGCCAACCTCAACGCCCTGCTGGCGACCGAACGGGACAATGCCAGCCACTATCGCCGGGCGCTGGCGGATCTGGCCCATGCCCTGAAAACCCCGCTGGCGGTGATGCGAGCGCGGCTGGAGGGGGAGAATGCAAGCGGCGCCGGCGAGCTGTCAGCGGCGGTCGACGATATGGATCTTTTGCTCAGACGCCAGCTTGAGCGGGCTGCCCGCTCGACCCGGCGGACGCTGAACAAGCCGGTCGAGGTTCTACCGGTCTTGCGGCGCCTTGCGGATTCACTGGCCCGCCTGTACGCCGATCGCGGGCTGCAAGTCGAAGTGCAGGGCGATGAGGCGCTGACGGTCCGGGTCGACGCCAGAGACCTGATGGAGTTGTGCGGAAACCTGATGGACAATGCGGCCAAGTACGGTCAAGGGAAACTGCGAGCCAGCGTTCGTCGGGGGCGGCATGGCACACGCCAGTACGGCGTGAAAATCCTGATCGAGGACGATGGGCCGGGCATTGAGCCGGAGCGATTCGGTGTACTGCTGGCGCGTGGCGTCCGAGGCGACGAGCGGCGTGAGGGGCAGGGCCTGGGCCTGGCGATTGCCCAGGAGCTGGTAGAAGCCTATGCCGGCACGCTCGACCTGATACCCTCCGAGCTCGGAGGGACCGCCATCCGGGTCTCTCTGCCACCCCGATAACTGGAAACCCGCATGCAAACTTCCGATATTCAGCGCCTGCTCGACATCATGGCCCGTCTGCGCGATCCGGAATCCGGCTGTCCCTGGGACATCGAACAGGATTTTCGCTCGATTGCGCCGTATACCATCGAGGAAGCCCACGAGGTGGCCGATGCCATTGAGCGCGACGATCTCGACGATCTCAAGGATGAGCTGGGCGACCTGCTGTTCCAGGTCGTTTTCCACGCCCGCATGGCCGAGGAGCTGGGGGCCTTCGATTTCGGTGACGTGGTTGCGGCTGTATCCGACAAGCTCGAGCGCCGTCATCCCCATGTGTTCGGCGATGCCAGCATTGAAACGGCCGAGGCCCAGACCGTCAACTGGGAAGTCATCAAGGCGCAGGAGCGGGCTGAGCGCGGCGAGGTCGATGACAGCGTGCTGGCCGGTGTTTCGCGTGGTCTGCCGGCGCTACGGCGCGCGGTGAAATTGCAGAAGCGGGCGGCCCGGGTCGGATTCGACTGGCCAGGGCCGGAGCCCATCTTCGCCAAGCTGGTCGAGGAAAGCGAAGAGTTGCGCGCGGCTATCGTTGAGGATGATCACGACGCCATGGAGGATGAAATCGGCGATCTGCTGTTCGTGGTCACCAACCTGGCCCGGAAGCTCGCGGTCGATCCGGGCGCCGCCTTGCGGCGCACTAACCAGAAGTTCGAAACACGTTTCAGGGGCATGGAAGCGCTGGCCGCGGATCGCGAACAGTCGCTTGCCGATCTGTCACTTGACGAGCTCGAAGTGATCTACCGCGAAGTGAAGGACAGGATCAGCCGAAGTCGCTGAATCCACTCAGGTGTCGTTCCAGGCTCTTGCGCAAGTTCTGGCGACTCGCTTCGATGCGCTCCATCAGGCTGTCGAACTGGCGTTGACTACTGGCGTTTTCGAAAGCGACCTGGCCCTGACGAACACTCCAGCGTCCTTCATCCAGCAGGCTGACCAGGCTTTGAAGATCGGCGACCCGGTCAAGCGCTTGCTGGCGTGAAAACTCGATCTCGCTGTCCGGGTCACCGACGAAGGGGTGAACAAGGAGTGCCCGGGTTGCGCTGTCGAAGCGCGTTTCCTGGGCCAGGTTGCGGTAGGCGGTTCCCATCTGTTCCCAAAGCGCCTGTTCGGCCTCGGCGTGGCGCACCAGGTCACGGCTGACCGCCTCAAGCAGCGCCCGGGTTTCGCTCAAGCCCGAATCCGACTCGATGCGGTCGACGTCAAGCAGCCGGCTCAAGGTGCGCTGCAGCACAGGGGCCGAATGCTGATGACTGTTTTCCACCAGGGTCTCGATCGTGCTGCGGTGAAATTCGAAGACCCGGCGCTCGTCACCAACATGCTCGTCGCGGAGCTCGGGTATCAGTACCTGGGGTATCGGTGTGCCGGGCCTAGCCATCAGCCACTCGGCGAGCAGGGCATACCAGCCAGCGATTTCGGTCAGGGTGGCGGCAACCGCCGTATCGACGTTCTCCGGACAGCCATACTCGTCGATCATGGCCTGGTCCATGGCAAATTCGAGTGTCTGGGTGGCTTCTCGGCTGATGGCTTGACCATCCCGGCATGCCGGCTCGAAGCGCCAGCCTGAAACAGTCGCCAGCACCTCGCGATCGAAGACGCCCGGCGGAAAACTTTCGGCAATTTGAAGATCATCCACACGGCCATCCGTGGTCACGCTGAACCGAACCTGCACCGTTCCTTCAACGCAGAACATGGCTGCGCCCAGGGGGTAGGCGGGGGGTTCTCGGTCCAGTGGCACGATGTTGCGGTCGCCTGGCGGGCATTCGGCTGCCTGGAGCGCGCCTGTGAATACCAGAGTGGCCAGCGCACCCGCCGCATGCTTGAGCATTGTTGTCATGTCGAAATCCCGAGTCTGATCCAGTGGTCCTACAGAGTGCCAAAGCGGGCGAAGGTTCAGCCGGTTATCGGCTCCTTGAACAGCAGCCGACAAACCTGGTCGGCCAGATCGTCAAGTCCCAGCTTGCCATCCTGTTGGTACCAGTAGATTGTCCAGCCGTTGGCACCGGTGAGCAGGCGGCGAGTCACGAACGGTTCGGTGTCGATCAGGCCCCGGCGCCGGGCCTGCTCCAGGGCGTCCAGCCAGATCTGCTCGTAGGCCTCGCGCATGGCAAGAATTCGACGCTGATTGTCCGCACCCAGGCTGTGCCACTGGAAAAAAGCCACGGCGACGCCATCGCGGGTTTGACCGTGCAGGAGTTCGAGCTCGGTGCGGACCAGTTGGTAGAGACGCTGTTCCACATCGCTGGTCGATTCACTGGCCTCGCGCAGGCTGTCGATCATGTGGTCAATGGTGCTGCGCATGACTTCGAGCAGGATTTCTTCCTTGCTGCTGAAGTGGTGAAAGACGCTGCCGGAGAGAATGCCGACGGCCTCGGCAAGTTGCCGCACCGAGGTGCGCTCGTAGCCCTGTTCGCGAAACAGCCTGGCTGCTTCGCCGATGAGGCGTTCGCGGCGATCGTCGAGACGGGGTGTACGGGGCATGAACAGCGGCCATGGGGTCAATGCGATGGCGTCATTCTAGAAGGCTATTGCCTACCAAGCAAGCGCTTGGTAGACTTTGGTTCAGTCAACTGGCAAAGCGTTTCTGAATGAACGACGAAAAACGGGTGCGAATCGGCTGTGCCTCGGCCTTCTGGGGCGATTCCCAGATGGCGGCCGCGCAGCTGGTGCGGGCCGGGAAACTGGATTACCTGGTCTTCGACTACCTGGCCGAGGTGACCATGTCCATCCTGGCCGGGCAAAAGATGAAGGACGACAAGGCCGGTTTTGCGCGCGATTTCGTCGATACCGCCATGGCCCCGTTGCTGGGCGAGATTGCCGAGCAGGGGCTGAAGATCATTGCCAACGCCGGCGGCGTCAATCCGCTGGCCTGCCGGGATGCGCTGCAGGCTGCCTGCGACCAGGCCGGGGTGAGCCTTCGCATCGCCGTGGTGCTTGGTGATGACCTGGCGCCGCGCCAGGCCGAACTTCGTCGGTTCGAGCCGGTCGACCTGGGCAGTGGCGAGGCCATGCCACCCTTTCTGCTCAGCGCCAATGCCTACCTGGGCGCCCGCCCGATCGTTTGTGCCCTTGAACAGGGTGCCGACGTGGTCATTACCGGGCGGGTCACCGACTCGGCCCTGGTTCTGGCGCCATTGGTTCATGAATTCGGCTGGCGCTGGGACGACTACGACCGGCTCGCCGCCGGCAGTCTGGCCGGTCACTTGATCGAGTGCGGCACCCAGGCAACGGGCGGCAACTTCACCGATTGGGAGTCGGTTCCCGGCTACGAGGACATGGGTTTTCCGATTGTCGAGGTGAGCGCCGATGGTGACTTCGAGTTGACCAAGCCGGACGGTAGCGGCGGCCTGGTTACTCCGGCTACCGTGGCCGAGCAGCTGGTCTACGAGATCGCCGATCCCGCTGACTACCGCCTCCCGGATTTGCGCTGCGATTTCAGCGAGGTGACCATCGAAACCGTGGCCGAGAACCGGGTCCGGGTCAGCGGCGCGCGCGGCTATCCGCCGACTGACACGCTCAAGGTGGCCGCCACCTGGCCGGATGGTTTTCGCTGCGTGGCCTTGTTCATGATCGGCGGCTTGCAGGCGCCGGCCAAGGGTCGGCGCGTGGCCGATGCCATCCTGGCGCGCTGTCGGCGCCTGTTCAAGGAGCAGCGCTGCGGCGATTTCACCCAGACCAGTGTCGAGGTGCTGGGCTCGGAAGCCACTTACGGCGAGCACGCGCGCCGGGATGATACGCGCGAGGTGGTGGTGAAAATCGGCGTGCGTCACCCGGACAAGACCGCGCTGGTGATGTTCTCGCGTGAAATTGCCCAGGCAGCGACGGCCATGGCACCGGGCATCACCGGCTACGTTGGCGGGCGTCCGGTGGTCCACCCGCTGATTCGCCTGTTCAGTTTCCTGGTGCCGGCCGAGATCGTACAGCCCGAGGTTCGGCTTGGAGACAAGCACATCAAGGTCGAGGAACGAACCGTCGGCGTGGAACCGCAGGTGGTGGCGGGCAGCGCTCCGCCGCGCCCGGTCGGCGGCGCTGACAGTCGCGTGCCGCTGATCGCCCTGGCCCACGCGCGCAGCGGCGACAAGGGCAATCATGCCAACATCGGCGTGATCGCTCGCAAGCCCGAATATCTGCCCTGGATTGCCGCAGCGCTGACCGAAGCGGCCGTGGCCGAGCATTTCGCCCATGTCCTGGAAGGGGAAGTCAGGCGCTGGTACCTGCCTGGCATCCAGGCGCTGAATTTCCTCCTCGAGCACAGCCTGGGCGGCGGCGGAGTCGCCAGCCTGCGCATGGATCCGCAGGGCAAGGCCTTTGCCCAGATGCTGCTCGATTTTCCCATCGAGGTGCCCGCCGCCATTGCCAGCGAGGTCGAGGACCTGGTCCTGAACAAGACATGAGCTACCAATCCATCTTCAAACCGGGCCTGTTTGCCGACCAGGTGATCGTGGTCACCGGCGGTGGCAGCGGTATCGGCCGCTGTACGGCTCACGAGCTGGCGTCCCTGGGTGCCAGCGTGGTCCTTGTCGGACGTCGTGCCGAGGCCCTGGAAAAGACCGCCGACGAGATTGCGTCCGATGGTGGCCAGGCGTCCTGGCATGTCTGCGATATCCGCGACGCCGAGGCGGTGGCAGATCTGGTCGGGCGGGTGATCGAAGAACACGATCACATTGATGGTCTGTTCAACAACGCCGGCGGTCAATTCCCGGCGCCGCTGGAAGAGATCAGCCCCAACGGCTTCGATGCCGTGGTTCGAACCAACCTGACCGGCGGATTCTTGATGATGCGCGAGGTCTATCGCCAGTCCATGCAGGGCCGGGGTGGTGCCATCGTCAACATGCTGGCCGATCACTGGAACGGCATGCCCGGCATGGCCCATTCAGGAGCGGCCCGCGCCGGCATGGCCAACCTGACTCGCAGCGCCGCCCTGGAGTGGGCCAGGAGCGGGGTGAGGGTGAACGCCGTGGCGCCCGGCTGGGTGGCCTCCAGCGGCCTGGACAAGTACGAAGGCGCGGCCAGGGCCATGATCCCCATGCTGGCCAATGCCGTGCCCTTGAAGCGCCTGGGTACCGAGTCGGAGATCAGCGCTGCCGTGGTCTTCCTGCTCAGCCCGGCCGCCGCCTTCATCAGCGGCGAGCTGATGCGCATCGATGGTGCTGCCTCCCTGGGTGGCCGGCTCTGGCCGCTGGCCGAACACGATCGCTCAGAACCCTACAACGGCTTCCACCGCGCCGTCGACCCGGACGCTTTGAAGGACTAGCGCCATGAATGAGCTTGCAAGCACCAGTGCGACTTGTAAAAGACAGAAACCACCGAAAACACCGAAAACACCGAAGGCGAACAAGCGGGGTTTCGGTGTCTTCGGTGCTTTCGGTGGTTCCTTGCTTTTTTGTTGCGATCAAATCCACTTGCAGCTTGGCAGTGAGCATTTACTGTCCAGAGCAGTCGCCGATCCAGGCTTGAATGTATGCCATCGAGGAGAAAGCTCAAGGTGACAAGGATAGAGAGCGGTATCGAGCAGAGCAGCGATGAATTTGCCGCCAATCGCGAGCGGATGCTGGCCTTGATGGCCGAGGTTGATGCGATCAGGGCAAAGATTGGCGAGCGCGAGGAAGCGGCGCGGGCGAAGTTTGATCAACGTGGTCAGCTCCTGCCGCGCGAGCGGCTGGGCCTGCTGCTGGATCCCGGTGCGCCGTTCATCGAGATCGGCGAACTGGCTGGCCTGAAAATGTACGACGATCGCGACGGCTCCACCGCCGGCGGCGGATCGATTGCCGGTATCGGCCGGGTCGCCGGGATGGATGTGGTCATCAATGCCTCCAACAGTGCGATCAAGGGCGGCACCATATCCCCGGTGGGTCTGAAGAAGGGTTTGCGCCTGCAGCAGATCGCGCTGGAGAACCGGCTGCCCATGATCAACCTGCTCGAGTCGGGCGGGGCGAACCTCAACTACCAGTCTGAATTGTTCGTGGACGGAGCCCGTTCGTTCGCCAACCAGGCCCGGCATTCTGCCGCTGGCCTGCCCCAGATTACCGTGGTTCACGGAAATGCCACCGCCGGCGGCGCCTACGTACCAGGCCTGTCCGACTACGTCATCATGGTGCGTGACCGTGCCCGCGTCTACCTGGCCGGACCGCCGCTGGTCAAGGCGGCCACCGGCGAGGATGCCGATGATGAAACGCTGGGTGGTGCGGCCATGCACGCCAGCATCACCGGCACGGCCGAATACACCGCCGTCGACGATGCCGATGGTATTCGCCAGGCGCGCGATATTGCCGCCATGCTGGCGCCGGCGTTTTCCGGCCAGACCCGGGTCGCGGCCTTCGACGAGCCGGCTTACGATTCGGAAGACCTGTTGGGCATCGTGCCGACTGATCCGCGCCAGCCCTATGACGTGCGCGAGATCATCGCCCGCCTGGTCGATGGCTCCGAGTTTCTTGATTTCAAGCAGGCCTACGATGAGCAGACCGTATGCGGGTTTGCCGCCATCCAGGGTCGGCCAATTGGCTTGATCGGCAACAACGGTCCCATCACCGACCAGGGCGCGACCAAGGCGGCCCAGTTCATCCAGCTTTGTGACCAGGCCGCGCGTCCCATCGTCTACCTGCAAAACACCACCGGTTACATGGTCGGCACCGGGGCCGAGCAAAGCGGCATCGTCAAGCATGGCTCGAAGATGATCCAGGCCGTGGCCAACGCCCGCGTGCCGCAGATGACCGTGCTGGTCGGCGGCTCCTTCGGGGCTGGCAACTACGGCATGTGCGGGCGCGGACTGGACCCGCGCTTCATCTTCGCCTGGCCCAGCGCCCGTATCGGTGTCATGGGCGGCGAGCAGGCGGCCCGGGTCATGGCCATCATCACCGAGCAGAAGCACGCGCGCATGGGCCAGGAAGTGGACCCGGCGGTGCTGGAGATGCTGACCGCGCAGATTCGCGACAAGATCGACGCCGAGTCAACCGCCCTGTTCGCCACGGCCCGTTTATGGGACGACGGCATCATAGATCCACGCGATACTCGCCGCATCCTGGGGATGTGCCTGCGCCTGTGCGCCGAAGCCCAGGTGCGCCAGCTCAAGCCCAACACCTACGGCGTGGCCCGGCTTTAGAGACCTTATGAAAAACCCTTGGGAACCACGGAACACACGGAGCACACGGAATTTTTTATCTGACGTTTCCGTGTCTTTCCGTGTCTTCCGTGGTTAGAAAATCTTTTGACTTTCAAGAGAACGATACGCAATGAAATGGACGGATGAACATCGGGAACTGCGTCGCACCGTGGCGCGTTTCGTGGAACAGGAAATCAATCCCCATGTCGAGGCATGGGAGGCGGCCGGCCGTTTCCCGGCCCACGAGCTGTTCAAGAAGCTGGGTGACCTGGGCCTGCTCGGCATCACCAAGCCTGAAGACTGCGGCGGCATGGGCCTGGACTTCAGCTACGCGCTGGTCATGGCCGAAGAACTGGGTGCTGCTCACTGCGGTGCCGTGCCCATGGCCATTGGCGTGCAGACCGACATGGCCACACCGGCGCTGGCCCGGTTCGGTTCCGATGAGCTCAAGCAGGAATTCCTGGCGCCCACGGTTGCCGGTGACAAGGTCGTGGCCCTGGGTGTCAGCGAGCCGCATGCCGGCTCCGACGTGGCCAACGTCAAGACCACCGCGGTCAAGGACGGCGATGACTACCTGATCAACGGCACCAAGATGTGGATGACCAACGCCTTGCAGGCCGACTGGATCTGCCTGCTGGCCAACACCGGTGGCGACAGCCGGCACAACAACAAGTCGCTGATCGTGGTGCCTACCGACACGCCGGGTATCAACTTTTCCGAGCCGCTTGACAAGCTCGGCATGCGTTCCTCGGACACCGCGCAGGTGTTCTTCGACAACGTGCGCGTACCGCAGCGTTACCGCATCGGCGAGGAAGGGCTGGGCTTCATGTACCAGATGCTGCAGTTCCAGGAAGAGCGCCTGTGGGGCGCGGCCAGCGCGCTGAAGGGACTGGAAGGCATCATCAACGACACCATCGACTACACCCGCGCACGTATTGCCTTCGGCAAACCCATTCTCGACAACCAGGTGGTGCACTACCGCCTGGCCGAGCTGCAAACGGAAGTCGAAGCCCTGCGCGCCCTGATCTACTCGGCCTGCGAGGTGCATGTCGGCGGCGGTGATGCGACCCGGCTGGCCTCGATGTGCAAGCTCAAGGGTGGCCGCCTGGCCCGCGAAGTCGCCGACAGCTGCCTGCAGTACTGGGGCGGCCAGGGCTACATGTGGGAAAGCCGCATCGCCCGCGCCTTCCGCGACCAGCGTTTGATGTCGATCGGCGGTGGGGCGGATGAAATCATGCTGGCGATCATCTGCAAGCAGATGGGGATATTGCCGAAAGGGGGGTGAAAAAAAAACGGTTTCCGGTTTCCGGTTTCCGGTTTACGGAAAAGCGGTTTACCGGCACTTCTCGACACGTAACCCGTAACCCGTAACCCGTAAACCGTAAACCGTTCCAAACGGAGCTTTGCATGCAAACGATTGAGACTCGACTTGAAAACGGCATCCTGCGGATCACCTTGAACCGTCCATCCTCCCGTAACGCCTTGTCGCGGCAGATGGTGGCTGAGCTGCAGGAGGTCGTGGCACAGGCATCTGCGGATGATTCGGTAAAAGCGCTGGTATTGCGCGGGGCGGGCGGGCATTTTTGTGCCGGGGCGGATCTGGCGGACATGGCCGCGGCGCGAATGGAGTCGGCCGGGGATGTGGATGCCATGGCCGCGATCAATCGATCCTTCGGGACGCTGATCAGCGCGGTGCATGATTGCCCGAAAACGGTGGTTGCGGTTGTCGAGGGCTCGGTGTTCGGTGGCGGGGTAGGGCTGGCTTGCGTGGTCGATGTCTGCCTGGTCAGCGGCGAGGCAAAGATCGGCCTGCCCGAGGTCACGCTGGGTCTGCCGCCGGCGCAGATCATTCCCTTCGTGGTTGGCCGGGTCGGCTTGTCCGAGGCGCGTCGTCTGGCCCTGACCGGGGCGCGAATCGCCGGCGCTGATGCTTTCCGCATCGGCCTGGCGCACGCCCTGGCAGAGGATGAGGCGGCGCTCGATCAGCTGCTCGAACAGACTATTGCCCAGATCCAGCGCTGTGCCCCGGAAGCTTCACGGATGACCAAGTCCTTGCTGCTGGCTACAACCGACACACCCGTCAACGATCTGCTGGACCGCGGCGCGCGCGAATTCGCCGCGGCTGCCACCGGCGAAGAAGCCATGGAAGGCACCCAGGCCTTCCTGCAAAAGCGGCCTCCCAACTGGTCTTCCGTAAACCGTAAACCGT
>RECK01000260.1 GCA_007694055.1 Wenzhouxiangella sp.
GACATCATCGTCCGTGCTCGAACCCTGCAACGTGAAGGCAAAGGTGCCGGTGCCGGCAGCACTCAAATCGCTCAAGGTCAGCAGGCTCTCGCCGGGCGGGGTCACCGGGTTGACCGAGAAGGCCTCGCCGACCCCGGCCGGCAAATCGGCCGTGCTCAAGGTAACCGGGTCGTCGACATCGCCAGACTGGGTTACCTCGATCTGGATGTCGATGTCGTTGAATCCGCACCGACTGACTTGAATGGTCTCAGGCACGATACCGAAAGCACTACCGTCGATACCGTCGATGAATTCCGGATTGGTCCCGAGTGGATCCAGGTGATCACGCATGCGCGTGGTCGCGGTACCCATGCCTTCCCAGGCATCCCATAAGCCGCCATAAAAGTCCGACAAGTTGGCGCCGGTTGCCCCGCAAGACGCCGGCCCGCCGCTAAGCACGCCGATTAGCCGCCGGTCCGCTGAATAGAGTGGCGAACCGGACGAACCAGGCTCAGTGACTGCTGGAGGAATGGTGCCACCTGGCGGCATATTGGGCAGTTCAGGCGGATCGGGGTGCCAGAAGGGATGCCAGTGAATGTTCTGGGCACCGGCGATGTTTCCGATCTGGATGTTGTCGGCCACCCAGGTAATGCGCTTTTCATCCACACCCGGATGGTGGATGGTCGCGCACAAACCATCGGTACTGTTGCCCGGACCCTGGGCGCAGGCGGTCGGCGGCGGACGCCTGTCCCAGCCCGACCAGAACAGCTCCAGGTCCGGATCGGCCGGATCGTCCAGCTCGATCAGGGTCACGTCGGAGCATTCATTCGGTGCCGTGCAATTGCCGCCGAACGGGTTACTGGTCGCAGCCAGAAAGGTACCGCCACTGTTGGTCATGTTGGGATCGGGTGGGTTAACGGCCGTTCCACCGGACGCGCCGGGCCTGCGGCAGGTCGGCCACTCGTAGTTCCAATACACGACAATGCTTGGGGTTCTGGGCCGCATTGATGCAATGGGTTGCGGTGATGAACAGCATGGATTGATCGTTGGCCGTGTTGTTGACCAACGAACCGGTGCAGGCGAACATGCCACTGCGCTGGTACGCGCCCACCGAACGACGTGGCTCGTTCCACGGATCGTCCTCGCTCAGGCAGGCAACATCCTGGTTGCACGCACCTGAGCGGATGCCTGCTGCGTCCTTGCAGGCTTGTTTGCCATCGCCCTCCAATCGATCTGCCGGCTGTTTGTATTCGTGGGCTGCCTGGCCGAAACCACGATAGCCCTGGCTGACCTGGCTAATATTGAATTGCGCGGCTTCGCGCACGGCACTCGGCACATTGACTTCGATGATGACGTCGTCGGCATGCAGGTTGGGTGTCCAGAATTCGCCGTGCTCGCGATTGATCGATGCGGTATAGGGACCGATAACCTGAAAACGATCCATGGTCCGACTTTTGGCTGCCGACGCGGTGTAGATATACAGCGCTGCACCTTCGGGCAGGAACAGATCGCTGAACCCGAAATTGAGCAAAACCGCGCCATCCGCTCGCACTCGCATACGCCAGATGCTGGTATCCCCAAAAACCTCCCATTCACCATCGGTATGAAGACTGAAATCAGCGTCCCGAGGAAAAGCGAACCGTGGTGGTTTACCCAAGACTTCGTTCTGGCTGTCTTCCAGCGCCAGCGCTTCCATATCCAACGCCGGGTACTCCGCAGTGAACAGGCCATCGAGCCGGGTCTCGGCAGATGCAACCAGACCCCAACTGGCCGGTGGCACACGATCATTGGCAGAAACGGCCATCGACAGGGCCGCCAGCATAATGCCCAGCAGTGTTCTGATTTTCATATAGAAAGCTCCAATGCTCGACGGTCAACCCCGAGTTGATTACACGAGGAAGCCTACGCCCCAAAATCCCTCGCGAGGGGTTTTGGGGCGGGAATCAGGTGAGACGGAAGGCTGTTATCGCCCATCTTCAAATCCGTCTCTGAAGATGATCGGATCGGGTTCGACTCCGATGCCACTCAAAACGATATTTCGCGATTCGCCGTCGGTGGTGATTCGCAGCACGCCGGAGTAGGCCCTGGCCGAATCAGGCGCAAATCGGACTTCTACCGTGCAGACCTGCCCGGCGGGCAGACTGGACGGGCAGTCGTGACCAACCACCTCAAAGACGCTACCACCGGCAATGACTGCAATCGTGTCAATGCTCAGGTCCGCTGCTATGCCCACGGCCACGTTGCGAATCTCAAAGTTGCGCGACGGCGACAGGTTGGTCGGCACTGAGCCGAACTCAAGGGCGGAAACCTCGATCTCAACTACTGCCGGCGGCAGATCCAACACATCCACAGTCACCTCTACCGAAACAGGGGCGCCTTCGAAGACGTTTGTGGTGATACACAGTCCACCCGCGTAGGCGCCGGGTGGCAAGTCAGCAGCGTCAATGGTGACGGTCACCTCGTCCATATCTCCCACAGTCGAACTGCCGGAGGCGGGCTCAACACTCAACCAGTGAATGGCTTCGCCATCGCCGCAGACAACGTTAGCAATTTCCCAATCAAGCTGGCCGGAACCCGAGTTGGCGATGGTCAAGCTCAGGCTGGCCGATTGGCTGGTAATGATTTCGGCTTGCAGCGCGGCAGGAGAAACGACAGCCTGCGGTTCAAAGCGCGTTTGGAACTGAAACACCTCGCTCCACTGACCGTCACCACATTGATCCTGACCAAGCACCCGCCAGAAGTAAGTGCTGCCGTCCATCAGTTTTTCTTCGAAGTTGAAACTGGTTGAGCCAAACATGGTGTCAACAACCAGGTCTGCAAAGCCTACATCCGTTGCCACCTGCAAACGATAGTCGTCAACACCGGCCAGGGAATCCCACAATAGCTCTGGCTGCAGACCAACATCTGTATCGCCGTCTCCAGGTGCTATGAGTAACGGTGCATCGGGTAGCGACAGCAGGGTCAGCGCAAATGGCTGCTGCTGAATCTCGTCGCCGTCATCGCCGATCACCAGCAGGCTGGAAGAACCAGCTTCAGCCGCGGCGTCGACCGTCAGGGTCCACTCTGATTGACCAGCCCCTTCCACGCTTGCCGGGTCGAAGCTGCTGGTGACGCCGGCCGGCAAACCGTCGGCGGAAAGATCGACGGTGCCGGTATAGCCAGCAGGTGCTTCCACGCTGACATCAGCCAGGATGCTGACCGAGTCATCGTCAGGAATGCAGATCGACGCCTCAAACGGATTTAATGCCAACTCGAACCCGCCTTCGCTGATCACGCAGTTGTAGCAAACCAGAGCGAAGTCCTGGGTGGGGTTCTCAGGGTCCGCGTTCCACGGGTTCAGTGCGTCTGCCACAACCTGGGCTGCCGCCACGTTCACGATCAAGGTTTGACCGCCGTGCTGGTCAGGGCGCAGGAATATACCTTCCATGTTATTGCGATCATCCGGCACACCACCGGTCGTGGAAAATCCGTCCGACCCGATCTGGTTACCGAGGTAAGTGCCACTGGCACTGTCCACGCTTAGATCCAGCAGGTTGACCCAGGCCGGTGTGGTCCCAGCCAGGCCATGGCCATGCGCATCGGTCCACATCAGCATCAGGCGCATCGGCTCATCACCATCATCCGCTACCACCGGAATTGACCATGATTGACCGGTTTCGGTAAACACGTGCTCCTGGTCAAAATAAAGAACCTGCTGCGTGGGATTGACCACGGCATCCAGGTCCAATCGGCCCCAGCCCTGGAACCTGGACGGCGTTTCCGTAATCGTGCCACCGTTTGCATTGAGTTGTCCTTGCATGTTGATCGCAACCGCTGTGAATGCGGCCTTGACCATGGCCGGGCTCGGCGTGACACCATCGAAGGCCTCGCGGAAATACTGGACGAAAATGGCCGATGCCCCGGAAACAACTGGGGATGCCATTGACGTGCCGCCATTAAAGGCATGAGCCGTGTTGCTGGCGCTGGACGTGCTGTCAGTCAGCCAACCAGGGGCAACGATATCCGGGTTGGTGCGACCATCGCAGGCGGGACCATGGGCCGAATTCTGGCCCACGGAGAATATCTGTGAACCTCCCACCTGGCTGCCATTGGAATTCTGCAGACGACTCGCGCCAATGGCGAATACGTTCTTCGCCTCTTCGGGTGATCCCAGCGAGGCCGGGTCACACTGGCTGCCGTTTGGCCGGTCACCACTGCCGTTTTGAATTGACCAGAGCGGCAGCACCGGAACCGGCGTCGGGCTGTCTGGGTCTGAGTTCCGCACCAGGACGTCGACCTGTTGGGTAATGATGTCGTATCCGTAGTGGAAACCTGGCGAGCCCCAGGAGTTGTTAGCCAAAACCGCGCCGTTGGTTGCCGCTTCCTTGAACAGACGCAGCATGCCGTTCGGGGTCAGACAAAATTCTCCCTCGGAGGGGTCAATCCCGGAACACGCCTGTCCCCACCACTGATTCAGGCCGGGCGGCACCTGTGAAATGAGGTTTGCACCTGGCGCCACGCCCTGGCCACGCAGAAACCCGCCAATTTGGGCACCGGTGGCGCCGGTGCCTGCGACCGCCCCAGCCACATGGGTGCCATGCGCACTACTGGGGCTGGCACAGGTGGTCGGGGAGGCACTGGGCGTACATGGCAACATGCGGTCAACCAGATCCACGTGGGTGGCACGCACCCCGCTATCCATGATCGAGACAATTACCCCGCTACCGTCAAAACCCGTATCGCTCAACCAATCGGCATACCCAGGCACTATGGTGAAGTTAGGCGCATCGCCGTGATTATTGACAATAGCCTGATTGGACATTTCACCGCGCGTGCGCATACGCATCGCTCGCTGCACGGTATAAACGCCCGGCACCTGACCCAACTCCAGGAATCGGGGCCCGGGCGCCAACGCCTTGATCAGTTTCAAATTTGCTGTGTAGGGAGATACTTCAATGATCTCCGTTCCCCGTTCCTGAAGGCGCTGGACCAGCCTGTCGCTATCGGCATGGTTGCTCGCGACCAGAATCACGGGCTCTTCGTCATCCAACCACACCCGCTGATCGGGATTGACCCGGAACTCGGGCAGAAAATCCCCAACCCACCGAACCGACCCCACATTGCGGCCTGCAATCAGGCCGGAATCATCGGCCCACACCACGTAGGTGAACGGATGGATGTACTGCACCGGCACAATCCCAGACGCCCGTATATCTGAAAGCCACTGCGAGCGGATCGGGCCGTTGAACTGGACCAGATGAAAGTCACCGTCCGGATCAGCTTGGTAGGTTTGGAACTTGCTGCTCAAAGCCTGGGCATCAAGCGGGTCGAAACGCTCCCCGCCTAATGTCAGGACAAACGGGTTCTCCGTTGCCGTCACCGACAAACCTTGCCCACGCAGCGATTGATATTCGGCGACCGATACCCGGCCCCAATGGAAGCTGCCGTAATTTTCCAGCTCGGACTCGATCGCCAGATCGCGAAGCTCGGCACCGGAGTGGTGGACACGAACCCAGACCTCATCTTCAGCCAAGGCGATATTGGGGCCGTGAATCGCCAGGAAAAGTACTGCGGCCACGATGACCGACTGAAAGAAAGAAGCGGGGAACGACTTGATCATTGATCCAACGATTGCCTGATTTGTCTGCATCAAATGATATCCAGCGAAATTTGATTGCAAATGAAGAAAAAAAGGGGCCACCCAAATCAATGGGCGGCCCCTTTAAGGAGGAGGCTTTTTCTAAAGCCTAGTCGTTTGGCGCCTCGAAGCGATCATCGAAGATCCGATCAGTTGGCGTAACACCGCGGCCCCTGAGCTGGGCCGAGGCCATCTTGCCGTCAGATCCATCGACCACCAGAGAAGCCGCAACCTCCCCATCGCTTGTCGGAACAAAGGAAATCTCGATGGTGCAGGTGTCACCAGGTTCGAGGCTGGATACGCCAACTTCGCAGCTACCACCGGTGACCGCAAAGTCACCCGCAGGCAGGATGTCGATATCGGCGACCAGTACCGCAGCGCTGCCGACGGCAGCCGTATTGGTCAAGGTCAGCTCGGCGCTAGCCGAATTGCCAATCAAAACATCACCAAAGTCAACTTCTACTTCGCTCAACCCCAGTGCACCGCGTTCGAATCCGCGACCCGTCAGATCAACCGAAGCAGCCTGGCCGTTAGCCTCTATCACCAGCTGGCCGGTGTACTCCTGAGCCGCACCAGGAGCAAAGTCGATCATGATCGAGCAACCCACGCCAGGCGCAAGTTCTAGGCCAGTAGTGCAATCACCACCCGCTAGTTCGAACACAGAGTCTCCGGTTAATTCAAACTGGTCGATACTAATCGCCATCGCAGACGACGGTGCGCTGTTACTCACCATCACGGTCAGCATCGCTTCCGTACCCAGCAGGACCGGACCGAAAGACAGCTCCATCGTATCGACGGCAAGCTCTCCCGGCAGCTGAACACCCGTACCGCTGACCGGCACCGATTGCGACTGCCCATCCCCGGCGCTGATGACGAGATCATCGCTGAAGGTACCAGCAGCGTCGGGCGCAAAGCTCACTTCTACCGTACAGCTTTCACCGCCGGCCAGGATCGAGCCGAGCCCACAATCGCCTTGATCAGTAATGGCAAATGCGCCTGTACCGATCGACAAGCCAGTCAGGACCAAAGCCTCAGCGTCTTCACCTGCCACGTTGGAAACAGTTACCTCGCGAGTTTCCGTTTCGCCAAGCGTCACGTCACCAAAGTCCAGCTCGTTTGGACTGACATCCAACTCACCGGGAATAACCAGCGGCAGGAAGTCACCGGTCTGCCCCGGAACCAGGGCAAATGCACCCAGCGGCTGATTAACGCCGTCGCCAGTCGCAAAGGCTGAAGCAATGTCACCTTCGGCGAAAGACACCGGGGCGGGGTCGATCAAAACGTTGCAGCCACCCGGGCTGGTGATGATCAGATCGTATTCACCCGGCGGCAGCGCGATGAAGCCGCTGACATCACCAAAGTCCACGTTTTCCAGCACTGCCGGGCACTCAGGCGAACCATCACGCAGGCGAACATCGGCTGTCGCCGAGCCACTCGCAAACGGTGCCACGTGACCGAGGCGCAGGTGGAAGGTACCGGTCGCCGGCGGCGTCAGATCATCTTCAATGAGCTTCAGCTGCAGATCCTGGTTATCACCGTCGCCGATCGCCAGGACCGTATAGAACACGCCGGGCGCCAGATCGGCCGAGGCCGTCATGGCAGGGTCAGGCGATCCCACCGGGAAAACCTCGATCAGCGCCGGTCCTGGCGGCAGAGCCAGATAGCCAGTCGAATCACCGTAGCGGACATCGGTCAGGACGGTCTCACCGTTGACCACGATATCGACCGCTGTGTCTGCACGACCTCCGGCAAACGGCGCCAGGTGGGCGATCTGCACGTTGGCCTCGCCGACCTGGAGGGTCGCCGGGACGGTGACGGTGAAGGTCTCATCGAGCCCTTCATCAATCTCTACCCGGATATTGGCCCGATAGGTGCCGGCAGCCAGCGCGCGTTCACCGGCGTCGAACACCAATGTCAGCTCGGCAGTCCCGTCAGCCGGCACCGTACCGCTGGTCGGCGTGATGCTCAACCAGTCGACCGGATCACCTTCCTGCGGCCCGGCCAGCATGCGGATGGCGTTGAAAACCAGGACATTGAGATCGCCGGTCCAGGCGCCCTGTTCACCATCCGAGCTGTACATGGCATTGATGCTGACCGAATGGTCGTTCATCGCCACCATCGGTACCCCATCGCTCCATTCGGCCATCAAGCTAGCACCAGGGGTCAGCGTGCTGCCTGTCAGGCGGAAGTTGGAGCCGTAAGCGATGCTGTTGACGTTCTCGAACAGCGGGCTGTCCGGCTGCAGGACCACCATCGTCGCCGGAGCCACGACTTCGTCCGCGGCCGGGGTGATGGGTCCATAGTTCTCGGTGATGAAGCGACCTGCCAGCTGGAAGCCGAAGAAGTCGTAGGCGAAGTTGTGCAAGATCACAGCGCCGCCTGCATCGACGAAATCAGCCAGCACGTTGCCGACGATTACATCAGCGCCACCTGCCGCCGACCAGCGGTTGTTGTTGGTCAGAACCGCAACGTCAATGCCCTCGAAGTCCGCCACGCTGATGCCAGCCAGCGGCCCACTGAAGATCTGGGCGTTGATCCCTGGGAAAGCGTTCAGATCCGATTCCAGGTTCAGCGGTGGAATAGGATCACCCAACTCACCGTCAGGAGAGACAATCAGCACGCTGATGTCGCTGCGCGGGGCGGTCACCTCGATGTTCCGAATGACCGGCTCGCTGGCGCCAATCAGGCCGGCACGGCTGCTGCCGTCGCTGCGAAGATCGGCATCCTCGTCACGTCCCAGGTTGAAGATCGAGGCCTCGATCAATTGCAGCAGTTCAGCAGTCTCGACGGCGAAGCCGCTCGCCGCCGCTCCGCTGTTGCCGAGAACCAGCTGACGGGTAGCGCTCTCGCCCAGGCCGATCGAGACCAGGAACTCATCCTGGAACACGGTGGTGCAGCCTTGTTCGATCCGCAGGTCAAAGTCGACGTTGGTCGTCTCGCCCTCGCTCACCGTAACGTCCATCGTCGTGCCGGCAACGTGGTCCGGAGCGCTGGCCGTGACCGACACAGGGCTTTCAGACTGATTGACGGCGATGACGAAGTTGCCGTCGGCATCGGCCAGGGTGCTGGCAATGACGCCGCCTGCGCCTTCGACGGTGACCGTCGCGCCGGCTGCCGGGAACGGGTTCTCCTCACAGTAGCCAAGGCTCTGGACATTGCCGGCGATGAAGCCGGTGCCCGGCGCTTCGGTGACGGTCAGCGTCAAGGGGAGATCAACCACTGGCTGATTGGGATCATTGGTCAGCACGCACAGGTCGACCAGCTGAGTGCCCGCTAGCAAACCGGCTGTATTGATCGAAACGACGGCATCCTGAGTCGTTCCCGGAGCCACACTGCCGCTCTCTGGATCAATGCTCAACCAGGGCACATCGGCGGGCACCACACACTGCGAGGTGCTGCCGCGGATTTCAAACGGCATGCCCTGGGCGGTCAACGAACCGTTATCGACAAACGGCGCCCAGCCGTCAGCCGTCAATTGGACCGCGTTTCCGGTGGTGTTCTGACCAAGGATGGTCACCGGCGGCAACCACGGACCCGAAGGGCTGGACCCGGCAAACTGCACGTCGACATAGTAGGTGCCCGGCTCGAGAACCAGACCCGCAACATCCGCGACCACGCTCATGATCGGACGCTGGTTGTTGAAGCTGGTCTGGCTATAGCGATAGATGCCGGTGAACGCGGTTGTGCGCAGGCGATTGGTGCTGGTGTCACCGAAGATCACCGTACCGCCGCTGGCCGGGTTTCCGTCCCAGATCCGCAGATTGACGCCGGTAATGGTCGAGGTAGTCGGCGAACCGGTCTGGTAGACGAAGAAGGTAAAGCTGTCCAGCAGCCAGGTTTCATCCACGACGAAGTCGTCGGCCATGCGGAAGTGCGGACCTGCCGCGTTCAATGCCACGTTGGCGCCCAGCGATAGCATGCCCAGCGATTGGTTCTGGAGCAGGCTGCTGTCACCGCCGTTCGGGCCGTCGCCGATACCCGTGCGAATCGGACCGTTGTCAAACAGCACATCCTGACGGCTGGCACGCGGAATAGCCGAGTTCAGGCTCCACTCAAGATCGAGCTGGCCGATGCTGGCAATGTTGATGGTGCCCGTATCGGTGTCGCCTTCGTCGAGCTCGAAGATGAAGCTGTCCGGTGTAATCAACGCCACGGCGATATCGATGACTTCAAACGTGATCGGAATTTCAATCAAACCCGGGCCGTCCGGCTCATTGGTCGTGATGCAAAGCGACGCCTCATACATGCCGCCCAGCAAGGCGGCTGCATCGGCAGTCACGGTCAGCTCCGTGCTCTCACCCACGCCCGTAGTACCGCTGATTTCGCTCACGCTCAACCAATCGACCGTACCCGGATTAACACAACGCTCCGGTACCCCAGGCGGAGGCTCCGGCGTTGACGGATCAACGGCCTCATCGCACGCGGCCTGGTCAGCACAGATCAATCGCACTCCCGGCGGAAGCACTTGACCTGTCGCGGGATCGCTCCATTCAGAGTCCGGGCCAGCCGGAACATCTACCCAGTCGACTTCGTGCCATTCAATGGCCAGGTTGCCGTCGACATCGGCGGGGATAGCGGGCAGACCAAAATCCCCGAACAACAACACACCTTCCGAGGAGAAAGTCTGGATTCCACCGCCCTGCAGGCCGGCACCCGGCTGAATGGAAATGCCGCCAACACCAAAATTGGTTGACACGGTCATGGTCGATTCCTCGAACCAGCTGATACCGAAGGTTTCTATGGTGACTTCCCAGCCAACACCGAGAAGCTCGTTACCCGCGCCGATAGGCAAGGATAACAAGGTGTTGTTAGGATCGCCGCTGGCTCGGAATCCACCGGTCGTCACATCGTTCACTGACAGGGTCGGGCCACTTCGACCGGCAGCCCTGGCAAGGCTGGTTACCTCTTCGAGAGTCAGCGCCACAGTGCCATCAGAAGTTCTGAAAACAGCGTTGTTGCCCGATGGCTCCTTCGATTGTGAGGGATTACCGGCACCCACATAGACTTCAGAAGCACCCTGATCCTTTCCTCTGTCGACACCCGCCATGTTTGGTGTGCCCGTTGAGGTTGTTCCTGGCGCTGTTTCGATATTCCACACCAGGTCGGCCGTGCCGACGTTGGAAATCGTCAACGTCCCCTCATCACTGTCGCCGGCATTGGCCACGAACTCGAAGCTGTCGGGGTTGACGTCGGCCACCGGAATGCCGAGCACGCTCAGGCTGACCGGGATTTCGACCAGGGAAGCGGCCGGATCATTGGTGGTCACGCACACGCGCGCCTCGTAGTCACCCAGGGCCAGGCCTTGGGTGTCAACGTTTACGGTCACGCGGTCGACCTCACCCGGCTCGGTCACGCCCGTGCCGCCGGCGCTGAAGAAGCTCAGCGACAACCAGTCCACAGTGTCCGGGAACTCGCAGGCGATTGGCTGGGTGATGGAGAAGCTGTCAATACCAATGTAAATGGAGTTGGTGCCCAAGGGGCCGCCGTCTTCTACGAAATACCGCAGAGCGACTCGGCCAGCAACGGGTTCCGGCAGTCCTTCAAGCCGAATGACGACCTCAGTCCACTCGAGCGGGTAGCCGCCCGGCTCCAAGTCGGGGTTGATGCTGGCGACCAGGTGGACGAAGTCGCCAACATCCGTCGCCGACGTTCCCACATTGACGCTATTGCCGGCCGTGCTGAAACGCACCTCCAGCCGATCGGGGAAGGAGTTGGAGAGGAAACTTGAGCGGGTGTAGAAACGAATCTCTGTGCCGTTGCGCAGGACGGTGGTCGGGCTCAGCAGCCAATTGTTGATCAGTCCACTGCCCGCGGCATTATTGAAGTCCGCGGCAATGTAGGAATTCGTCTCGCCTTCGAACGCTGGGAACACAAACGCGTTGCCCTGGAACCAGGCGGTGGTCCCGACCGGCTGGCTCTGGTTGGCGAGAACCCAGCCACGACTGGGCAACCCCGCCACATCGTCGAAGCCTTCCACGATCGGCCCATCGACGGCGCGGCCGAAGTCGGCACCCATCACGACATGGTCCACCTCACCTTCCGGCTGACGGCCCGAAGCACGATCCCAGCCCATCGGCAGCGAAGGCTCGCCAATGCTGCGGTCGACCGCTTCGGCATAGCTCAGGCCCGGCAACAGGTTGGCCGTGTCCACGCTCCAGACCAGCGGCGTGGTGCCGATGTTGCCGATCAACAGATCATCGTTGGCCGTGCGGCCTTCGAACACGGTGAAGCTGAACTGATCCGGCGTGATTTCGGCAATCGGATTGAATTCGACCACCTCGAAGCTTACCGGAATGCGTGCCGGGTTGGCGCCTGGATCGTTGCTGAACAGGCACAGTTCGGCCTCGTACAGCCCAGCGGCCAGACCGTCGGTATCGAAAGTCAGGGCCAGGGTTTGTTGACCAGCGGGATTGATGGTGCCAGCGCCCGGGGTTACGGATAGCCAGTCTTCTGCACTGAAGTCGTGACAACCGGTTGGATCTGCCGGCGGGAAGACTGCACTGCTCACCTCGACGT
>RECK01000235.1 GCA_007694055.1 Wenzhouxiangella sp.
TACCACTGCCTGTCGTCGCTGGCCTGGTAAAGTGTTTCGCCGAGAATCTCGGCCGGCCCCTCGTCACCGTCCAGGCGCAGCCCGCTTGCGCGGATCAGCCGGGTCAGTTCGCGCTGGGTCATGGCTTGAGCTTCATCATCGCGCAAGGCCATCAGCAGCTGCAGCCATTCCCGTGCCAGCTCTTGATCGCTGTCCTGTGCCACCGTCTGCGTCCAGCGTCGCAGGCCCTCGGTATCCAGCTTATAGCGATGCCCGGTCAGTGCGTGATCTGACCAGTCCGGCGTCTGTACGCACTCGCCGCTGCTCATGGAGCTGCATACCGGCAGATGGCCGCCGGCAAGCATGACGCTTGGCAGGGCTGGGGTTGCCATGAAAAGCAGGAAACCAATCAGGCAGAGCGATAAGGGCCGTATTGCTTGGATATGCATGCGGTGGCAGGCCTGAACCATCGTTGACAAGGCGTGTAACCCTAATGTAGTCTTTTCATACAATCAAGCTTGTCAACCGTCTCTGTTGCAGGACTTCGGAACCACAACCCCGACCAGCATGATCACGCAACCCTATTCAGCGACCGACTACCGCATCAGGTGTTTTTACCTGAGCGAGTGGTTTGACGAATAGCGGCTCCCCCCGGCCGGCCCGGCCACTCGACAAAGGGCATTCAGGTTTTACCCATAGACTTTGACCGATTAATCGCCTGAAAGCACGGTGCTGCACCAATCCGTGCGGGGAGAATGGAAATGAGCAAGTTCTGGCTGAGCGGCGTGCTGCCGTTGACCCTGGTTCTGGGCACCGCCATGGCCCAGGAAACACCCACTGAAGAAACCGATGCCGGTCTCGATACCATCACGGTAACCGGCTCGCGAATTCGCGGTATTGATCTCGAGGGCGCCCAGCCCCTGATCGTGATCAGCCGTGAAGATATCGAGGCCTCCGGCGCCGATAATCTGATCGATCTGTTCGAAACCCTGACCGTGACCGGCGGCGGTGAAGGCACGTTCTCCACGCGCTCGGCCGGGGCGCTGTCCAGCAGCTCGCCGGTGGGATCAGCCGGTGTGTCGCTGCGCGGCCTCGGCACCGCCTCGACGTTGACCCTGGTCAACGGCCGTCGCGTTGCCGTAGCCTCATTTGCCAATCGCCAGGTCAGTTTCGTCGACATCAACACCATTCCGCTGGCTGCCGTTGACCGGGTCGAGATCCTGCCCAGCGGGGCATCGGCGATTTACGGGGCCGATGCGGTCGCCGGCGTGGTCAATATCATCCTGCGCAACGACCTTGAGGGCCTGGAACTTGCCGCCAGCTATGGCAATTCTCACGCCTCCAGCAACGATGGTCGCTACAACATCAACATTGCCGGTGGCTTCAGTACCGATAACAGCCGTACCACGCTGATCTTCGACTGGTTCAAGCGCGAGCCCCTGTTTGACCGCGATCGGCGCGCAACCCGCAACGAGATTCGCCCGGCCCAGCAGGGCATCTTCCCCAGCTTCAACGATCTTTTCCTGATGTGGGACGACATCACCGAAAAACCGGAAGACGGTGGTTGCCCGGCCGATCAGTTCGTCAGCGACGGCGTGTTCGGGGAATACTGCGAGCTCAACCGGGGCGCGATCGTCACCACCCGGGACAAGTTCGAGTCCTGGTCAGCCACTGGTTTGTTCAATTTTGATATCTCACCCGATCTGGAATGGTTCAACGAGCTGTCCTTTTCCCGGGTGGAATCACGCGGAACCAGTTCGCCGGCGCCGTTTTCCCGCATTCCGGTTGATCCGGCCCGGGCCGACTGGCCGAGTGGACTGGTTCGCGATATCAATGCCGAGGGCGGCGTGGATGACTTTTCCGAGTTCTTCGGGTTTCCCATCTTCGCCTGGGGTGCATTCCCCGATCCTCGCCAGGTCGAGGTCAGAACCGACAACTTCCGTCTCACCACCGGTCTGCGCGGCATGCTGGGCCAGTGGGACTGGGAAAGTGCGCTGAGCTACGGCAAGAGCGAATCCACCCAGGACGGCGTGGCCGGTCTGTACCGGACCCTGGAGTTTACCCAGGCCATGCTGGGCAACCTGTGTGATGACGGCAGTTTCGCCCAGCGCTGGGATCGGGTCCTGACCCGCAGCCCACGCTTTGTCGGCGGTCCGAGCTGCGAGGACCTGGGTCGCCGGACCGTGGTCTACAACCCTTTCTTCGGCCAGGCTGAGCAGGATCCGCTGGTTGATTCGCTGCTGCGCACCCGTGCCCAGCGCAACGGCGAGTCGGAAATGTATGCTTTCGACCTGCGCGCCTCCGGTGATCTTTTCGAACTGGGCGGGCGCTGGGTCAAGGGTGCTTTTGGTTACGAGCACCGCTACGAGGACATCATTGATGATCCCAGCCCGGACGCCCGTTCCACCCCGGACAACCCCGAACCCACGCTGCGCTTCAGCTTCACCGAAGCCGAGGCGAGCCGGCGCCAGAACTCGGCTTACGCGGAATTCTACGTACCGCTGGCCGACAACTTCGAACTTCAGTTGGCCGGTCGCTTCGACCACTACGATGACTTCGGCTCGGACTTCAACCCCAAGGTGGCCTTTCGCTGGCAGCCGCTGGAGCAGCTGGTGGTGCGCGGATCCTGGGCAACCTCGTTTCGGGCCCCGTCGCTGGCCCAGTCCGGAGCAGGGGTGACCTTGTCTTCCTTTGCCATACCGTGTGACCAGGTGCCTGCTGCCTGTGGTGGCACAGACAGCGGTGCCAACGTGGTCGACACCGAGCTGCTCGGCAACCCCGATCTGAAACCGGAGACGGCCGAAAATGTCGGCCTGGGTTTCCTTTGGCAGATCACGCCCGATGCTGACCTGACCGTGGACTACTGGTACATCAAGCACAAGAACCTGGTCGGGCTTGATGATCTGGACTTCATCCGTCGGGCCTTCGCAGGCGAGTTTCCCGTGGTTGACCTGGATGCCGGCGATGAGGCGCTGCCAATGGGCACACCGGGCCTGATCCTGGAAGGCGGTTCCGTCGTGCAGGCCAACGTGCCGCTGCAGAACTTCGGATTCCAGACCACCGACGGAATTGACCTCTCGTACAGCCATCGTTTCAACCTCAACGAGCTTGGTCAGCTGCGCTTCGTGGCCGATGCGACCTGGCTGAATCGATTCGATCGCGAGTTTTCGCCAACCTCGGGTTCGGAATCGCTGGCCGGTGAGTGGCGCTACCCGCGCTGGCTGGCCGATGTTTCCCTGCGCTGGCGGCGCGATGTCTGGGGCGCACGCCTGGCTGCCCGCTACACCGGCAATTACAAGGATGACCTGGAGGGGCTGCGCCAGGACACCCTCGACGAGTTCGGTTTGAGTCCGGATGACCGGATTGACGTGGGTTCCTGGCTGACCTTCAACCTGAGCCTGTCATACGATGTGACCCCGGATGCCTGGTTGAGCCTGAATATCGACAACCTGCTTGATCGGGCGCCGCCGGCGGTGTTCGGCTCAGCTGCGGGTGTGGATTTCATCAACCACAACACCATGGGCCGCTTCTACCTGCTGCGCTATACGCAGCGTTTCCGCTAGGGCACGGGGTCACCATGATACTTGTCAAGCAGGCCCGCGTCCTCGACCCCGGGGATCGCGGCGCCCTCGATGTGCTGGTTGCCGGTAGCCGTATCTTTGCCATCGCCCCTGACATCCCGACGCCGCGAATTCCCGGCGTCGAGCTTGAGGTCATCGATGGCCGCGGTCAGTACCTCGTGCCTGGCCTGGTCGATGGCCTGGTCCATATCTCCGGCGGCGGCGGCGAGGGCGGCTTTGCCGGCCGGACGCTGCCGTTGCTGGCCGAGCAGGCTCTGGCAGCCGGCGTCACCACTGTCATTGGTTGCCTGGGTACCGATGCCATTACCCGCAGTCACAGCGACTTGCTGGCCACGGCACGCGCCCTGCAGGCCAAGGGCGTCAGTGCCTTGTGCCTGACCGGCTCCTACGCCTTGCCGGCACCAACCCTGACCGGCAGTATCGAACGTGATCTGGTCCTGATTCCGGAGATCATTGGCCTGGGCGAGGTTGCCCTGGCCGATCACCGCGGTTCCCAGCCCGGCTGGCGCGAGCTAGCCGCTGCTGCGGCACAGAGTCGACGCGGCGGCATGCTCGCCGGCAAGCGCGGCACGGTGCTGTTGCACCTGGGTGATGGCCAGGATCCGCTGGCCGTGGTCGAGGCGGTCATCGAGCGATCGGAAATCCCGCGCAACCAGTTCCTGCCCACGCACTGCAACCGTTCGCCGCATACTTTTCAGGCTGCCTGCGTCTACGGCCGGGCCGATGGCAACATCGATTTCACCACAAGCACCACGGAGGCATTCATTGCTGCCGGTGAGATTCCGGCGGCGCATGCCGTGTTGTTGGCTCTCGAAGCGGGTATTCCGGCACACCGCATTACGCTAAGCTCTGATGCCCAGGCCAGCCTGCCGGCCTTTGGTAGCGAACAGGAAATGACCGGCTTTCAGGTCGCCGATATCGCCAGCCTGTGGCAAGCGGTGCGTCAGGCCGTGCTCGAGTACGGGGTGGCCCTGGAGGTGGCGCTGGCCACTGTCACCGCCAATCCGGCCCGAATTTTCGGACTGGAAAGCCGTGGCCGGATCTTCAAGGGGGGCAGGGCAGACCTGTTGCTGGTCGACGAGCAGACCCTGGCGCTTGCAACCACGATCAGCGGTGGCCAGGTGCGCTGGGGCAGGGAACGGTTGCCGGGCTGAGCTTGCGTGACGAGGCAGTTTCCCGTTCCGGCATTGCTATACTTTCGGCATGAAGGGAGTCTACGCCGAACTCAAGCGCCGCAACGTGTTCCGGGTGGCGGTCACCTACGCGGTGGCCGCCTGGATCGTGGCCCAGGTTGCCGGCCTTGCCGCCGATGCCTTCGTGGCGCCGCCCTGGGTCATGCAGATGATCATTACCGCGCTGATCATCGGTTTTTTGCCGGCTGTCGTGGTTGCCTGGGCATTCGAGCTCACGCCCGAGGGCATACGCCGCGAGCGCGACCTGGTCGATCACGATGCGGTCAGTCGCTATACCGCAAAGCGTCTTGATATTGCGGTTATCATCCTCCTGGTTCTCGCTATTGGTCTGATCTTCGTCGATCGTTACCTGTTACGTTCGGCGCCTTCCGAACCGTTGGTTGCCGAGCTCAGCCAGGACTGGCACCTGGACTCGATTGCCGTGTTGCCGTTTGCCGACTTCAGCCCGGATCGCGACCAGTCGTGGCTGGGGGAAGGGATAGCCGATACCCTGCTGCATGCCCTGGCCCAGGTCGATGACCTGCGGGTCAGCGCGCGCTCATCATCGTTTGCCTACCGCGAGCGCCAGGCCGATGTAGCGACCATCGGTCGCGAGCTGGGCGTGGCCACCGTTCTGGAAGGCAGCGTCCAGCGCTTTGGTCAACGCCTGCGCGTTACCGCCCAGCTGGTGCGCACCGATACCCAGGCGCAGCTTTTCTCGCGCACCTTCGAGCGCGAGCTCGACGATATTTTCGCCATCCAGGACGAGATCGCCGCAGCGGTGACCGAGGCCCTGCTGGGTTCCACGCGACCCGGCCCGGCCGCTGCAGCGCGCACGGCAACGGAGGTCTACGACTGGTACCTGGAAGGTCGTCAGCTCTGGCAGGAGCGCAACCAGGCATCGGTCAACCGGGCCGTCTTGCGCCTTGAACAGGCAGTCAATGCCGATCCCAACTACGCACCGGCCCAGGCCGAGCTGGCCATTGCCTTGCTGTTTACCGTGTTTTATGGCGAGGCCGAGCTGGACCAGGTTCGGTCGCGTGTCGAGCAACACGCTGATCGCGCCCTGGCCCTGGATAGAGACAATGCCCTGGCCTGGGCCGCGCGCGGGCACCTGCTCGAACAACTGGGACTGGCCGACGAGGCCCTGGATGCGTTTGTGCGGGCCGAGCGACTGGATCCGGGCAACGCCAATATCCAGGTCTGGACCGGCAACCGCTACTTCGAACAGGGTCGGTTTGCTGACGCCGCGCAGCGATTCGAGCGCGCGCTGGAGCTGGACCCCCTCAACCAGTTTGTACGCCAGCGTTACCTGAACGTGCTTGGCAATCTCAACAGCCAGGACCCGCGCATGGAGCGTATTGCCCGCGACACGCTGCGCCTGTTTCCCGAAATCGAGTCAAGTTGGGCATCGCTGCTCAACCTGATATCCAGCCAGGGGCGTTCTGATGAACAGGCCCTGCTGGCCTTCGATGCCCACCGAACGTTTCCAGAACAAGGCCAGTTCGTTTCCTGGCTGGCGGCCAGCCTGGATTCGCTGGGATTTGACGAAGCTGCCGGTCTATGGCGAGCACGAGCAGGAGAGCTGGGTGTTGATATGGACAGCTGGATCGGCTTTGCCCTGCTGGAGCGTGATCCCGAGCAGCACCTGGCCCTGGCGCGCAGCATTCATGAGCGCCAGGGCAGCATCATGTTGTCGATGCTGTTGCAAAGTCTGCGCATCAACGGCAAGCACGAAGAAGCTTTCGACTTGTTCCGCGCTCGCTACGAGATGCTTGAGCAGCGATTTGAGTCGGGTGCAGCCGGTCTCGAAGACTACAACATACTGCCCGAGGGCTACTGGCTTGCTCGCCTGAGCGGTGAAAATGAACTGGCCGAGCGGCTCTCTGGCTTGTTTGTCGACAAGGTCAACGAGGTTCGTGATCTGGGTATCTTCGGAAGTTTCGAGATTCCCGACTTGTTGATTGCCTTGATGCGCGAGGATCTTGACGCAGCCAGCCAGCTGCTTGACAGTGCACCACCCTCGAGTTGGAGCTACCTTGAAGCCATGCTGCGCATTGACCCGCTCTATGCCGAACTGGCCGCGACCCCGGCCGGCGCCCGCCTGCGGGAACAAAGCGAATCCCGTCGTCGCCAGCAGGTCGAGCGTCTGCGCACCGAGGCTCCTGCCGAACTCTTGCATCCCTGAGAGTCTGCCTTTAGACCGGCAGGCTTCGGTGTATGCCCGGCTTTTGGAGGTTCCAGGGCTTTTTCCCCTACAGGGCAACGGATACCTGCCGCAGCATGCCGGCAATGGTGTCGAAGTTGATTTCCCCGGCCAGCAGGCGCTTGTAATCCTCATCGCTGGAGCAGACGATTTCGCCCAGGGTCTCGAAACCGCCAACCACGCCGGCCAGGCCTTCGGCCCGTGATCTGGCCTTGTGGCGGGGAATGAAATAGCAATCCTGACGGGAACCGTCGGCGGCGGTAATGGCAATGATGTTGGCCGTGGCCTGTTCCGGGTCGCCCGTGTGCGCCTGCCAGTTGTTGATCCAGGGTTTCAGCGAGGCCAGCATTTCGAGGCGCTGGCCATGCCAGTGCATGAAACTCAGCGGATAGACATCTTCAACCAGGCCATCCACGTCGTGACGCTGGATCGCCAGCTCCAGCGGCATCGGACCGTATCCCGGGGGGCGAGGCAGCAAGTGATAGTGGAGGTGGCCGAGAATGGATGCCCCGGCGCCTTCGCCGTTGTAAAAGGCAATCCAACCAGGCAACAGGCTGCTCAGTTCAAGCAGGTCGGCGATAATGGTGACCAGGCTCTCGCTGCGGCCACCCCAGCACTGCGGTATGTGCTCACGGGCGGCAATGACGCAGTGATTCGGTGCCAGTGGAAAAGGGTTCATCCAGGCCGTGTAGCGATCACCGGCCATGGGCAGGGCGTAGCCCAGCTCGGCACCCTGCTGTTGCCACCAGATATTTTCCGCGCACAGGAAGCAGCCGTGATTGACGTTGTCCACACCCTCCGGCGGCAGGTTGACCCCCGCGCCGGCAAAGCGGCGTGCGCGCGCGGGGTTGTATTGCACCGAGAAATAGTGCCTTCGATTGGCCGGGCTGGGCAGTACGAAGCGCTGGACGGCGTTCAGACTATCGCGAATGAATCCCGACTCGCGCTGGTTTTCGGCCAGGGCCACCAGGGCCGCGCCAAGCCCCGCCGTGGTGGAGATGAGGTCCAGTTCGCGATTGAGTGTTTGCTGGCGCTGTTGCCAGGATTGCAGACTCAGCTGATCCACGGCAAATTCGCTGGCAAGGTCGGGGGCAGGAGCATTGACATAGGTGGTTAGTATAATCCCCGGTGAATTCACACAACGTCGAAGCGAGGAAATCCGGTCTCATGGAAGGTGACAGCATCGTAATCGAAGACCATCATCGGCGGGCGGCTTCGTCGATCGCCGAAGCGCTGCTTCCGCTGCTGGAGGCGGCGCCGGGGCGCAAGGCGCTGACCATTGCAGGAGAATCAGGCAGTGGCAAGTCAGAAACTGCCGCGGCCCTGAAAGAGGCGCTGGAATCTTCCGCGATCAAGGCACTCATCCTCCAGCAGGATGACTATTTCGTTTATCCACCGCGCAGCAACGATGCTGCCCGCCGCCGTGACATTGACTGGGT
The DNA here is from genome assembly GCA_007694055.1 of Wenzhouxiangella sp. Taxonomy (GTDB): domain Bacteria; phylum Pseudomonadota; class Gammaproteobacteria; order Xanthomonadales; family Wenzhouxiangellaceae; genus Wenzhouxiangella. The sequence goes on from RECK01000235.1 coordinate 8,378, forward strand.
TGGTCCCGGTGAAGTCCGCCTTGATCTGATGGACGAACACCTGCAGGCCTTTCTCGACGGCGCGGAAAAAATAGACAAGCCTTTGGTCGTCTACGAGCGCGACAGCGTTGAGGCCGAGACCCTGGAGTGCAATGAAGCCAGGGTGATCATCGCCGAGGGAACCTACACTACCTTGCTGGAAAAGGCTGACTGGCATGTGTTTATCGCCAGGGACTGGCAGCAGACACGCGCGCACCGGGAAAAGCGGCGGCGCGACGACTCCGAGCTTGATCCGTTCATCGATCGCGTCCTGACCATCGAGCACGAGATCATCAGCAGGAATCGTTCCCGGGCCGATTTCGTGATCGAGAGTGATTACACCGTGACCCGGACTGGAGCATCCTGAGCCATGCGTATCGCGTTCATCAACCCACAAGGTAATTTCGACCGTCTGGACTCTTATCTGACCGAGCACCCGGATTTTGGCGGCCAGCTGGTTTATGTCAAGGAGCTAGCCCTGGCCCTGGCCAGGCGCGGCGTCGATGTCGACATCCTGACCCGGCGCATTGATGATCCGCAGTGGCCAGGTTTCAGCGATCCGCTGGATGATTTCGGCGAACTGACCGAGCGGGTTCGCATCGTTCGACTCTCTTTCGGGGGTGACGGTTTCCTGGCCAAGGAACGACTGTGGCCGCATTTGCCGGCGTTTGTCGAAGCGATTGAGGAGTTCTATGCACAAAGCGGTTTGCCGGACTACTTCACCGCGCACTATGCCGACGCGGCAGCGGTGGCAGTGCAATTGCGCCAGCGCACGGGCAAGGGTTTTACCCTGACCGGGCATTCGCTGGGTGCTCAGAAAATGGACAAGCTGGGTGTCAGTGCCGCCAACTTCGAAGTGATGGAGGCCCGTTACCGTTTCTCGAGGCGCCTGGCTGCCGAGCGTGAAGGTATGACCTGGGCCGATACGGTCATCACCTCAACCAGCGAGGAGCGGTTCGAACAATACGGCCATGCGCTTTATGCCGGTGCGGTGGACACGTCCGATGATGCGCGTTTCCGGGTCATTCCTCCCGGGATCAACAGCCGAATCTTCAACCAGGATCCAGGCAGCGATGAGGCCGAAGACCTGTCACGGGTGGAGGCCCAGGTGCCGTTCCCGGATCAGCCGCATGTGGTTGTTTCCAGCCGTCTCGATCCGAAGAAAAACGTGGCTGGTGTAGTCGAGGCATTCGCCGGCTCGCAAGGCCTGCGCGACTCGGCTCGCCTGGCCCTGTTCGTCCGCGGTACCGATGATCCCTGGCAGGACCTGGGTCGCCTTGGCTCTGAGGAACGCGAAGTGCTCGAACCCATACTGGCGCGCATCGAAGAGACGGGCTTGCGCGAGCGGGTTCATTTCCTCAACCTGGGTTCGCAGCGCCAGCTGGCCTGTGCTTATCGCCTGCTGGCGCGCAGTGGTTCGGTGTTCGCCTTGCCATCCCTGTTCGAACCCTTTGGCCTGGCACCGATCGAGGCGGCGGCCTGCGGGCTGGCCGTTGCTGCAACGCGCAACGGTGGACCGGCCGAGATTTTCGCCGACGGTGTCGGCGAACTGTTTGACCCCGAGGATGCTGCCGACATGGCTGCTGCGCTGCAGCGGGCGCTGGCTGACCAGGAAACACTCGCCCGGCGTGCTTCCAGGCGAGTCGCAGAGCGCTACACATGGGATCGAACGGCCGAGCGTTACCTCGAGGTCATCGAGGCCAATCTTGAGCAGGCGCGCTCCATCGGCACCCAGGCCAGACAGGTGAACGCCAACCTGGACAGCCTGCTGGCCGATTATCTCGGACAGGCTTGAACCGGCACTCAGGCGGCGCCGTTTCTGGCGAAGTGACTGGCCTCGAAGGGTTGATAGCGGTGGGCCTGGCCGAGCATGTCGCGATTGACCACAACAACCCCCTGGTCGGTCACATGAAAGCGCCTGGCGTCAGCTGCCGGATCCTCTCCAATGACCGTGCCTGGCGGCAGAATGCAGCCATTGTCCAGCAGTGCGCCACGTACTCGGCTTCCTGCTCCGATTTCACAGCCGGGCAGGGCGACGACACGGTCCAGGTGGCAGCCCTTGGCGACACGACAGTCGCTGAACAACAGGCTGCACACGACCTTCGAATCCGAAACCACGCAACCGTTGCTGACGATGGAGTCGACCAGGTGGCATCCACCCTGCGGCCCATGATCGGTGAACTTGGCCGGCGGTGACTGGGCCAGCTTGGTGTAGATCGGCCAGGCCGGGTCGTAGACGTCCATGACCGGGTTCTCATCGAGCATTTCGATATTGGCCTGGTACAGGGCATCCAGGGTGCCGACATCACGCCAGTAGGGTCGGCCGGGGGAGGCCTCGTCCAGGGGCAGCGCGCGCACGTGGTGGTCATTGTTCACTGCATGCGGAATGATGTCCTTGCCGAAGTCATGGCTGCTGTCGTCCAGGTCTGCATCGCGCTTCAGGGTGTCGCGCAGGTAGTCCGAGTCGAATACGTACAAGCCCATACTGGCCAGAGCGTGGTCAGGGTCATTCGGCATCGGTTTCGGGTGGTCCGGTTTTTCTTCGAAGCCGATGATGCGGCATTGCTCGTCGATTTCCATGACGCCGAACTCGCTGGCCTCGGCAAGCGGTACGCGATGACAGGCAACGGTGATCTGTGCGCCGGTGCGCGCATGGGCCGCCAGCATCAGGCCGTAGTCCATCTTGTAGATATGGTCGCCGGCCAGGATCAAGGTGTACTTGTTGTAGTAAGCCTCGAGAATGTCCAGGCTCTGGAAGACCGCATCGGCCGTTCCCAGGTACCAGTTTTCGTCTTCCAGCCATTGCTGGGCCGGAATGATATCGAGGATGTCCCCGTACTCGGTGTTCAGCCGGTTCCACCCCATCATCAAGTGCCGAATCAGCGAGTGGGACTTGTACTGGGTCAATACCGCGATCTGGCGAATGTCGGAATGCAGGCAGTTCGACAGGGCGAAGTCGATGATTCGGAACTGGCCGCCAAAGGGCACTGCGGGCTTGGCGCGCCAGTCGGTCAGCATTTCCAGTCGCGTGCCGCGTCCACCGGCCAGGATCAGCGCCTGGGTCTGCCGGGTCAGGCGGGATACATATCGGGTCTGGCTCATGACACTTTTTACTTGCAAATCTCCTTACATGATAAGGCTTTCGGCCTGGCCATGTAGTCGAAGCGAAAAGCCTGACGCGCACATCAACCTGTGCCGCCGTCTCCGTGCAGTGTAAAATTTCGGGTTTTGATCACCATTCCGGAGCAGACGCGAACATGCGCATTGGCACAACCCTGACCAGTTACATTCTTCGCAAGCAGCGGGATATCGAAGGTGCCAGCGGCACTTTCACCGGCCTGCTCAATGATATTGCCGTGGCCTGCAAGAAGATCGCTGATCTGGTCAACAAGGGCGACCTTGTCAACGTGCTGGGCAGCGTTGACGCGACCAACGTCCAGGGCGAGCAACAGAAGAAGCTCGATGTGATCTCCAATCAATTGATGATCGAGGCGCTGGCGGGCAACGGCCATATCGCGGCCCTGGCCTCGGAAGAAATGGAGGACATTTACAACCTCCCCGAGAATGCTCACCGTGGCCGCTACTTGCTGTTGTGCGATCCGCTGGACGGCTCTTCCAATGTTGACGTCAATGTATCGGTGGGCACGA
>RECK01000435.1 GCA_007694055.1 Wenzhouxiangella sp.
CCCTTTTCATGCACCACCACGGTGCTGGTGGACACCCCGGCGGCGTTGATCAGCAGGTGCAGGGGCCAGTAGCGAATCAGTTTCTCCCAGCGTGGCGGCGGACTGGCGCTCTTGCCTGTGACCAGGCGGGTGGCGGTGGCCAGGATCAGGGCATGCTCGCCCTGTTCAGAACGTCTGAGTTCGGGCAGCCATTGTTCGATCAGCAGGTCCTCGCCTTCCAGCCCGGTCATGGCCAGGCTGACCGGACCGGGCACGACAGTCTCCGGCCAAAGCTTGCTGGCGCAGAGCCAGTGCCCGGCGATCAGCAGCGCTTTCTCCGCGGCCGCGTCAAGAAGCTGGTCGGCGACATCACCCAGCGGCAAACGTCCGGACAGGGCCAGGCGCTCGCCTGCCCGGGCCAGCTGCCCCGGCCATTGTGTCTCATCACCGGTGCGCAGCAATTCGTTGAGCAACTCATCGTCCAGGGCCCACTGCGCCAGGCCATCGAGGCGGAACGGCTCACTGTCGGCCAGGCGATCTTCCGCCATGTCGAGGCGGGCCCCGAGACGCTGGCCGGTGAAGTGCCGCAGCGGCTGGGCCAGGAAGTCGGTCAGCGGCTGGATGGTCACAGCACCTTCCAGCGGCCAGGCATCCAGGGGCTCCAGGCTTGCCGGGTGCGGGCCTGGGCCAGCTTCTTCAGGGTGGGCCTGGCGCCATTCGGCTGCATAGGTGAACAGGGCCGGGTCGCCGGCAAAATAGCGCGGACTGAACGCCTGCAGGGGATGCCAGGTGGTCAGTGCATCAAGCAGGCCTTCGCCCGGGTCTTGTTCGCCATCCGGCCCGTCTCCCAGCTGCCAGCCGGCGGCGATATGGTCACGCAGCTGCCCGACCAGCACCGATGGCGGCTGCTTCTCGTCGTTGTGGATACTGCGCCCGACCCAGCTGATGTAGAGGCGCTGGCGCGCGGCCAGCACGGCTTCGAGAAACAGGTAGCGGTCGTCTTCGCGCCGCGAACGGTCGCCGGGACGGTAAAAGCGGCGCTCGCCCATCAGGTCAAAATCGGCCGGCTTGCGGGTGCGCGGGTAGTCGCCGTCATTCATGCCCAGCAGGCAGACCATCTTGAAGGGAATGGCGCGCATCGGCATCAGGGTGGAGAAGTTGACCTTGCCACCGAGAAAACGGTGCGAGACATGGCCTTGATCGAGCGCATCGGTCAGGGCGTCGCGCACCACTTCCAGCGGCAGGGTCTGGTCGAGACCGGCCAGATCCGCGGCCTCGACCAGGTCATCAATGGCCTGATCGAGCTGGTAGCCGGCCAGTTCCTCGGCATCACCCTGAAGGGCCAGGCAATCGTCGATCAGGTCACGCAGGGCCTGGGCCCATTCATCCATCGTCCGCTCGTCGGCCAGCGACTGCCAGTGGTGGTGCAGGCGCTCAATGAACCAGGCCAGGCGGCCGGCCAGGTCGGCCTCGCTGCCGGCCACCTCGTCGAATGGCAGGATGTCGTCAAAGGCATCGGCCTCGCCGCTGGCGTGACCCAGCAGCATGCGCCGGATGCCCGACAACCAGCTGAACTGTTCAAAGCGCCGGTCAAGGCCCAGGCTGGCGCGGTGTTCGCCGTCCAGCCCCCAGCGCACGCCGGCCTGGCTTAGCCACTGGGCAACGCGCTCGATCTGGTCCGACTCGATACCGAAACGCCGATGCACGGCCGGCACGTTGAGCAGGTCAAGGACTTCACTTGCGGTCAGGCGCAGGCGCGGCAGGTCAAGCAGCGTGGTGAAGGCCTTTAGCGTGGGTGAGACCAGCCGTTCGCGCCGGTCGGCGATATGGAAGGGAACATGGCGGGGATCACCCTCCTTGCCGCCGGCCCGGGCGCCGAACACCGCTTCAATGTGCGGGGCATAGGCATCGATGTCGGGCACCATGACGATGATGTGGCGTGGCTGAAGCCGGGCATCGTCTTCCAGCGCGGCCAGCAGCTGATCATGCAGGATTTCAACCTCGCGCTGGCGGCTGTGGGCGGCATGGAAACGCAGGCTATGGTCGGCATCCGGGTCTATCGGGCAGCGCTGCTCGGGATCTTCGACCGCTGGCTCCAGGTCCAGGATGCCCTGCTGGATGCGGGCCAGCAGGCCGTGGGCATCCGGGCCGACGAAGTCTTCGAACAGGTCGATGCGCTCGAACCATTCGCGGTAGCGTTCGGGCTGGTCCTTGTCATCGAGCAGGGCAAAAAAGTCGCGGCCCTGGCGGCCCCAGGCAGCCAGCAACGGGTTGGCATGACGGTGAATGGTTTCGTCATCGAGCTGGGCCGGCCAGTCGGCGCGATGGTTGAGGCGTTTGCCGGGGCGACTGCGCAACAGGTCGCGACCCTCGATGATGTCGGCCCAGTAATGTCGGCAGGGGTTGTGCAGGCAGATCAGCACCTGGATATGCTCGGCCAGGGCGGCCAGGGCATCGACCATCTGCGCCGGCAGCGAGCTGATGCCAAACACCACCAGCCGACGCGGCAGACCGGCAATGACCTGCCCGTCGCCGGCGGCCTGCTGCAAGCGCTTGACGAAAGCCTGATGCAGGTGAGCACGCGACTGCCGGCGCTGCGCTTCGGGCATGCGCTTGAGCAGGTGACGCCACAGCGCCGGTTGCCAGGCCTGGCGGGTATCCAGCGGATAAACACGCCCGCGGGCATCGCGAATGCTTTCTTCGCCCTGCTCCCAGTCGAGCAACCAGTCGGCGCGGTAGATCTGGTACTGCTCGAACAACTCGGCCAGCTCGCCGGCCAGCTGCCAGCGCCGTCGCGCCGCCCCGCCCTCGCGCTCCAGGTAATGCCGCAGGGGCTGGAAGACCGCCTCGTCGAGCAGGTCGGGCAACAGCCCGTACAGTCGCCAGCGCAGCGACCCGGCATCGAACGGCGAGGTCTCGGGCAAGGCCGCCTCGCCCAGCACAATCCCGTAACTTTCCCAGAAAAAACGCGCCGGCAGCTCGAAGGATGTCGAGGCACTGATGCCCAGCCCGCCCCGGCCCGGGTCCCCGTTGCGATCACGCGCCAGCGCCAGCTGCAGCCAGCGGCCAATGCCGTTGGACTGGGTCAGTATGCACTCTGCTTCCAGCGGCGCCAGCGGCTGTCTTTGCAGATGGGCGACCAGCAGGTCACGCAACTGCTCCGGCGAATTGGACTGAACGATGGCCAGCCCGGGCGGGACATCGTTGCTGCTCAGGGTTGCCTGCTTCACAAAACTTCCTCTTCTCCCCGTGGCCTGGACGCGATCCAGGACCCAGTCTACTGCCACCCAGGCCAGCACATGAACAGTCCAGCCCCGGACTCACTCTGGAAGAGTATCCCCGCGCCGACGTCACGGAGTGTCGCGCCAGGGAGAACCACTGAATGCGGCCGCCTTCACCCGCAGCCGGCCCCAAGGATCAACCCAGCGCGAAAGCAAACACCGCCCCGGCCAGCGTCAACACTACCGCAAGCGCATACAAGCGGTGCGACCAGCGCCGCACACGCATGCAGGATGCGGCCAGGGCCGGGTCGGCCGGGCATGGTGCGTAGCGAGCTCGCCACAACAGCCAACCGGCCAGCGCCAGGACCAGGCCGGCCACGCCGAAGACCAGCAGCTTGCGCTCGGACAGCCAGATCAGCTGGGGCACGGTGCTGACCAATCCGGCCAGCGCCGCCCCTGCACCGATGCTGACCATCACCGCCGGCAGCACGCAGCAAACCAGCGTGCCGGCGCTGGCCAGCAGGGCGCCAAAGGCGCCCCACAGACCCTGCCGATCGGTATGCAGTTCGGCATCCATCACTTCAGACTCGCCCTGATCGAGGCCACCGATTCATCCGTGCGCGTAATGCTGACTACGTTGTAGCCTGAGTCGGTAAGGCGCTTGGTGATTTCCTCGTCGCTGAGCTGCATGCCCGGCTTGAACTCAACGGCCACCAGTCGGTTTTCGAGGCTGACCAGTACGTCAGCCGTGGCCGACTCACGGTTGAAGGTGTTGCGAATGCCGCGCGCGCAAAACGCGCAGACCAGCCCGTTGACTTCGACACGCACACTATTCAGCGTGTTCTCGTCCGAGGTCGCGCCCACGGGTCCGGCCAGGGCAACAAGAAGAAAAGAGATCAGTGCGGTTTTAAGAATATTGTTCATGTTTGCTACTCCGGAAAGAATTCAAAGATTGATCATGAAAAAGGCCAGCGGCTTGCCGTTGCTGTCGACACCTGCCTCAAGCCACCAGCTCGGGTTGAACAGGCGCAGCACCAGCGCTGCCTTGGGTTTGTCCTCGACCGCGCCAACCGTACGCATGCCCTTGCCAACCAGCCACACGGCGGTGCGTTCGAAGTCATGCTCGAAGGGCGCAAGTCCCAGTGAGACCGTATCGTTGCGATGTCGCCAACCGGCTCCATCGTGCAGCTCGCTGACTGCCGCGGTATAGATTCGGCGGGTTTCCCAGTCGGCCTGGAACCCCACGTGGCGCCCGACGCCCGAGCCCAGGTCAGTCCGGGCATGGCCCAGGCCACCCCAGAGAAACAGGTTGCCCTGACTGTTGGGCTGATTCCAGCGCCGTGCCAGCCAGGCCAGCCTGGCGTAAGCCAGGTCCAGCTCGCCGGTGCGACGAAGATCATCCATGCTCAGGTAACCGACTGAAGTCGAGTACCTGAAACTGTGGGAATAGGTGTAGCGGGCCTGCCATTGGTCAGCCTGCGCCTCGGCCACCAGCACCTGCCCACCGGTATAGGTAATCGGACGGGCACAGGCCAGGTCGGACCATAGCCAGGTCGCCAGGGCAACGGCCACGGCGAATCGAAAAGCATTCATCGAAAAAACTCCATGCAAAATGTATCTGCACTGCTCGGCCGCGGCCGGCAGTGAGCGAACTCACGGCATGAAGTCAGGCGATGGGAGGGGGTGTGGGAACCGCGTCCGGAATTTGTTCAGCGCCCATCAGCACAAGGCGCAGCAAGCGTTTCGGCTGTGCAGCCGGGGCGATCAGGTCATCGAGCAAGGGGGCCGTCTGACCTTGTGCGCACAGCCATTCGCAGAATCCGGCGATGGTGCCAACCTCGGCCTCAGGATCCGCCAGGGCGGGGGGATGGCAATGCGATCCGGAATGAACGTGCGAGATGTTCTCTCCGGGGTGTCCGTCCGGAATCTCGACCTGGTCAGCTGCCGCTTGCCCGGCCATGGCCTGCATGTGCAGCATGTGCCACGGCATGGCGACCTGAACGAGCAGGATCAGGCTGACCACGGCCACCAGATTTTGTCGAGATTTTTTCATTGGCATGAATCTTACCACGCTGCCATCAAGGCCCAGAAGTCCGTTTCAGAGCCTTGATGCAGGTCATCGATCGAGGCCAAGCTGCACGTCAGAAAACGACTCAGGGCACCGACCAGCGTGCCTCCTGCCCCCGGGCATCGACATGCACGAAGGATCCACGATGCGGACGCGGGCCGTAGAGGCCAAGCCCTCCGTGCAGTCGCTGATGCTTGCGCGTCTCGTACAGATCCTCAATGATTCCAAGCAGCACTTCGGCGTCGCGAATGTCGCTCTTGCCGTCACCATTGAGATCGTCCATGCGGCCGTCGCCGTTGCTGTCGATGAAGATATCCGCCGCCCCGCCCCAGACATGACGCGAAAACCGACCGTTGCCAATGGACTGGTTGTACCAGGGGGTACGGAAGCCGCTCATGATGTGAAAACCGTCGGTGCGAATGCCGCGCTGGTTGACCTCTTCCAGGATGATCTCGAGCTTGGCCACCAGGGCCTCGCGCAGCACCATGTACTTGGGCCAATGGTCAGGCTGCTGTTTGCACAGGAACTGGCCGAGGGTGAAATGCGGCGAGACCGGCATGTCAACCAGTTCCGGGGTGACCTCGATGAATCCGTGCGGCGGCAGGTAGATGGGATTGCCGCGCAGCGGCTTGGTCGGGTAATGGCCGATACGGTAGCCCTCGATCCAGGCATCCTCGACCTTTGAGGTCGGCACCTTGGTGACCACGTTCAGGGTCATCGCCGTCCGGCCTTCGGGACGGATCACGATCGGATGCAGGCCGGCCTGGTCGGGGCCCTGCCACTCCCAGGCCAAGTCGCCCGTCTGGCGCAGAATGCCGCTACCTGCTTCGATGACTACCGGGGTATCGGGATCAAGATAAATGCGAATCGGCACCTCCTGGCGCGGCAGGACAAAGAAGGCGAAGCTGTGCCAGTCCACGCGCTTGCCGTTGAACTGAACGGCGTAGTCAAGCCGACCCGGGTCGAACGGTGCCGCCATGGCGACGCCGGACCATGGCAGCAGCAGCGCGGCCGCCAGATATCGAAGTGCTCTCAAGTACTCAGTTTCCTTGTTCGGTAGCGAATGGCTCGTTCAGCGCGTCGATCAGTGCCTGGTCGCGCTGGTAGATATCACGGCGGTAATGGACCCGACCCTGGTCATCAACCCAGGCGGTCCAGTACAGTAAATGAACCGGCAACGGACGATCAAGCCTTATCGTGGTTTCCCGGCCACTTTCCAGAATGGCCTCGATCCTTTCGACCGGCATGATGCCGGACCGTTCGCTCAGAAGCCAGCGCGTCAGCCGGCCAGGGTCTTCGATCCGGATACAACCTGAGCTGAAGGCGCGCTCGTCACGCGCAAACAACCCGCGTGCCGGCGTATCGTGCAAGTAGACATTGTGCCGGTTCGGAAACATGAACTTGACCCGACCCAGGGCGTTTTCCGCACCCGGCGCCTGGCGCAGTCGATAGGGAAAGTTCCGCGCCGACAGCACCTGCCAGTCGACGCTGGCCGGATCGATACGGCGCTCCTCGCCGCCCCAGCCCTGCAGTACGGCAAAGCCCATGCGTTCCAGGTAGTCCTTATCGGCGCGGATCCGCGGCAGCTGATCCTGGACGGCAAGGCGATGTGGCACCTCCCAGGACGGGTTGAGTACCAGGTAGGTCATGCGGCCGGTAAATACGGGCGTGCGCCGAAACGGCGTGCCAACCACCACCCGCTGGGTCATAAGCGTCTCACCGTCTTTGCGAACCTTCATGTCAAAACCGGCGATATTGACCAGAATGTGTTCCTCGCCGAGCTGGCGCGGCAGCCAGCGCCAGCGCTCGATGTTGGCTCTTAGCTGGTCGATGCGCTCTTGCGGGCTGGTGTTCAGAGCCGAGAGCGTGCGTGGGCCGATGACGCCGTCGGGCTCCAGACCGTGGCGGCGCTGAAAGGCAACCACGCCGGCTTCCAGGGCACTGTCGTAGGGCCCCGACGATTCCTCATCACCGGTCACCGCGCTGTCGAGATCACCTAGATGCCTCAGACGTTGTCGGATCACGGCCAGTCGCGGATCGACATCACCCGGACGCAGCAACGGTCCGCTCGCGATGACCGACCAGTCTCCGTTGCCGGCCAGCGCTCGCTGCAGGGCCAGGCGCTCGACCAGGGCCTGATATTCCGGATAGCGCGGGGCCAGACCTTCGAGAATGGCAGTCAGATTGATTTCCCCTGCGCTTTGACGGCCAGCCAGTTCTTCGAACAGATCGGGTGCGGTACGCTCGATAAGCCAGCCCGGATCGATAGTTTCCGGATCAACACGCCCATGAAGCAGGTGATGCCCCAGGGTCAGCAGCGCGTCGCTGGCCAACAGTTCGATATCGACAAGCACGCCGCGATCGCCGGGACTACTGGATGACCACCGCCCATGCTTCAGCAGAGAAGCCAGCACCTGGCGGTGGTAGTGATCCGGCTCAAGTCCGTGGCGAGCTGCCAGCGCAATTGCGTCGCCGAGCTGAGACTGAATGGCTGTGGGCAAGGCGTCTGGCCCAAACCAGATCGGCTCCCAGCCTCGCTGCTCGTAGAGTGTGCGCAATGGCGTTGCTGCCATCAATACCTGACCACCGGCCACCAACTCACCTGGCTGATACAAGGTTTCCAGACGATGGCGCAAGCGCTCACGAAGCTCGCCGTCAGCCAGCGCCGCCCCCTGCACCCACGGGGCGCAACAGGCCAAGAGAATCCAGATCCAACGCATCAAAACACGCATCCAGCCATAGGCGCCAATCTGCCTCGCGCGGCAGCGCTCCGGCCTTGGCTTTGCCAATCCTTTAGCCATGCTGTCAAGGCTGTCATGGTTGAGTGGTGCTTGTAAAGTTCAGTCCGGATTGAACAATAACGCCCTACTCACCCTGCCTGGCCGGGGCCAATTCAACTCGGTCTCTGCCGTTGCGCTTGGCCTGGTACAGGGCGTCATCGGCCCGTTTACGAAGCTGGTCCAGGTTTTCGCCCGCGGCCATCTCGGCGATACCGAAACTCATGGTCACCGGTCTGCCTATGGTCGACGTTGTTGTGCCCATGTCCTCGCGCAGTTTCTCGGCCAACTCAGCGGCTTGCCGGATTGTTACCCCACTCAGGCACACTGCAAATTCCTCGCCACCGATACGGCCAATCAGGCTCTGCTTGCCAAATGTATTGGCCAGTCCAGCCGCCGTCTGACGCAGAACCGCATCGCCCTTGAGGTGACCGTGACGATCATTGATCTGCTTGAAGTGGTCCATATCGGCCATGAGCAGCGTCAATGGCTGCCCGTCTCTTTGCGCCTTGCCCATGGTCTGTTCGACAGCTTCGAAAAAGCTGGTGTGATTGAGCAAGCCACTCAGCCCGTCGCGTCTCGACAGATGTTGAAAATGGCGACGTCTGCGCACAGCATGCAGGAGTAGCAGCAGCAGGATCAGCAGCAGGAACAAACCAAAACCATAGGCAAACTTCCGAAACAGAGCCTGCTGTTCGATAGTCTCCCTGCGCAACGATTCGACCCGTGCCTGTTCGCGCAGAAGCATGAGCTCCTGCTCGCGCTGCTTGCTGGCAAACTCAACTTCCAGGTAGGCCAGGCGCAACGCTCTCTCGTTGCTCAAAAAACGCTCACGGGCATCGATATGCTTGAGCGTATGGTCATAGGCAAGCCTGGTCTGACCAAGGCTAGCGGCGGCGCGCGCTGCCAGCCAGTGCACTTCGGCCAGGCGCTCCCAAAGCGCCAGTTTCTCGTATGCGCTGATCAGATTGTCCAGTTTCTCCAGGGCCGGCTCAAACTGACTGCGCTCGATCATCAACCGCGCCAGCAAGCGCTGGCTGTTGAGCTGACCCTGGTGGTAGACATCGGAGTGATTGGCGGTCGCTTGCGCGATCATCGCTTCAGCCTGGTCCAGTTCGCCAAGTGAAATCAGGACACTGGCCAACAGGGCATGAATCCACCCGGTAGTCACGGGATCATCGGTCTGCTCACAATAAGACAGCCCCTGGCGACCGGATTGCTCGGCCTCAATAAGACGATCATCGGCTTCGAATGCCGCAGTCAGGCGACCATAAGCCAGGCACGCCAGGCGCGGGTTGTCAGTTTCCTGCGCGCTTTCCAGCGAACGCTGAGCATAGCTGATGGCGCTGAAGCTTTCACCGGCGAGGCCGTGGAAGTAGCTGGCCAGGCCATAGAGATTGGTTTCCTCGAACGGGCTCCCGGTTTCGGGAATCAATGCCACCGCTTCCATCAAGTCAGCGAACGCACGTTCGTAATCGCCGAGGTTCATGGCCAGGTTTGCCGACAGCCGATAGGTGGTCAGGCGCTGTCCTGGCTCCGGCTCGGCGGCGAGTATCTGGTCAATGAATTCCAGGCCTTCGACAATCCTGCCCTGCAGCCCGAGGTTACGGGCAGCCAGCAAACGGATCGAGACTTGCTGACCTGGCGTGGCCTGTTCGATATCGGACAACAGCTGATCAATCACGGGGTTCAAATTCGAGCCAGGTTCATTTATTTGCAGTTCTGCCGCGAAATCAATTCGCTTCTGCAGGTCATCTCCAGCCTTGACGGGTCCTGCCAACAGCAACAAGGCCACCAACAGACACAATCCAATGTGCATCCCGCGCTCCAGGCTGAGGTCTGAACAGCTGTTGAGTCGACCAGGACTCCGGCACCCCGACTCAAGCATGGAGCTCCCCCGTTTCGTTGACCACCGACAAGCGATCACGACCCTCGCGCTTGGCCCGGTACAAGGCTTGGTCAGCGAGTTCGCGCAAGCTGTCGATATCGCGCCGGTCACAGTCGGCTACCAGTCCGAAGCTCATGGTGATCGATGAGTCCATACTCTCGCTGCGGAAGCGACTGATGGCCCGGCGCAACTGCTCAACGCAGTCCCTGGCCTGTTCGATAGCGCAGTTGGGCAGGGCGATGGCGAATTCCTCACCACCGATCCGACCGATCAGAGCAGGCGGCGGAAAGGCCTCGCGAAGGCGTTCAGCGACACGACGCAGCACCTGGTCGCCTTCCAGGTGCCCATGTCGATCGTTGATCAGCTTGAAGTGGTCGATATCGGCCAGGACCAGGCACAGCGATTGACCGGCCTGTCCGCTTGCGACAAGCTTTGACGTCTTGGCGAAAAAGTGAGTATGGTTGTAAAGACCAGTCAGGCTGTCACGAATAGAAAGGTTGCGAAAGTGACGGCGCTCGCGCCCGGCCCTGGCCAGCAGCAAGACGAGAAGAATCAGCAGCAGCAACAAGGCGCCAAAACTCAGTTGACGCAAATAAGCCTGCTGAGACTGGGCCTGACTGCTCAGCGCCCGCACCCGAGCCTGCTCCCGCAGCAGGGCAATTTCACGCTCATGCTGATCCAGCTCGAAAACTGTCTGCAAATAAGCAAGACGTCGTTCGCGTTCGTGCGCAGCCTGCCTTTCACCCGTGCGAACCCGAGCTTCCAGCCACATCAGCGCCTGCTCATGATCGTCGCGCTGATAAGCAGTGTCGCTGAGTAGCTGATAGGCATCAACCAGGTGTCGCCACTGTTGATTGCGCTGCAGCGGCTCGACCTGGATAGCAGCCAGCTGGAAGGCCGAATCCGGTTCGCCAAGGTCACGCAACAGATGGGCGCGAACCAGCTGGGTCGCCGGTTCTCCAGCCAGGTAGTTGGTCTGCTCGATCAGCGCAAGCGATTCATCCAGAAATCTCCCGGCCTGGTCCAGATCACCCTGACGGCGCAGCAGCTCTCCCATCTGGGTAGTCAGACTGGCCAGGAAAATCGGATCACCGGCCTGCCGGCATCGATCAATGGCATCGTTCAGCTTTTGGGCCTGGTCTGAAAAATTCGAGTTGAACCGGCTGATCGAGGCCAGGCGCTGTCGAGCCGAACACTGCGCTCTGAGACTGTCGCTGCGATCAGCAAGATCAACCGACCTGAAACCCAATTCCATCGCCTGCTCAGGCTCGCCGGCAAGAGCGAACATGGCAGCGGCGTTGCTGAGGAGATTGCTCTGATGGCGAGGGTGATCGATTTCGGCTTCCAGCGGCAGCGCCAGGCGCAGGAAGCCAAAAGCATCTCCATGATCACCGGTCAAGGTCGATATATTCGCCGCCAAAGTCAACGCGCGCACTCGCTCCAGCGGACTCAAGGCTTGCCCGAGCAATTGATCGAGCCTCTGTCTCCCGCGTTCATATTCGCCACGCAAGCCGAGATTGTGCGCCTCAGCCAGAAAGAACTCGATCGCCTGTTCGCCGTTTTGCTGCTCGACCGCCGGCCTCAGTTGATCCAGCAGGATGCGGGCTTGTTCGAGCTGGCCACGCTCATTGAATTGATGGATGAGCTGTAACTGGCTAACGACGTCCAGATGGCCCAGCGCCGCCGGATCGGTCTCGTTGACACCAATCAGGCCCATCAAAAAAACGGGCACGACGGTAACCAGTTGAATTAACTGCATGCAAACATCCAGAGCTTCCCGTTCCCCCTGCCTAACGGCACGCCGCGCCGCCGTTGCAATCCGTCATTGCCGGGCTGACCACCAACTTGCCAACGCCAGCCTGCAACTTCACAACCTTTGAATGTAACGCTTGCGCCGCCGAAGTGCAATGGCTGCTGCCATTTGGCAATACTGCTGGCGAAAGTCAGATAGCTGACGCCAAGTGGTCGGTTCGCCGACAACCTGATTAGCGACGTGTCGCTGCCAAAAGCACCAAACCGAGGTGAATCGACGCGGTTAGCCGGTCGCTGGCGGGAGCATTCGCTGAAGGCCTCGCCACCGCGTCGAACTGAAGCGGATGCTCCCG
>RECK01000201.1 GCA_007694055.1 Wenzhouxiangella sp.
ATTGAGGTTTTAGGTTTGAGGCCAGGTTTGGTTTTACCTTTTACCTTTTACCTTTTACCTTTTACCTTTTACCTTTCACCTTTCACCGCCTTTATCAAAAATACCCCTGGCGCTTCTTTTCTTCCATCGAGGCGCCGGCGTCCTGGTCGATGGCGCGGCCCTGGCGTTCGGAGTTCTTGACCTGGATGGTTTCTTCGATGACTTCCAGCAGCGTGGTGGCGGTGGATTCGACGGCGCCGGTCAGGGGCCAGCAGCCCAGGGTGCGGAAGCGGACCATGCGCGGTTCGGGACGCTCACCGGCAGCCAGCGGGATTCGCTGCTCGTCATCGACCATCAGCAACATGCCGTCGCGTTCGACGACCGGCCGCTCGGCGGCAAAATACAGCGGCACCATGGGAATGTCTTCCTGGTAGATGTACTGCCAGATATCCAGCTCGGTCCAGTTGGACAAGGGAAAAACGCGGATCGATTCGCCCTTGTGCACGCGGCCGTTGTAGAAATTCCACAGCTCGGGACGCTGGTTCTTGGGATCCCAGGCATGGTTGCGGTCGCGGAAGGAAAACACCCGCTCCTTGGCGCGCGAGCGCTCTTCGTCGCGCCGGGCTCCGCCGAACGCGGCGTCGAAACCGAACTTGTCCAGGGCCTGTTTCAGGGCCTGGGTTTTCATGATGTCGGTATGCACCTTCGAGCCATGGCTGAAAGGGCCGACACCCTGGCTGACGCCTTCCTGGTTGATGTGAACCAGCAACTCCATCCCGGCCTCTGCGGCAACGCGATCACGAAACTCGTACATCGCCTTGAATTTCCAGGTCGTATCCACGTGCAGCAGCGGAAAAGGCGGCGGTGAGGGGTAGAAGGCCTTGCGCGCCAGGTGCAGCATGACCGACGAGTCCTTGCCCACCGAATACATCATGACCGGGCGCGTGAACTCGGCTGCCACCTCACGCATGATGTGGATGGCCTCGGCCTCGAGCATCTCGAGATGGCTCATGTAATGGCTGCTGTTCGCGCTCTGCGAAAGACTCATGAAGTTGCCCCCCTGCGGGAAATACCGTGTTACTGCAATACCAGGCCCGGCACTGGATCCGGACCTGATGTGTTCAGATCGATCCGCTCACTCAGGCTGGCCGCGAGGCCGGGAACCAGGCCGGATCGGCCTGGCCGCAAACGATGAAATGGGGGTTGAGGATGGACTCGCGCGCGTTGTAGGTCAGCGACTTGCCCGTCTCGGCATCCAGCACCTGGCCACCGGCTTCCTCGACCACGGCCTGGGCTGCCGCCGTGTCCCATTCACTGGTTGGTCCCAGACGCGGATACACATCGGCGCTGCCGTCGGCCACCAGGCACAGTTTGAGTGAAGACCCCATGGCCAGCATCTCGGCATCACCCAGTGCGTCGACAAAGGCATCCACGGCGGCCGTGTTGTGGGAGCGACTGCCGACCACCCGCCAGGGACGATCATGGATCTTCTCGGCCACGTGAATCTGCTCGACCACCTTACCGCCATGCTGGCGCCAGGCGCCCTCATTGCGCGCCGCGTAGTACCAGCGCTGCAAGGCGGGCGCGTAGACCACGCCCAGGATGGGCTTGTGATCACGAACCAGGGCAACGTTGACGGTGAACTCGTCGTTGCGCTTGAGGAATTCCTTGGTGCCGTCCAGCGGATCGACCACCCAGCACTGCTTCCAGTGCCTGCGCTCGGACCACGGCGCCTGCTTCGACTCCTCCGAGAGGATCGGGATTTCGGGGGCAATTTCGCGCAGCCGCGCGACCAGCATGTTGTTGGAGGCAACATCGGCCGCGGTCAGCGGACTGTCGTCATCCTTGGTTTCGGTATCGAAACGGCTGGGATCCGCGTAGATCTCGAGAATCTTGGCCCCGGCCTCTGCGACCGCTTTGCGTACCTGGTCCAGCGTCCTGCTCAAATCCATGGTTTTTCAGTCTCCATCCCGACAGTGATAACCCTTGATTCTACCGCGTCCCGAGGATCCGGGTAACGCGTCATGACCGGACCTGCCTCGGTCCCCTGGTGCCGCAGATCGAGCAACCGTCATCGGCCCGGCTCCTCGCCCCACAGGTACTTGTGCAACTGTAGCTGCAGCCGAACCGGCACCCTGGCCTCCAGTATCCATTCGGCCAGCTGGCGCGGGTGCAATTCCTTCCAGACCGGGGAGAACAGGACCTGCCAGCGATCCAGGCGACGTGTCTGCAGCTCGGCCACGGCCCAGTCGAAGTCGACACGATCGGCAATCACGATCTTGATCTGGTCGTGGGGCTGAAGGTGATCGAGGTTGTCCCAGAGGTTGCGCTCCATCTCTGCCGAACCCGGCGCCTTGAAATCGATCACCTTGATCACGCGCGGATCAACCTCGGCCACCGAAATCGCCCCGCTGGTCTCCAGCGACACGATCAGGCCCTCGTCACACAGCCGCTCAAGCATCCCGATGCAGCGCTTCTGGGACAGCGGTTCACCGCCGGTGACACAGACACGATTCGGGCCCAGGCGCCGAATTTCACTGACGATCTGGTCGAATGCCCACCACTTGCCGCCATGGAAAGAATACGGTGTGTCGCACCAGCGACAACGCAGCGGACAGCCGGTCAGGCGCACGAACACTGTGGGCCACCCAACCAGATCTGACTCCCCCTGGATGGAAGCAAAGATCTCGGTGATTTTTAAACGGTCGTCAGACATGTGAACTTACCCGGGGAGAAAGCCACGAACGGCCCTCTCCCGTCTCCCCTCTACCCTATTTCCCGAAGCGCGCCAGCGCTTCAGAAATGCCCTGCCAGGCGCATATCCCGCAGACGCCCCTCGGCCAGGCGCGCCAGGGTGGTATTCGGATACTGGGCACGGACCTGTTCCAGCGCCGCTCGGGCCTCGTTCCACTGGCGCAGCTCAAAGTGACTGAACCCGATCTTGAGCAAGGCATCCGGCTCCTTGTTGCTGCCGGGGAATCGATCCAGAAGTTCCTTGAACAGGTTCAGCGCGGTTTCGAAGTCCCGCGTCACGTAGTAAGTCTCGGCCAGCCAGTACTGGGCATTGGGTGCATAGGCCGAATCGGGATACTGGTCCAGGAAGTCGGAAAAGGCATTCGCGGCATCGGCGTAGCGGGTTTCGCGCAGCGCCCGGAAGGCCCGATCATACGCGGCCTGCTCTTCGTCGGTGGGC
Source organism: Wenzhouxiangella sp. (assembly GCA_007694055.1). Lineage (GTDB taxonomy): Bacteria > Pseudomonadota > Gammaproteobacteria > Xanthomonadales > Wenzhouxiangellaceae > Wenzhouxiangella. Next base: position 3,173 of record RECK01000201.1, read on the forward strand.
GTACCAAGATCGCGAGGGCCACCCGCTGCCGGCATCGGCAAGGTGGTAATTTCGGGTTGGGCATCGATGGGAGCGCGCACTTCCGGGACATCGGCCCGCGGTGCCTGGGCCACGGACGGCTCGACGGGGCGGTCATCACCTGCCGTCTCGGCCGGGCCTCGAGGGTCTTGATCGTCCTGATCGAGGATCGGGGCAACAGCCACGCCGTCTCGACCCAGCTGCTGCAGCCGCTGGTCAAGATCCAGGTATTGATCACGCTGGCGCCGGCGCAGGTTGTCGATTTCGCGCTGCTGGGATTCAACCAGCCCGCGCAACTCCCGGACTTCTTCCAGCAGCTCCTGGACCCGAACGACCAGCATGCCGTCGCTGTCCTGAGCGGAAACGGAAATCGGCATGGCGGCCAGCAAAAGGGCCGCCATGCCAGGCAGGAGTCGCTTGATGGCTACTCTGGCTACCATGTCAGCGAGCGGTATAGACGATCTCCGTGCGCCGGTTGCGCTGCCAGCAATCTTCGTTGCTCTCGCGGCAGACCGGACGCTCTTCACCATAGCTCACGACTTCGATCTGGCGCGCCGGCACGTTGGCCGCCCGCAGCAGTTCGAGCACGGAGTTACCACGACGCTCACCCAGGCCCAGGTTGTACTCGCGCGAGCCACGCTCGTCGGCATGACCTTCGAGAATGACCCGGGCCGACGGGTTGGCACGCAGGTAAGCCGCGTGGGCATCAATGATCGGCCGGAACTGGGCACGGACGTTGGAACGGTCAAACTCAAAGTAGACGGTACGCTGGCTGAGCAGACTGTCCGGGTTGTCCAGGTTACGCGCGTCGGTAAAGTCACGCGGGTCCAGGCGATCGGTTTCCACCGGGCGCTCCGGTGCTGGCGGCGGGGTCGGCTCCGGCGGGGCCGGCTCCGGGGTAACTTCCCTTGCACAGGCAGCGATCAAGGCGGCCATCATCACAAGGGCAGCAAAACGAATTGCGATTTTCATGAAACCTCCCGATTTCATCAGGTGTTGTCTAGGGGCAATGTTCTATCGGATTATTGGCGACCAGGCCGGCTCCCGGACATCGCCTTCACTTACCACGAGTCGTTGCCGTACCCTGCCGTCGGCGGAAACCGCTGCAAGTACGCCGCGTCCCTGCTGTCGGGCTGCATATAGGATCATGCTGCCATTGGGCGCAAAACTGGGCGACTCGTCCAGCCGGCCGTCAGATAATACACGCAATCGCTCCGTTTCGCGATCATGGATAGCGATGCGGAAGTCGTTATCGCCATCGCTGTGCACGACGGCGAGGAATCTATCGTTATTGGCCAGGCTGGGACGGGCGTTGTAGCGGCCATCAAACGTGACTCGCGTCACATTATCGCCACTCCGGTCCATGCGGTAGACCTGCGGACGACCCGCACGGTCGGAAGTGAAAAAGATGTGCCGACCGTCCGGCGCCCAGGCCGGTTCGGTGTTGATTGACCAGTGGTGGGTCAGCTGACGCGGGCGCGCCTCACCGTCCACGTTGATGACCCAGATATCCGGACTGCCGCCGCGCGACAGGCTGACGGCCAGCTGGCTCCCGTCCGGGGACCAGGCCGGCGCTCCGTTGATGCCGCGCTCGGAACTGACCGTGCGCATCTGCCCGGTGAACAGGTCCTGGACAACGATATTGGAGCGCCCGGTAGCGAAGGATACGTAGGCCAGGCGACGGCCGTCCGGCGCCCAGGCCGGCGACAGGATGGGCTGGCTGTTGCGTACGATGGTCTGCGGGTTGTGTCCGTCGGCGTCGGCGACCACCAGTTCGAACACTTCATCGTCGGTGCTCAGGCCGGTAACCACCACGTAGGCAATACGCGTGGCAAAGGCGCCCGGTATGCCGATCAGTGCCTCGTAGACGGCATCGCTGACCCGGTGGGCGCCAAAGCGCAGGTCACCCGGCGCTACCGGCAGGGCCTGCGACAGCAGAATGCGCCCCGTGTGCACGTCCAGCAGGTGATATTCGATCTCGTGGCCCCAGCCGTCCGGGCCATCGACGATGCGGCCGATGACCAGGTGATCGACGCGCAACAGCCGCCAGGTTCCAAATCGCACCTCGGGTGGCCGGGTCGGACGATCGATCATGTCGCGCTCGGCCATGGGATCGAACAGACCCGACCGGCGCAGGTTGGCGCTGACGATTTCGGACACGCCGGTGGCCGGCTCGGGCTGGCTGGACTCCCAGGCAAAAGGCGCCACGGCAATCGGCATGGCGCCCTCCACCCCATCGACGATCTCGATGCGCAGCTGGCCCCAGGCCAGGGCCGGGAGCAGGAGGGCCAGGCAGGCCAGGGCCTTAACCATCGAAGCGGAAGTCGAAATCAATTTCTCTGGCAAATACACTCTCGTAACCTCGATAGGGAAGTTCGCCGACACGAAGCACGGCCGCCACGATGGAGCGGCGGGTTGCCTCGTCGGCATTGCAGGGTCGGACAACTTCGGCGGCGATTATTTCCCCGCCCGGTATCTGGACCACCCGCACCCGGCACATCACGCCCGGTCGGGTGGTCGGTGGCCGGTTCCAGTTGCGCCGGACCAGTTCGCGGATCGTGCTGATATATTCCTCGCGCAGGGTGGCCCGCCGCGAGTCTTCGGCGGCCTGTTCGGCGGCCAGGCGCAGGCGCTCGGCCTCTTCGGCCGCCCTGCGCTCGGCATCCTCGGCAGCCCGTCGCTCGGCCAGCTCGGCCATGCGACGCTCTTCCTCTTCACGCCGACGCTGGGCTTCCTCGCGCTGGCGGCGCAGTTCCTCGAGTTCGCGCTGCTGCGCTTGCTCGGCTTCGCGCCGCTCCTGTTCGATTCTCTGGCGTTCTTCCTCACGTCGACGCTGACGGTCCAGCTCGGCCTGGCGCTGGGCTTCGGCCTCGCGCCGTTCCTGCTCGGCGCGACGCTCGGCCAGCTCACGCTCGCGACGTTCGATCTCGCGCTGGCGCTCCTGCTCCCGTTGACGCTGTTCTTCCTGCTGGCGACGCTGCTCTTCTTGCTGCCGCTGCTGCTCGAGCCGGGCCTGCTCCTGCTGCTGGCGCTGACGCTCGATTTCGGCCTGGCGCGCCTGGTCGGCCGCCTGGCGTTCGGCCTCCTCTGCGCGACGCGCCTCAACCATTGGGCCCATGTCAACCAGGGTAACCCGCACCGGCGGATCGGGCTGGTCGAAGCGCGGCCAGTCCCAGGCGCCAATGAACAAAAGGACTCCAAAAGCCAGGTGCACGAGCACGGCCAGGCCAAATGCCTGCAGGCCGTCAATCAGAGCCTGTTTGCGCTGGGGCGATATCATGGCAGCCGGGGCGGCAGGGCAGCGCTCAGTCTTGTTCCGGATCGCCAATCAGCCCGACCGACGGCACGCCGGCGCGCTGCAGGTACACCATGGCGGCGTAGATATGCTGGTAGGCAGCATCGCGATCACCGCCGACCAGCACCTGTAAATCGGGGTTGCGTGCAGCGATCGCTGCGATCGTGCTGACCAGGGTTTCGCCATCGACCAGCTGCGGCTGGTCGCCGGTATCAAGGAAAAAATCGCCGTTGCGGGTGACCGTAACCATCAGGGGATCACCCTGGTCGCTGAGCGCCTCGGCGGTGGCCTGTGGCAGATCGATCTCCACGCCCAGGTTCATCAACGGCGCGGTGATCATGAAGATCACCAGCAAAACCAGCATGACGTCGATGTAGGGCACGACGTTCATTTCCGACATGCGCTTGCGACGGCGCCGTACGTAGTGTTCGGACATGATCGCCTAGGCCTTCTCGGCCAGGCGCCGGGCCTGGCGATGGAGAATGGCAGCGAATTCTTCCTTGAAATTGTCGTAGCGCATTTCGATGCGCTCGACCTGGGACGAGTATTTGTTGAAGGCTACAACGGCCGGAATCGCGGCAAACAGGCCCATCGCGGTGGCAATCAGGGCCTCGGCGATACCGGGGGCGACCATGGCAATGGTGGCCTGCTGAGCGCCGGCCAGACCGCGAAAGGAGTTCATGATGCCCCAGACGGTGCCGAACAGGCCCACGTAGGGGCTGACTGAGCCGACCGTAGCCAGAAAGCTTAGATGGTGTTCAAGACGCTCCATTTCCCGGGTCAGCGTGACCCGCATGGCACGCTGGGCACCGTTGGTCAGGGTATCCGGGTGCAGGTGGCGCTCTTCGCGCAGGCGGGTGAATTCGCGGAAACCGGACTCGAAAATCGACTCGATGCCTTCGCGCCCGGCAGAGTTGCCGGCCACCTTGTCATAGAGCTGGTTGAGGTCGGCGCCGGACCAGAACCTTTCCTCGAAATCGCGCGCGCGCTTTTCGGCCCGACTGAGCTGCTGGCGCTTGCGAAAGATCACCATCCAGGAAGCCAGCGAGGCCAGTACCAGCAGGGCCATGACGCCCTGAACCAGCAGACTGGCCTCGAGGATCAGCTCCCAGATGCCCATTTGCGATGAATTCATGAATCCGATTCCCGTTGTAATTGTCTGATCGCGTCGAACAGCTCGGTCGGCGCCCGTGCCGGCCGGAACGTATCGGCCGCCAGGCAGACTGCTCGGACCGCTGCCGTGGCCAGCAGTTCGCCGTCACCCGCGCGGTGAATGGTCTGGCTGAAATGCACCGAGGCTGGCCGCACCTGTTCGACGACGACCGAGACCTCAAGTTCATCTTCAAGTCTGGCCGGGCTGATGAAATGGGTGTCCATGCGGCTGACCGCGAACAGTCGATTCAGGCGGGCTTTCAGCTCAATCTGCGGGAAACCCAGCCCCAACAGCCAGTCCGAGCGTGCGCGCTCGAAAAAATGCAGGTAGCGGGCATGGTAAACCACCCCGCCGGCGTCGGTATCTTCCCAGTAAACCCGGTATCTCATGACTTCGTTCCCTCTCCCCCGAACAAATCTCCAACGCCTGTTCCATCCGGCGGCGACAAACCCAGGTGCTGCCAGGCCTTCGAGGTCGCCATGCGACCGCGGGCGGTGCGAATCAGGTAACCCTCCTGGATCAGGAAGGGCTCGATGACATCCTCGATGGTGCCGCGCTCCTCCGACAGTGACGCGGCCAGGCTTTCGACGCCAACCGGGCCACCGCTGAAGTGCTCGATCAGGACCTGGAGCAGGCGCCGGTCCATGGTGTCGAAACCGCGCTTGTCGACCTGCATCATCTCCAGCGCCAGGCGCGCGACCGCATCGGAAATCCGGCCCTCGGCCTTGACCTGGGCAAAATCGCGCACCCGCCTGAGCAGGCGATTGGCGATGCGCGGCGTGCCACGGGCCCGGCGTGCGATCTCGTCGGCACCGCCCGGGTCGGTTTCAATGTCGAGGATGCCCGCCGAACGGGTAACAATACGGGCCAGGTCTTCAGGGGCATAGAATTCCAGGCGCTCGACGATGCCGAAGCGATCGCGCAGCGGCGAGGTCAGCAGGCCCGCGCGGGTGGTGGCGCCGACCAGGGTAAAGCGCGGCAGATCCAGCTGGATCGACCGGGCGGCAGGACCTTCACCGATGATGATGTCAATCCGGTAGTCCTCCATGGCCGGGTACAGCACCTCTTCGACCACGGGACTCAGGCGGTGAATCTCGTCGACGAACAGGACATCGCCCGGCTCCAGGTTGGTCAACAGCGCGGCCAGGTCGCCAGCCCGCTCCAGCACCGGACCGGAGGTCTGGCGCAGCTGGGTGCCCATTTCGGCGGCAATAACATGGGCCAGGGTCGTCTTGCCAAGGCCGGGCGGGCCGAAGATCAATACATGGTCCAGGGCCTCGTGACGTCGGCGCGCCGACTCCAGGTAGATTTCCAGGCGCTCCTTCATCACCGGCTGGCCAATGTACTCGGCCAGCCGTGCAGGCCTCAGCGTGGCCTCGATGCGGGCTTCTTCCGGCTGGGTAGCAGCGCTGATCAGGCGTTCTTCCATAAACTCACCCACTCATCTTTTGCTTGAGGGCTGCCCGAATCAGGGCCTCGGCCGGCTGGTCCTGGTTGGCAACGGCCCGCACCATCTTGAGCGCCTCGGCCGACGAGTAACCCAATGCCGCCAGGGCCGCGCGCGCCTCGGAGGCCGCATCACCAGCCGCTGCCGTGGCACCGCCGCCATCCTGCTCGGGCAAACGGCCTCGCATTTCCAGGATCAGGCGCTCGGCGGTTTTCTTGCCGATGCCGGGCAGACGGGTCAGGGCCTGGGCATCGCCGGCCTCGACCATCAGGGCGAAATCATTGCCGCTGACGCCGGACAGGATGGCCAGGGCCAGGCGTGGCCCCACGCCCGAGACCTTGAGCAATTCGCGAAACAGGGCGCGGTCGGACTCGCGGCTGAAGCCATAGAGCGTTTGCGAGTCTTCGCGAACGATCATCTGGGTCAGCAGGGTAATCGGCTCGCCGACGGCCGGCAGTTGGTCGAAAACACTCAGCGGCGCCTCGACTTCGTAACCAACGCCGTTGACATCCACCGCCAGCAGCGGCGGGCGCTTGCTGATCAGGGTGCCCTTGAGTTGCACGATCATCGCAGGACCACGCCAGGCGGCAAACGCCGGTTGGTCTGGGCGGTGTGGTGGTGACACAGGGCCACGGCCAACGCATCTGACGCGTCGGCACCCAGCCGCTGGTCAATCTTGAGCAAAATGCGGGTCATATGCTGTACCTGTTCCTTGGCGGCACCACCGCGTCCAACCAGTGCCTGCTTGATCGCCCGCGGGGCGTATTCGTGAACCGGCAGACCGGCCGCGACCGCCGCACAGATCGCCGCACCACGGGCCTGCCCCAGCTTGATCGCCGACTGGGCATTGCGGCTCATGAACACGGTTTCGACGGCCGCAACATCGGGGGCATGGCTGGCGATGATGACTTGCAGGCGGGAAAAAATCATGCCCAGGCGCTCGGGCAGAGGACCATCACCCAGTTTCAGGTCCTCGGCATGAATCAGGCGGTCTCCCTCGATAATACCGACGCCGGTCACTCGGGAGCCCGGATCCAGGCCGAGGATCCTCATCAATCCTCGTAAGCCTCGGCAGGAATATCGGCGTTCGACCAGACATCCTGAGTATCGTCCAGATCCTCCAGCACGTCGAGAAACTTCAACAGTTTCTGGCCAGTCTCGACATCGACCTCGACCAGGGTGGAAGCGCGCTGGGTAATCTCGGCCTGTTCGGCTTCCAGCGCGGCGGCGCGAAACGCATCGCGCACGGCCTCGAAATCCTCGGGCGCGGTCAGCACCTCGATGCTGCCGTCGGCGTCGGAGACGATATCTTCAGCCCCTGCTTCCAGACCGGCCTCCATGACCTGCTCTTCGCTGGTACCCGGCGCGAAGGTAATCACGCCTTTCTTCTCGAACAGGTAACCGACCGAACCGTCCGTACCCAGGTTGCCACCGTGCTTGGTAAAGGCGTGACGTACGGCCGCCACGGTGCGGTTACGGTTGTCGGTCAGACAATCCACCATCACCGCCACGCCACCGGGCGCGTAACCCTCGTAGCGGATCTCTTCGTAGCTGGCGCCCTCAAGCTCGCCGGTGGCTTTCTTGATCGCGCGCTCGATGTTGTCCTTGGGCACGTTGGCTGCGTTGGCCTTGTCCATGGCCAGGCGCAGACGCGGATTGGCATCGGGATCGCCGCCACCCTCGCGCGCTGCCACGCTGACCTCGCGAACCAGGCGGGTGAAAATCTTGCCGCGTTTGGCGTCCTGCGCCTTCTTGCGGTGCTGGATATTGGCCCATTTGCTATGCCCGGCCATGCCGCTGCATTCTCCGAATTCGTAAAACCGGCATTTTAACGCAAGCGGTCGCCTGGCCGATAAGTCGTTCAGCCACGGTCGTTCAGCCAGCGCTCAGGCTAGGGGCTTACACTGGAATCTCAAACCTGACCAGGATCGTGCCATGACCCGACTTCTGCCCCTGCTTCTGCTGCTGGCTGCCAGCCGCACCCTGGCCACTGGCGAAATCAACGTGCTGACCGATATCCTGCATACGCCCTACCCGCCGGGCTGCGTGGCCATCAGCCTGCCCGACGCACCGGCCAGCGCAGACAACACCCTCTACGACGAATTCATTCCCGTACCGAGCATAGGCAGCGTTGATCGCGATGCCGAAATCCGGGTCACGATCTGGCGCATGGGCTGCTTCGACCCCGACCAGTCCCTGGTGCTGGTCAGGCTGCAAAAAGTCAGCGGCGACTTTCCGGTCCTGATCCCCCAGGTCTGGGCCGAGGCCGGCACAGTCGACTTCCCCGAGCACCTGGGTCAGCTCCAGCGCGCACCCGGCGTCGGCGCCATGGGCGCGAGCGGCGATGTGGTCAGCACCGCCGGCGAGACCTTCATCCTCGGCGTCGATATTTTTTCAGTCGACGGCAGCCTCTTCTTCCTGCCTGAGGACTACAACGACCTGTTCACCCTGGAGCTGAGCTGGGCTGCCTTTTCGCCCCAGGTCGCCAACACCGGCGAGCTGTTCGATATCCCGCCCTACGTGCCCGGACTCGATCCGCCCCAGTTTGAAATCCCGCTGTTGCACGGACGCATGTCGGGCCAGTACACCTTCGACGGCATTCCCTCGACCGGCCTGCAGCTGATCGTTGGTGAACTGGCCGACGACACCAACTTCATCTTCGCCATCTTCTTTACCTACATGAACGGCGAGCCGATGTGGCTGGTCGGCAACACCGGGGGCGAGCCTCCCGGCTTTCCAGGCGTGGAAATGGGCCTGCTGCGCTTCCGCGGTGGCGAATTCATCGGACTTGGTCCCGGCGCATTCGATCCATCGGACCTGAGCATTGACGAGGTCGGCAGCATCATCATCGAGCCCCTGGATTGCAACAACATCCTGCTCGGCTACGATTTCAGGCCGCTGGGCCTGGGAA
>RECK01000046.1 GCA_007694055.1 Wenzhouxiangella sp.
TTTACGACGGGCGTCGGGTACGCATCAGGATCAGGGAACTGGTTCATGGCCTTCACTATCGCGTGCCCCGATGATCGGCTTGTCCTCCCGGGTCAAACGCTGCCTATGCAATATTGAAAACCAGGGCCGGGAACCACCGAAAAGGCTTTCTTCAAGGAACTCAAATTTTCGGTGCTTTCGGTGTCTTCGGTGGTTCCCATGTTTTTCCCTGGTTCCTGGCTTTTCCCGCTCGCCGATTTACGACGGGCGTCGGGTACGTATCAGGATCAGGGCGCCCGGCAGGCTGGCGGCCAGGACGATCAGCCCGTAAGCCGCAGCCACGGTTACGCCTTGCTCGGGGGACAGGCCCACGGCCATGAAGATGCCGGCTGCGGCCGCTTCGCGAAAGCCCCAGCCGGCCACCGACAGGGGAATCAGCATGGCCAGCAGGACGGGAACGGCCAGCAGCCACAGCACGCCGAATCCGGCGGCCACGCTTGCCGCCTGACCGGCGCTGGCAAAAACGGCCGCCAGGGTGGCGACGATGGCCAGCGAGCTGAGCAGCTGGAACGGCAGGTCCCGTGCGTTGAGCAAGGCGCGGCGCGCATCCTGCCAGGTGATGGCCAGGGCGGTGCCCAGGGTTCGGTTACGGGCAAGCAGCACGATGGCCAGTGCGATCAGGCCTGACAAGACAAGGGCGGCGACCAGCAGCACCGGCAGGGCAATGCCCAGCCGTTCCAGGGCTGCCTGCCAGGTCGGGCTGAAGATCAACACGGACAGGGTGATCAGCACCACTGCCAGCTGTCCGGATGCCCGCTCGAGGATGACTGAGCGCCAGGCCGGACCAACCTTCTGGCTGGCGTCGGCGTGACGCTGGGCCCGCCAGGCATCGCCCAGCACGCCGCCGGGCAGAACCTGGTTGGCCAGGCTGGAGAGAAAGTACTCCTCGATGGCCTGGCGCGGGGACAGGGTCAGTCCCAGCCGGGCGCAGGTGTAGCGCCAGCGCCAGGCGGCCAGCACGGTCTGGCCCAGGGCCAGGATCAGGGCGAGGGCCAGCCAGCCGGGGTTCAGAACGATGAGGCCGCGCAGGATTTCGCGCCAGTCCAGCCACGCGGCCAGGGCCAATAGTACGACGGCGCTGACGAGCCAGTTCAGCAGCGCTCGCCGGCGCGGGCTCATGATTCGGGCAAGGCCAGCACATCGATATGGCCTACCTCAAGTCCGACCTGGGCCTGGTCCAGTGCCTGCTTGAGACTGTCGCGCCATGCAGGGATCCAGTGCCTTTCCCTGTCTTCGGCTTGTGCCTGTTCGATGGCGGCCTCGGCCCAGCCGCCAACCAGGGCCCGGGCCAGGTCGGAACCCGCCTGTTCGCCGGCTGCCAGCAGCCAGGGGCTGGGCCGGGTCGTGACCGTCATCCCGGCCTGGGCCAGCGCCTGTGGCAACGCGATGGCGGCCGCCGGACCCAGGGCCTGGCCCAGCCCCTTGTCGCCTTGCTGGTGCCGATTGAACAGCGCCCGAACCTGTTCGGTATCGCCATCACTCAGCGGCTGACCCGAGGCATCGAGCAGGCCCCAGTGGCCGTCCACGGTCAGGGCAAACAGCCCGGCCGCGCCGGCGGCTGCCAGTTCCGCGGCCAGGCCTTCGATCGTCTCCTGCGAGGCCAGGTCGAACAGGGCCGAGGCGGTCACCAGGTCGGGTGCAGTTGTTGTCGGCAGATGCCAGTCTGCCAGGTCGATCTGCTCGGCCTTGCTGGCGATGTGCCTGGGCAGCTCGCTGGCCAGCGCGCGCTCAAGCAGCTGCGCGTCATGATCGACCAGGGTCCAGTGCTGCGACTGCGTCAGGCGCGGGGCCAGCCAGCGCTGGTTGCTGCCATGGCCGCTGCCTAAGTCGATCACCCGCAATGTCTGCGCAGAACTCCAGCGTCGAACCAGGATATCGGCCAGCTCGGCCGAGCGCGAGCGGGCGTCCACGGGCTCGCGCAGGCTCAGCCAGTCGGCCGGGAAGTGCGCGCTCATGGACGCACGGCGCCGGCAAACGCCCGTCCGGCGGCGGCCCAGTCGGGCAGTTGCTCGCGCTTGTCCAGCGCGGCACGGCAAAGGTCGGCACGCAGCCCGGCGTCGTCCATGAAGCGGGCAATGGCCGCGGCCAGGGCATCGGCATCGCCCGGTGCGACCTTCAGCGCGCAGTCGGCGGGCACGGTGTCGGCCAGCGCGCCGCCGGTGGTACTGACCAGCGGCAAGCCGCGGGCCAGCGCCTCGCTGACCACCATGCCGTAGCCTTCGTAAAGCGAGGGCACCACGCACAGGCTGCCGGACCGGTAGGCGCGGTCAAGCTGGTCTTCATCGAGTTCGCCCAGCCAGTGGATCCGCTCGCCCAGCCCGCTCGATTCGGCCAGTTGGCGAAGTTTTTCAGCATGGGCGCGGTCGCGAGTCTCGCTGCCGACCAGGGCCAGGGTCCAGTCCGATCGCGAAAGCTGGGCCAGGGCCTGGAGCAGCGTTGCATGGCCTTTGCGCGGCGTCAGGCTGGCCACGCAAACCAGGCCCATCGGTCCGGGCAGGGTCTGGCCCCGGGCCATGGCCAGGGCGGCCGGGGCAGGCTCGGCTGCATCGACGCCGGGTTCAACCACTTTGGACGCTGTCCCGGCCAGCTCCAGCTCGGCCAGCCTGCGCGCGGTAAAGCGGCTGGTGACGATGATCCGGCGGCAGGCCGCCAGCGCGCGTCGTTCGCTGTCGAGCAACTGCCGGACCTGGGCCGGCGCCAGCCCGGTTTCGTCGGCCAGCGGATGGTGAACCAGGGCGATCAATTCAAGCCGCCGGCCATGCGCCACGGCCACGTCCGGCAAGCCGCCCAGGGCCAGACCGTCGATAACCGCCACCGCCCCATCCGGCAGCCCGGCCAGGCACTGATCCAGCGCCCTCCGGGCGGTGTCGCAAGCCAGCGGAAACTGCCCGTCCAGGCCGACCACATCGACCGTCCACCCCAGTCGCCGCAGCTCAGCCACGATACGCGCATCGTACAAATACCCCCCGGTGCGTTGGGCAGGATCGCCCGGGACGATAAAGACTGACTTCAAAGCGCGGACTCGTAGCTGGCCCAGGCGATATGGGACTCCTTCAGGGAGACCTTGATGCGCTCCAGGCCGCGTGCGCCTTCGCCCAGGCGACCGGCCTTGACGGCCTCGGCCAGGCGCTCGAAGATCACCCGGGCCATGAACTCGGTGGTGGTGTTGTGCCCGCGAAAGTCTTCCACCTCATCGAGATTGCGGTAGTTGAACTCGGCCAGGATTTCGCCCAGCACGCTGGAGGCCAGGCCGATATCGACCACCAGGCCATCGCCATCCAGAGCTGCGCGCATGAAACTGGCATCGACCACGTAAGTGGCCCCATGCAGCTTCTGCGCCGGTCCAAAAACTTCGCCGTTGAAACTGTGGGCAATCATGAAATGATCGCGAACGGTCAGGCTGTACATGAGATTGGCCTTGCTTGAAATCAGCCTCCAAGCTTACGCCACCCAGGCCAAGACCCGATCAATCACCGCCAGATAGCTTTCTCAACTTCTCCCCTTCTCCCCCTCTCCCCCTCTCGCCCTCTCCCCCTTTTCCCTTTCACCTTTCACCTTTCACCGCCCATACCTGACCCGATGGCAAAGCACCTCGCTGTCCCCGCCCAGCAGCCGTGGCATCGCCTCGGGTAGTTCACCAAAGTGACACTCACCACTGATCAAGGCATCCAGGCGGGGATCGCAAAGCAGCTGCAGGGCCTTGGCCAGGCGGCGGCGGTGATCCCAGCGCGCGCGGCGGTTAGCGGGCAGGTGGCCGACCTGGCTGCAGTGCAGTTGCAGGCGGCGTGAGTGGAAGACCTCGCCCAGGGGCAGGGCAGGTCTTGCCTTGCCAAACCAGCTCAGCTCGATGATGCGGGCCTCGAAGCCGGCCAGCTCCAGCGCTTGCACCAGGCCTGACTCGCTGGCGCTGGCGTGGATGACCACGTCTTGCTCATCGGGGGCAGCGTCAGGACTGGCAAAGCTTGCTCCCAGTTGCTCGGCCAGGTCGGCCCGGTTCGGGTTGATGTCGACCAGGGTGGTCTCGGTGCCGGGAATGGCGGCACTCAGCCAGGCCACCAGCGCCCCGACAACTCCGGCGCCGATGACCGTGACCCGGTCGCCGGGCGCGATCGCGGCATCCCAGCAGGCGTTGAGCGCGGTTTCCATGTTGGCGGCCAGTACGGCGCGCTCGGGCGGCAGGCCCTCGGGCAGCGCAATGACGGCCCGGGCCGGAACCCGGTAGCGGTCCTGGTGGGGATAAAGGCAGAACACGTCTCGACCCAGCAAAGCTTTTGGCCCGCTCTCGACCTGGCCGACGCTGGCGTAGCCGTACTTGACCGGAGCCGGGAAGTCGCCTTCCTGGAACGGTGCGCGCATGCGCTCGAACTCGCTGTCCGGCACCTGACCGGCAAAAACCAGGCTTTCGGTGCCGCGGCTGATCCCGCTGAAGCGCGTGCTGATTGTCACCATGCCATCGCCATCGGCCGGCAGCGACGTGGGCCGCAGTTCGCCGCGCCCGGGGGCGACGGTCCAGAATGCTTGAGCGGTATTGGTCATGGGCATAGGTCAGAGGGCCTTGCGCCAAGTGCTTTCGGTGCAGCCGAAGCGCAGGCGAGAACGCAGGGGCGGCTTGGCCGAAGGCCATGAAGCCCCGGAGTGGAGCCGTTGCGCGTGCGCAGAGACAGGCGGGAAAAGGGCCGCCGCCTGTCTGAGCGGAGCGCCCGGAGGGCGTGGAGCGAGTTCGGCGGACCCCGCCTGGATCGAGCACTGCAGGGGATCGCTCGCCAGAATGGCGAGCGGCAAACCGCCAAGCCCTTGGCGCAAGGCCCTCTGACCGTCTCCGCGCCGGCAAATATGGCTAAGCGACATACGTAGTCAGGTATCGTCTTCATGAGGTTTGTGCCTTCTGATTGAGGCGCGACGCGATTCAAACACACCATAACTCAGCCTGGGTCATCTGCTCGATTTCTGTCTTCACGCCCATTTTCCCTTTATCGTGTCACGTTGATGGATGTGAACATGCATAAGTCACATTCGGTCGGACATTCCGGCCCACGACGAGGCCCGCGCTCGGCATGGTACTCCCTGCCGGTGGCGCTGCTGTTGGGGTCGGCATTGTTGTTCTGGATCGGCGCACCGATGGCAAGCCATGCCGTCTTCCTGGTCGCTGCGCTGGGCCTGGTCTGGCTGGTCGAGCGATCTCGCCCGGATACTGGCCAGGCGCTGGGCCTGGCCAACCAGGTCACGCTGGCGCGCGCCCTGATGGCCCTGGTTCTGGTCGCTGCCCTGGCCGAACCTGGGCTGTTCGTGACCCAGGCCTGGTTCATGGTCGGCCTGGCACTGCTGTTGCTATTGCTGGACGGTGTCGACGGCTGGCTGGCCCGACGCTTCCGGGAGAGCAGCGCTTTCGGGGCGCGCTTCGATATGGAAGTCGATGCCGCTTTCATCATGACGCTGTGCGTGGCCCTGTGGTTGAGCGGTCAGGCAGCGGCCTGGGTGCTGCTGATCGGTGCCATGCGCTATGCCTTTGTTGCCGCGGCAGCCGTGCTGCCATGGCTCGGTGAACCGCTGCCCGAGCGCTTTCGGCGCAAGCTGGTCTGCGTGGTCCAGGTGGTTGCCTTGCTGCTTGCGCTGGCCCCCATCCTCGGATCGGGTCTGCAGGCGGCCGTTCTCGCCGTCGCACTGATTTCCCTGCTGCTGTCCTTTGGCGCCGATGTGAATTGGCTTTACCGCCATCGTCAGCCGCCGACCGCAAGTACTTCCCGTCCCCCAATCTACCGGAGGTTCTCATGACGTTTAGCAATCGAATTTCTCGACGCCTGCCTGCCCATGGCCTCATGGCTGTGCTGCTGCTCGCCCTTGGCGTCACCGCCGTGGCCGAGCCGCGCGAGTTCGAGATCGACAAGGATCACTTCTCGATCATGTTTCGGGTTGATCACGTCGGCTTTGCCGACCAGATCGGCCTGTTCCTGGATGCCCGCGGCAGCTTTGTCTACGACGAAGAGGCCAACGAGCTGCATTCCGGCGAGGTCGAGGTTGATGCCAGCAGCGTGTTCACCAACCACGAGCGCCGCGACAACCATGTCCGCAACCGTGATTTCCTGCATGTCCGTCGCCACGACACCATCCGCTTCAAGGCCGATGCCTGGCATCCGAGCGAGGATGACCCGCGCACCGGTCGTCTCACCGGCGAGTTGACCCTGCTGGGCGAAACCCGGCCGGTGGAGCTGGACGCGACCATCAACAAGACCGACTACTTCCCGTTTGGTCATGAGAAATACACCCTGGGCTTGTCGGCGAGCACGACCATTCGCCGCAGCGAGTGGGGCATGACCTACGGCGTCGAAGACGGACTGGTTGGCGACGAAGTCCACCTGGCCTTCGAGTTTGAAGCGCTGGCCAAGTAGTTAGCTGGCCGTTCTCTTGGCTGGTTGCTGATCCCGGTCCTGCTCAATTTCCATACGCTTGCGGGGAAGAGGGGAAGAGGGAAGAGGGAAGAGGGAAGAGATGCCGGGTGCAGGGCTGGAGGCGACAGAGCGTCTCGGGTCAGATGATCTGCAGGGTGATGGCCTTGAGGACGGCGCGGGTGCGGTCGCGGGTTTCCAGTTTGGCCAGGATGTCGGAGACGTAGTTCTTGACCGTGCCTTCGGCCAGGTGGATGCTGCGGGCGATTTCCTTGTTCGAGTAGCCGCCGGCGAGCAGTCTCAGGATGGCGACCTCGCGTTCGCTGAAGGTATCGGTGGGGGCATTGGCGTCATGGTAGGCGTAGCGCTGGCGGACCGGGGTAGTGGACACCGGCTGCAGCAGTCCGCGTCCGGCCACGATGTCGGCGATGGCGGCCTCCAGGTCTTCGGGTGATATGTCCTTGAGCAGGAAACCCTGGGCGCCGGCCTCCACCGCGGCCAGCATCAGGTCCTGTTCGTCGAAGGTGGTGAGCAGAAGCACCGGCAGGCTCGGCAGGGTTTCCCGCAGCCTGCGGGTCAGGGCGATGCCATCGAGACCCGGCATGCGAATGTCGGAAATGACCAGGTCGACTTCCTGCTGCTGCAATTGGGCCAGCAAGGCCTCGCCGGACTGCGCCTCGATCACGACCCTGACGCCGGCCATGGCGTCGAGCAGCGAGCGCAAGCCCTTGAGCACCAGCGCCTGGTCATCGGCCAGCGCGATGCGGACGCTCATGCCGGGACCTCGCGGGGCAGCGTGGCGGCGATCGCCAGCCCGCCGCGCGGGGACAGATCCAGTGCAAGGGTTCCACCCAGCGACTCGATGCGCTCGCGCATGCCGTTCAGCCCGTTGCCCGGCGCGACTGGCCAGGCAGCCGCACCGTCGTCCTCGAGCTCCAGGTGCAGATTCCGGTCGCGATTACCAAGTCGAACCCACAGGTGGCGTGCCTTGCCGTGGCGGGCCGCATTGGTTAGCGCCTCCTGGACCAGGCGCAGCACGGCTTCGGCCTGGTCGGCGCGCTGCACCTGAAAAGCGGGATCGATCTCCAGTTCCAGGGCCGGGCGCGGAAACGGTGCAGCCAGCTTGCGCAGGCCCCGGGCCAGGTCGATACCATCGCTGGCCCGGAGCTGGCGGACCACGCCGCGAATGTCGCCGAGCAGTTCGTCGGCCAGGCCGGCGGCCTGCGCGAGTTCCTCGGATTCGTTCAAGTCCGGGTGGCGGCGGAGCTGGCGCAGGTTGAGCTTCAGGGCGGTGAGCTTGTGCCCGGCCACATCGTGCAGTTCGCGTGACAGGCGCAGGCGCTCCTGGTCGCGGGCTGCTTCGTCGAGCAGGTAGCGGGTGGTCAGCAGATGCGCGTTGACCGCGCGCAGATCCTCGGCCATGGCCTCGGCCCGCCGCGCGTAGTGCAGGAGCAGGGCGGCAAAGACCTGGAATGCGCCGTAGGCGCCCACCGACACCATCACCCAGGACCATTCCGCTTGCCAGCGCCAGTGCATCAGGCCGGCGAAAGCCAGGTTGACCAGGGCGAGAGCGGCGAACACGCGGCTGCCGGGAAAGCGGACCGCCAGCATCGTCGCCAGCAATATCAAAAGGATCGGACTGACCCCGGAACGCCCCAGGGCAATCAGTCCCAGCGCCGCTGTCGCCAGCAGGATCAGGCAGACATCGGCACGCCAGTCCGGGCGAGACTCGTCACCGGCCAGGGCATAGACCCAGGCCAACGTGAATACGGCCAGCAGCAGGATCGCAGTGCTGCCCAGCCCCTCGCCGGGCAGGCCGAACAGGCCAACAACGCCGGTCCACACCGCCGCCAGCGCCACGTAGGACGACAGGGCAAGTGGTGACAGCAGCTCGGAGGCCAGGTGGCGCAGATAGTCTTTCATCGCTGCTTTATAGGCCGATGACTGCCGCCAGACAAGGCCGGCAGGGCAATTGGTGACTTTCGGCACCCTGCCTGGCTGACCTTCGGCACCTGATTGGCCGGCCAATGATGCCGATGATGGTGGCCACAGTTATCGGCTACCTCAAGGACATCGCTCATGACCGCCATTCAGCTGCAAGCCTGGTTCGCACTGCCCCACGCCTGGCTCGGTGGCCTGGCCCTGATCAGCTACTGGTTCGCCGCCCTGGCCGGCAAGGGCAGTGGCGCTCATCGTCTGGCCGGGCGGGTGTTTTTGCTGGCCATGGTCGGTGTGGTCCTGACCGCGCTGCCGCTGTCGGTGGCGACCTGGCTTAATGGCCACGTGATCTGGGCGGTCTTTCTCGCCTACCTGGTTGTCCTGGTCAGCGTCAACTGCCTCAACGCCTGGCGGGCCGTTCGCCACCGAAACAGCTTCGAGCATTTTGCCAATGGATGCTTTCGGGCAGGTGCCATCGTGCTCGGCCTGGCCGGGCTGGCGACCGTTGCATTGGGCCTGATCCATGGCGCGATCTTGCTGATCGCCTTTGGCGCTATCGGGCCCCTGGCGGCCTGGCAATCGCTGAGACTTTCCCGGCGGGGACCGAGCGATGGGCGGTGGTGGCTGCGCAGCCACTATGGAGCGATGATCGGCAACGGGGTGGCCACGCATATTGCTTTCTTCCAGATCGGCCTGGCCCGCCTGTTTGCCGACCTGGGCATGGCCATGATCGTAAATATCGCCTGGCTGGGCCCGCTGGTGGTCGGTGCGCTGATTGGATACCTGCTGGACCGGCGCTGGGGTCGGAGCAAAAAGCCGCGCGCATCGCTTGCCCCGGCGGCTTCGAATCCCCTGGCCGGCGAAGCCGCCGCCTCGATCCATCCACCAAGGTCGTGACTTTCGGCGCTTGCCCGGCGGACTGATGGCGCGTAGATTGGCGACACGGTTTTTGAGGGTCTGGCCAGAATATGACTGAATCACCGCAAGTTGAAAAGACGGGGAAAATTCGCCAGGCCTGGCAGCGGGCGCTTCGCTGGCTGGGCGAGCGCGGCCAGGCCCTGGTCGACGGGCTGACCCCGGCCCCGGAGACAGCCTCGCGCATCAGCCGGGTACTGTTCTGGGCAGCACTGGCGATGGGCGCCTGGATCGGCGTCGAGACGCTGAGCCTGCCCTGGGGCTGGCCGGCAAACCTGTTGCTGGGCGCGACCATGGCCTGGGCCACCTGGGGCCTGGTCGGGCTGTTGTTCGGGTTGGGCGCCCGCCTGTTGCCCCTGATCTTGCGCCTGTGGACCCGCGCCGGCCTGATCGCCGTGATCAGCCTGGGCGCGCTGGCCAGCCTGATCAACTTCATGCCCGAGCTGGCCCTGGCTGCCAGCCTGGTGATCGTGCTGGGTCTGACCTTGCTGGCCGTTGCCTCGATTCGCCTGGCAGGATCAGGCCGGCGCTACCTGATCGACCTGCCGCTGGTGCTGGCCGGACTGGTGCTGAGCCTGGCGCCGATGGTTTGGCTGTACCTGGATATGCGCGGCCAGGATCCGGTCATGGCCTTGGTCGATATTCCCGATCATGATGGCCAGCCCTGGGCCAGTTTGCTGGCTGCCGGGCCCTACCGGGTCGAGACGTTGACCTACGGGTCCGGCCAGGAGCGCTGGCGGCGCGAGTTTCGCGACGATGTGGCCTGGACCAGCGATACCGTTGATGCCCGCGATCTGCTGGGCCGCCCGACCGGATTCGGGCTGCGGCTGCGTGAACGCTGGCTGGGCTACGGCCTGGACCAGCTGCCCCTGAACGGTCGGGTCTGGTACCCGGCCGATGCTGCCGGGCCGCTGCCTTTGGTGCTGGTGGTGCACGGCAACCACGACATGATGAACCCGTCCGATCCGGGCTACGCCTGGTTGGGCGAACACCTGGCCAGTCGCGGGCAGGTGGTGGTGTCGGTGGACCAGAACTTCATCAACGGCAGCATGTTCGGCGGCGTGCCCCGCGAAAACGCGACCCGCGGCTGGCTGCTGCTCAAACACCTGGCTGCCTGGCGCACCTGGCAGGCTGCGCCCGAGCATCCGCTGCAGGCGCAGGTCGATCTGGACCAGGTCGTCCTGATCGGTCACTCGCGCGGCGGCGAGGCCGTGGCCCTGGCGGCGGCCTTCAACCGCCTTGATCGTTTCCCCGAGGACGGGCGGATCGAATTCGATTTCGATTTCGGCATCCGCGGCGTGGTCGCCATCGCACCCGTCGACGGTCAGTTCTGGCCTTCGGCCAAGCCCACCGAACTGGAAGACGTGAGTTACTTCGTCATCCACGGCGGCATGGATGCCGATGTCTCCCTGTTCATGGGTGACCGCCAGTGGGCGCGCACCCGTCCCGACCCCGAACAGGGCCAGTTTCGGGCCGGACTGTACGTACACCACGCCAACCACGGCCAGTTCAATACCCGCTGGGGCAACGCTGATGCCGGTGGCCCGGCCCGCCATCTGCTCAACCGGGCCTGGCTGTTGTCCGGTGACGATCAGCGTCGGGTTGGCCTGCTTTACATGACTGCCTTCGTCGAGCACGCGGTTGCAGAGCCTGCACCCATGCCGGCCCTGTTCTGCCAGCCGGATCTGGCGGGTCGGCTCCTTGCTCCTACCATCCATCTGGCCCGTTGCGACGATGGTTCGCGCCGGCTGCTGGCCGACTTCGAGGACGGGGTGGATCTTGGTCGTGATGCCGCCGGCAGGATCCGCTTCTCGGCCACCGACCTGGACCTGTGGCGCGAGGACGATGTGGGCCTGCGCGGTCGCACACCGCGGCGGCAGACCGGCGTTTTCCTCGGCTGGCATGCCGCATCCGGTGATGAGCCGGCGGCCCGGCCAGGCTGGCAGATCGAACTGACACCGGACAAGCTGGCCTACCTGGCACCTGCCGCTGACCAGTCCCTATGGCTGGACCTGGCCCAGGTCGATCGTGATCCGCCGCCGGCGCTGGGCGATGATCAAGACGGCAACGACCAGAAAGGCACGGGCGAGGAAGACAACGGCAAGAAGGCCAAGGAAGACGACGACAACGGCCTGCGAGCACCGCTGGTCATCGAGATCGAGCTGGTCGATGGTGACGGCAACAGTATGCGCGTGGCGCTCGCCGATCACGCCGCCATCCCGCCACCGCTACCGGTGCGCCATACCCGCCTCAAACGCCTGGACGAGAAGCGCTACCAGGCCCCAACCGAACCCGTGCTGCAGTCGGTTGCCGTCCCCCTGGCCCCGTTCGCCGCGGCCGGCGTAGACCTGTCAACCCTGTCCAGCATCCGCTTCCACTTCGACAACACCCAACCCGGCGTGGTCGTCATCGAACGAATCGCGATCGGCAATTAAGCCGGTTCCGGAGGCCATCAAGCGCGTGCGCCCGGGGCCGACATCGGGCTCGTCTCCACCCATCCGCTTTCAACCCAAACCCCAACTCAAACTACCCCTCTTTCCTTCTCCCCTTCTCCCCTTCTCCCCTTCTCCCCTTCTCCCCTTCTCCCCCTTTTCCCTTTCAC
>RECK01000111.1 GCA_007694055.1 Wenzhouxiangella sp.
ACCTGCGTCCGGCCAACAATCGCATCCTGTTCCAGGGCGGTCCGGCCCTGTTGCCCGATAACAGGATCTTTGCCGACCGCTTCCAGGAAGAAAACTGACCCCGGATTCAAATGCGCCCGAACCCGGCATGCTACCTGGCATGCCGGGTTAATCAAGCTCGATTGCACACGGCCTCGGTTACTCTAAAGACCTGTTCGCAAATTGGGCAGGCAGATGAGCTCGTCAGCAAACCGTCAGATCAAGCCATCCTGGTGGCTTGCACCCTGGTGGCAGCATTACGCGCTGGCCGTGCCGGCGCTGGCGCTGGCGGCCGGGGTGGCAGTTGCTCTGGACCGCATCCTGCCGTCCATCCTGGCCCTTTTGCTCGGGCTGGCGGTGGTGCTGATTACCACGCTGATCCTGTTTGCCCTGGCGGCTCGGCTGCTGCTGGCCCACTCGGCCACCGGCCCGTGGCTGAGCTACGACGAGCTTGACCTGCCTGAGCGAGTCGGCCTGCGGCTGACCGTCTTGTGGTTGCTGGCCATGGTCCTGGTGCTGGCCTGGTGGGGCCAGGGTAACCTGGTTCTGCTCGTCATCGGCAGCATCCTCGTCACCTTGCTCATGCCCGCCGCGACACTGACCCTGGTGCTAAGCGGGCGCTTGAGCGAGGCGCTCTATCCGCCAGCCTGGCGGGACACTTTCAATGAGCTGGGTCGAGGCGCCTGTTTGCAGGCCAGCGCCGGGCTGGCTGTGCTCATGGCCCTTTACTTCGTTCTGGCCGAACTGCTTGCAGGCGTACCGGCATCCATACGGGCCGCCATGTTGATGGCCTGGTGGGCCTACGGCATTCTGGCCTGGTTTGCCCTGCTGGGGCAGTTGCGTGCCAGCGCCGTGGAAATCAGGCCCGACAAACCCCCGGCACCGGCTGCTTGCGAGGATCTGGACGCGAGCTTTGATCGACTCATGCACGGCGGCGGTGACAACCTGGACTATCGGCAGCTGTTCGCGGCCTTGAGTCAGCAACAGGACCTGCCGCGACTGGAGCAGCTTGCGCGCCTCTGGTTCCCGACACTGCTGGACGGCTTCAATCGGCCCGAGGAGGCCATCGAGCGCTGCGACCGACTGCTGACCCAGGTGCCTAATTTCAGCCTGGAAACCCCCAGCGCCATGCTCCACCTGATCAAGGCCAGCGAACGCCATGGTTACCCAGAACTGACTCAACGCCTGTGCCACAACTTCCTGAACACCTTCCCGGTCGCACCCAAACGCCAGACCGTCGAGGCCATCCTGTCCAGACTTTAAGAAGATGGCGAGTCTGTTCCGGCCGAACCTTGAAGTTGCAAAAGCTTGAGGAACGCTTCTCAATAAATTCGGTGTTTTCGGTGCCTTCGGTGGTTCCAATGTCTATCCATTAAGCCATCCCGGATCGAACGGATTGAGGCGATTTCGAGTACATTGGAGGCATGGGCTTTTCGAACCGCAATCACTGGCGATGAAGGGGAAGGTGGCCTGCACTCTGGGTGTTGCCCTGGTCTTTCTGGGCTACGCCATCGGCCGTGGAACCTTCCGGCATCTTGACTCGGTTCAATCACCCGAGCATCTGCAGCTGCTGATCTTCGGCTGCGTGGCCGCCGGTCTGGTCCTGATTGTCCTGGGCATCCTGCGCCAGGCCCGCAGCTGAAGCCCCTTTCACCTTTCACCTTTCACCTTTTACCTTTTCTACCTTCCCCCCAATCCATCACCCAGGCTTCCAACCAGATCCTCCAGTAGCTGGTTAGGCATGCCACGGGTGATGAAAACCAGCTTGCTGCTGCGGTCATCATCGGGCCAGTCGTCCAGGGTGGCCGGAGGATGAAAGATGTGCTGGACGCCGTGGATGACCAGCGGTCGGTCGCTGCCGCGCAGGTTCAAGATCCCCTTGACTCTTAGCAGGTCGGATCCGGCCAGCATCAACAGCATTTCCAGCAAGGCATCGACGCGGCGCGGCTCCAGCGGTTGTTCGACCACGAAGCAGCGGGCGTGGATATTGTCGCCATGACGGTTTGGATCATGGGAATGGTCGTGCTCGTGATGATGCCCGTGATGATGCCCATGATCATGGCTGTGATGGTCAGCGTGGTCGTTGGCATACGCTTCGGCCTTTAGCCAGCCGGCCACGTCGGCGATCTTGCCCTCGGCATTGAAAAGGCCCAGCCCGGTGATGAAGTCCGGTTCCAGCCGTCCGTCCCTGACTTCACGCTTGCTTGCAGAAGGGTTGAGCAGGGCCAGGCGCTTATCCAGAAGCCGGCGAGCCGTGGCATCGACCAGGTCGGCCTTGGTCAGGACCAGGGCGTCGGCCATGGCAACCTGTTTGATGGCCTCGGGTTGTTGATCGAGGGTGTTGGCGGCGTTGACCAGGTCGACCACGGTGACCACGCCATCGAGGACGTAGCGATCGGCCAGGTGCCCGTCAGTCATCAGGGTATGGATGATGGGTGCCGGGTCGGCCAGGCCGGTGGTCTCGATCACTACGCGAGAGAACCAGCGTTCGCCGTTGCGCGCGTAGCGCCAGCCCACATCGCGAAGCGTCTTGACCAGGTCGCCGCGAATGGTGCAGCACAGGCAGCCGCTGCTCAATTCCACTACCGTGTCCTCGCTGGCGTGGGCGACCAGTTGGTGATCCAGGCCCACTTCGCCGAACTCGTTGATGATCACCAGGGCGTCGCGCATTTCCGGCTGGCGCATCAGGTGGTTGAGAATGGTGGTCTTGCCAGCACCAAGGAAGCCGGTCAGGACGGTGACGGGTATGCGCTTGTTGGTGGTCATTGAATCTGCTTCGCCAAGTATCGTTATATTATAACAATCATAACCGAATGGCGTTTAGCGACGTTGTGCTCGGACAAGCGGTCGCCGGGCGCAAACTGGGGAAACACTTGGAACCACCGAAAGCACCGAAAGCACCGAAATTTCTCTGGACAAGGCTTTTGGGCGCCTTCAGATCGGAGCATGCGGTTTGCTCGATTTTCCGGGATTTTCTCTCGCCAGCCGGGAAGGCTCGGGGAGAGTGGCCGTGGTCTCAGCCGGCTTCGGTCGGGCTGGAGACGATGGTGGCCGGATAGCCGATGGCCTCTGTGGCCTCGGTCAGGGCCTCGCTGCTGGTGACATCAGCGTTGAAATGCACGGTGACGGTCTTGGCGTCCAGATCGAAGCGGGTAGCGACAACGCCATCGACCGCCAGCAGGGCCTGGTCAATGCGCATCTCGCAAGACATGCAGACCATATTGGGGATGGACAGGGTCACGGCTTCGTTATCGTTATCTCGCTCGGCCAGGGCCAGCGAGGTGATCAGAAGCAGGGCAAGGAAAACAAGAGTGCGCTTGAGCATGGTCATATACCGATTTCAGGGATCGCTTTATTCTACAGCTACATTGCGACCTGGCTGCCCTGTTGCGTTCACGGCCATTGCTCTTCTTCGGACACCTCATCCAGCTCGGCGGCACGTGGGTCCAGGTCCAGCCCCGCGGTCGCGCTGGATGGCAAAACCACGAAGTCCTCGCGCTCGGCTGCGGTCGGTCGCGGCGCCCGCTGCAGCCGGCTGCTTACGAAGGCCAGCAGCAGCAAATTGATCACGGCGATGTAGAAAAACAGCCCGACGCTGCCGACGATACCCATGACGAGCGCGCCCAGGATCGGCCCGGCCACTGCTCCCGTCCCTTGCAGCAGCAACAGGCCGCTGGAGGCTTCGACGAACCGGCCTTCGGCCACGTGATCGTTGACGTGGGCCACTGACAGGGGATAAAGCGCGAACATGAAGCCCCCCAGCATCCCGGCAAACCAGAGTGGTCCGGCCGCGAAGCGTCCGGCAAGCAGGGCCAGGGCGAGTGCCGCCAGGCCCGTCGCAGTGGCTGTTCCGAGGATCACATGACGTCGATCAATCCGGTCCGAGAGTCGGCCCAGCGG
Organism: Wenzhouxiangella sp.; assembly: GCA_007694055.1. Taxonomy (GTDB): domain Bacteria; phylum Pseudomonadota; class Gammaproteobacteria; order Xanthomonadales; family Wenzhouxiangellaceae; genus Wenzhouxiangella. The sequence continues at coordinate 3,919 of RECK01000111.1, forward strand.
GTATTGCAGCAGGGCGCCACCGATGACGGCCGCGCTCATGAACAGGGCGATTTCGGCGGTCGCCAGACCCTGATCGCTGGCATACAGCGGTGCCAGCGCCCAGAAGGCGCCGTTGACCAGGCCAACGGCTAGCGCACCGGCCACACCGCTGGGTGAGGCGTGGTAAAGACGGCCCAGGCGCAGCCGAACGTTGGCTACCGGGCCCGGCGTGATGGCGCGAGTGAGACCGACCGGAATCAGGGAAGCGGTGATGGCCAGTGCGACGACGGCGAACAGGGTCAGCGTGGCCGGATCGGCGCTCATCAACAACAGCTGCCCGGCCGTCTGCATGGACAACTGAATGATCATGTAAGTGGCCATTACCCGGCCGCGTGCGCGGTTGCCGGCACTGGCGTTGAGCCAGCTTTCGATGACGGTGGCCAGGCCGGCGAAACACAGTCCGGTAGGAATGCGCAGGGCAACCCAGAACCAGGGGTCGACGACCAGTCCATGCAGCAATGCCACGACCGCCGCGCCGGCGGCCAGCACGGCGAAGGCACGGATGTGCCCCACTTGTGCGATCAGGCCGGGCGTCAGAATGCAACCGATAATGGTGCCAACCGCTGCTGCGGTGCCGAGCAGACCGATTTGCAGCGTGGAATAGGACTCCAGTGCTGCGCGCACAGGAATCAGGACCCCGTTCAGGCCACCGCCCAGGAAAAGAATGGCGGCGCTGATGAACAGGGCTCCCAGGCCAAGGAGCGCCGGGCGCTCACTCATCGGCCATCGTCCAGCGGCCGGATCACCCCCTCTTGCGCCACCGAGGCCACCAGGCAACCATCGCGGCTGAAGATCTGGCCGCGCGCAAAGCCCCTGCCCTCGGCATTGCTGGGACTGTCGCAGGCATAAAGCAGCCAGTCATCGACGCGTACCGGGCGGTGAAACCAGAGGGCGTGGTCAAGACTGGCCATCTGCACCGGGCGCTTGAGGAAGTCCAGCTCGTGCGGGAAGGTGGCCGTGCCCAACAGCTCGTAGTCGGAGACATAGGCCAGCAAGTGCCGGTGCAGGGCCGGGTCATCGGCCAGCTTGTCCCAGGCCCGCATCCAGATATGTTTGCGTGGGGGACGGACGGCCGGATCGATGAACTTGGGCGTCTCTACCGGGCGCAGCTCGAACGGCGGCTTGTGTTCCAGCAGGCGCTTGAGCTTGGCCGGCACGCGGTCGGCAATGCCGCGGTGAAGATCCTGCGTGCTGGGCAAGCCGTCGGGCCCCGGCACCTCCGGCATGTCGGCCTGGTGGTCGAAACCGGGATCGCCGTCGTGGAAGGAGGCGGCGAGGTTGAGGATGGGGCGACCGTGCTGGATGGCCACGACCCGCCGGTTGCTGTAGCTGCCGCCGTCGCGGGCCCGTTCGACCTGGTAGATCACCGGGTGGTTGAAATCGCCGCGACGCAGGAAATAGGCATGCAGCGAGTGCGGGGGGCGCCCATCAACCGTGCGGCCGGCGGCAACCAGGGCCTGGCCGAGTATCTGCCCGCCGAAGACCTGGGGCGCGCCGATATCGTGGCTTTCACCGCGAAAGAGGTTGTCATCGATGCGCTCCAGCTCGAGCAGGTCGATGACGGCTTGCAGACCGCTGGACATGGCGTGGGTCGGGGTGGAGGGCATGGCGAGATTCTACCCAATCCCCCGCGAGGTCTCGGCCAATCGACTGGAAAAGACCCGGGTTTGAGCCAGTCAGATCGATTTGCCTGACCGTTCCAGGACATAGCCCAGCAGCAGCGGCAGCACGATGGTGGCATCGGACTGGATGCTGAAGCGGGGCGTTTCCGGGGTCAGCTTGGCCCAGGCGATTTTCTCGTTGGGCGGTGCGCCGGAATAGCCACCGTAGCTGGGCTGGGCATCGCTGATCTGGCAGTAATAGCCCCAGGCCGGTACATCCGGCATCTGCAGCTCCTTGGCGATCAGCGGTACCACGCAGATCGGGAAGTCGCCGGCAATGCCGCCGCCGACCTGGACAAAGCCGATGCCGGGTTCCGGATCGCAGTTTTCCAGGTACCAGCGGACCAGGCGATTCATCTGGGCGGTGCCGGTTTCGACGCAGGTATGCCTGCTGATGTCGCCGCGCATGACCGCCGCGCTGAAGGCATTGCCGGTGGTCGAGTCTTCCCAGCCCGGTGTCCAGATCGGCACCTGGCAATCGCGTGCGGCCAGCAGCCAGCTGTCTTCCGGGTTCTGGTAGCGCACCCTAAGTACGGGGTCGGCCAGCGTGTCGAGCAGGAATTCGGCCGGGCTGGCGCTGCGTCCGCTCAAGGCCGCAGCCTGCCAGCGCGCCAGCAGCGGTTCCTCGATGGCCGCCATCACCGCGTCGGGAATGGTGGTGTCGGTTACCCGGTTCACCCCACGCGTCTGCAGGGCGGCTTCCTCGGCCGGCTTGAGCGTGCTCCAGTCCGGAATATCCTCGTACTGGTCGCTGCCGATCAGGCGAAAGGCGTCTTCTTCCAGGTTGGCGCCGGTGCAGGAAATGCCGTGAACCAGCCCGGCGCGGATGGCCGGCGCCAGAATGCGGCCGATTCGCGCCGTGCTCAGGGCCCCGGCCAGGGCCAGGAACAGGCGGCCACCGCTGTCGATATGGGCATGCCAGGCGCGCGCGGCGGCAGCCAGGTTGCCGGCATTGAAATGCAGGAAGTGACGGTCGATGAAATCGCCCAGCACGGCCACGGAACTGCTTATCCGCCAGCCCCGGCGAAAGAGCCTCCCGAGCTCTCTGAAGGCACCGGCACCTTGACGCCGAAGCCGCCGACCTGGCTTTTCGGATACTTAAGCCCGGCCAGGCGCACCGCCGGCGGTGGCGGCATGGGTACCGGATCGGCCCAGGTGGCCGGTTCATCCAGCGCGACCCGGCTCAGGGCCATACCGCGGCCGTGACATTCATTGAGAAAGCTGCACAGATCGTCGGAAGGATCGTTTTGGGTGCTGGGGCTGACCAGTACCACGCGATTGACATTCTGACGTGCCAGCAGTTCGGGTCCGGGCAGAATGGAGTCGTCGATGTAATAGCGATTGTCGAAATTGCCCGGACCGGGCTTGACCGCGACCAGGCGACGGCTGTCGCAAAGCCAGATCGCGGCCGCATCGGCCGCGATGCCGTTTTGACGACGTTGGTAGACCCTGGGTGCGAGCGTGACCATGCTGTTGATGACATCAACCGAGTCGATGGCCACCGCACTATTGACTGTGCGCGGTGGCCACAGCAGCGGAGCCATGTGGATGTAGCGGGATTCATTGAGTGGTTGTCGGACCGGGTTCGGCGCCGGCCAGTGGTCGAAGGCGCTGACCAATTGGGCACCGGCCGGGCTTTCGGTGAGCATTCGAACCCCCAACTGCACGCTCTGACCGCCGGCCAGATCGACCAGCACCAGGCAGTCCGGTCGCAGCCACTGCCACGCGCCTGGCGGGTCTGGTTCGCTCACTTCCGGGCACAGTTCGGTCAGGCGGGGCTGCAGGCGCAAACGGTCGATGGCGGCAAACAGGGTGGGGCAATGAAAGGCTTGCCAGGGGCTGTCGGAAGGCGGCCCGAACAACTGGTAAAGCGCCTCCCAGGAGCGGAACTCGTGCCACAGGCCCTGGCGCACGGTGCCGTCGCTGAAAATATCGGGGGCGGGCGCTGGCTGCCCCAGCGGTTTGCCCAGTCTTTCAAGCAGTTTCGACCAGCGTGGCGACATGGCAGGAATCGTAATTGATCAAGGGGTAAGGACTTACTCTACTGTAATAGCCGGCGAATTGCCCGTCGACCAGAAACAGGCCGATGGTAGCGTAGGCCAGGCCTGAACTGAACCAGAGTGGGGCGGCATCGAAACGGGCCTGGACCGCGTAGGGTTCGGGGTCGGCCAGGGCGCGGTCAACCGTTGTCGCCCAGTTATCGGGGCTGTGCGCGATGCCGAGTTTTACGGTATCGCCCATGCGGCCGAATGCGCTCTTGATGACCCAGTGCTCGCGTTCGGCAATCAGTCGAGCCCGCAGCTCAGGCGTCAGGTAGTGCGAGGGCGGCATCCAGGTGTTGAGCACCTGGCGGCTGGTCTCGGAAAGGTCCAGGCCGTGGTGGTCTGCTGCGGCATAGAAGCGCTTGGACTGGGCGGCCAGCGCGGCCATGTTGTTGATCATGGGCAGGCTGGCCGCCGCCTGGCGCCAGCTGTCGAGGTTGGGCAGCTCGGCGATCCATTCGCCCGGGAAATAACGAAACATCGCGTCGACAGGCTGGCCAAACATCGAGGCCTGGTCATTGTCGAACACCAGGTTGGCCGGAGAGCCGGTGACGGCCTCCAGCGAGGCCGCCCGCAGCCAGTCGGCGATCAGGGCAATCTGCTGCAGGTCCTCGGTATAGGCGGTGGGATAGACCAGGCCGATCCGGCCGAAGGGTGCGAGCACCTCGGTCATGGCCTGGCGCAGGTTACCGGCAGCGGTCAGACCGGGGAATCGCTCGCCCCAGTCATCGGTCAGTACTTCGGCCAGGCCGTGCGCCTCGGCGTAGCCGCCGGGCCCGTCCTCGTTGAACTCCGAGATCAGCCACTGCCCGCCCACGGCCAAGTGAAAATCGCAGCGGCTGATACGCGGCGCGGCCGGTCCCTCAGCCATCAGCATCGGCACCAGAGTCCGGGGCACACCCAGCGTTTCCAGAACTTCCGGTGACTCGATGACAAGCGCCTCCAGCTCGCGCAGGGCCAGCCAGGTCTGGCGGGCGGCGTCGACCAGCTGGTGGTGCTCCCGCTCAGTGAGAACAATGACATCGGGCAGCAGGTTGGGCTGGCCGCGGTGGTAGATGTCCCACTTGCAGTAATCACGTCTCAGGCGTTGATGGACGGCACTGATTTCAGCGTCGGCCAGCGGCCAGGGCAGGGTGCGCATGCCGGTCTGTCAGAGCTCCAGGCCGAACAGACCCCCGAACCACGGGATGGTCAGGATGCCGATCAAGGCCATCAGGATGTAGATCCAGCCCTCGCCGCGCCGGCGCTGGCCGCGCGGGCCGGCCGGGCGCAGGATTTCGTGGGCCAGGATAGGCAGGGCAATGATGCTGAAGCCGGCCAGGCTCTGGAAAAATCCGACGTAGTCGCCCTGGACCGCGTAGGCGATGGTGATGGCGCAGGCGATGCAAAAGCAGGCGAAGGCGTTGGCATCGGCCTGGCTGCGTTCGCGCACGATGCGTTCGCGTGGGTCGATGTGCTCGCGCTTGAACCAGAAACGCATGGTGAAAAACAGGATCGCCCAGCCCATCAGGAAAAACCACGGCGTGATCCACCAGCCATCCTCGTAGCCGGGCAGCAGGCTGAATAACCAGCCATATTCCAGCGATTCAGGCTCCATCTCGCCCCACATGGCCCCGCCGAAAATCAGGCCGGTGGCGAAGGTGAATGCGCCCACCACGGTGCCGGCGGCCAGGTTCTTGCGCTCGTAGATGTCGACCCGCAGGCGCGGCCCGAAATACTCGGCGGCGAACTGGCCGAACAGCTTGATCGTCGCCAACGCCATCAGCGCATACAGCACCATCCAGGCGCCGCTAATGCTGGGATCGGCATGATTCAGCAACACGTAGCCACACCAGACCACAGCCCCGATCACGCCCAGGCGCGCCGCCCCGATGGCGGCATTGTCACGCAGATAGAGCTGGTGCAGGTGGCCGACCCGGCTGCGCCACAAGCCCCAGAGCGAAACGGCCAGCGACAGGCCGAAAAAGAAGCCCGTGTCCGGCCAGAAAATATCGGCCTCGTAGAACATGATGCTGCTCATCACGCCAAAGATCATCGCCATGATCGCCAGCGGCGTGAAGTCTCGGAAGTGAACGGAACGGCTCAGATTGCTCATGTTCGGGTCTCCGGGTCGATCCGACCCTGCAGGGGCTGGATCATGCAGTGCACACCGCCACCGTGGGCCAGCACCGGACGGCAGTCCAGGTCAAGGACGCGATGCTGCGGAAACAGGCTTTGCAGCGTGGCCTTGGCCTCATCATCGGTATTTTGGCCGAAGCACGGCATCAGTACCAGTCCGGGAGCCAGGTAGAAATTGGCGTGGCTGGCCGGCAGCGCTTGTCCGGTCGCAGACTGGACCACGGGCGTTGGCAGATCGATCAGCTCAAGGTTCGGGTCCAGTGCCTGTTCGAGCACGGCACGGTTGTCTGCCAGCGCCGCGGCATCAGGATGATCCGGGCCTGCCATGCAGCAAACCAGGCGCTTTGGGTCGACGAAGCGAACCAGGTTGTCGATATGGCCGTCGGTGTGATCCATGGACAACCCGTGCGGCAGCCACAGCAGCCGGTCGATGCCCAGCCAGTCGGCAAGTTCCGCCTCGATCTGGTCCGGTGGTGGGTTGACCCGGTTGGCGTTGCCCAGAACCGGCGTTGTGGTCAGGCCCAAGCCGGCACCGTTGACTTCGATTGCTCCGCCCTCCAGGCACATGGCAAGGCGCTGGCGCGGTCGGTGCCAGCGCCTTGCCAGGACCAGCGGCAAGAGGGCGTCGAGTTCGTGCGGGTAACGCCCGCCCCAGCCATTGAAGTTACCGTCCAGAAACAGCGTGTTGCCGGCGCGATCAAGCACGCTGATCGGGCCGGCATCGCGCATCCAGATGTCGTTGCAAAGCAGGGGCTCGATGCGCAGGGATTCGTCCTCACCGCCGAGCAGTGTTGCCACGCGCCGCCGGTCATCCGGCGCTACCAGCAGGTGGACTGGCTCCACCGCCCTGAGCAACCCGATCAAGCGAACATAAAGGGCCTCGATACCGGGCTGGGCTCGGCCCTCCCAGGCTGGCCAGGCCAGCAGGCTGCCCCGGCGCGGCTCCCACTCTGCCGGCAGGCGCCAGCCCTGGTGGCGACCAATCAGAACAGCGCCCGGTCAGCGCGCACGATACCGTTGGCATCGGCGTAGACATGATCGCCGGGCCGAAAGCAGACGCCACCGATATGGATTTCAATCCCGGCCTGGCCTTCACCGCGGCGCACGCTCTTGATCGGTACCGCGCCCAGGGCCATGATGCCGATGTCGATCTCGGCCAGGACATCGACGTCGCGACAGGCACCGTGAATGATCACCCCGGCCCAGCCCAGCTCGTGAGCCTTGCCGGCGATCAGGTCGCCGATCAGGGCATGGCGCAGCGAGCCGCCGCCGTCGACGACGAGCACGCGGCCTTTTCCGGGTTCGGCCAGGGTTTCCTTGACCCGCGAGTTGTCCTCGAAGCACTTGACCGTCGCGACTTTGCCGCCGAAGCGCTTGCGTGCTCCAAAGTGTTGCCAGTGAATGCCGGTGACCACGTCAACGTCATCGGCGTGCGCGTCACAGAGATCGGGAGTGGTCCACATGGTTGGTTGGGATTCGGGGGGGTTGGGGTTCAAGGATATTGGGAAAAGGCAAAAGGGAAAAGGGAAAAAGGGAAAAAGGGAAAAAGGGAAAAAGGGAAAAGGATTCGGGTCTATCCGAATCCCGCAACAGAAAGTGTTGGGTACCAGCGCCATCGTCCTGAGCAGACGCTGCTCTACCGGATTGTCGAGCGGCAGCGCAGGCGAGAGCGACCGCACGTCTTGCGCGAAGCGCGAGCAGTAAGGGAGTGAAGCCGTCAAGCGCGTACCCAGCTTTTACCGACCACTTGGCCGAGGCCGGCAAGCAATTGCCCGCCCATGTTCGGCAGGCATTCGATGGCTACCTGCAATGCGGCCGGCTGGAGCACGGGTTCCTGCGCCTCCACGCGCGACGGCTTCGCTCAGGGGCTTCTTGCCTTCGGCAAACCGCCCCATCGCTCTCGCCTGCGCTGCGACACCTGCCACACCGAGCATTTGCTGGCGTTCAGCTGCAAGCGCCGCGGCTTTTGTCCCAGTTGCGGAGCCCGGCGCATGGCCGATGGCGCGGCCTGGCTGATCGACCAGGTGTTGCCGGAGCGGCCGATTCGTCAATGGGTG
>RECK01000428.1 GCA_007694055.1 Wenzhouxiangella sp.
GACTTGCCGCCGCCGGTGGGCATCAGCACCAGCGCGTTGTGTCCAGTCGTTACCGCCTTGATGATCTCGCTTTGGCGTCCGCGGAAGCGGTCGTAGCCGAAAACCTGGCGCAGGATGCTGCCCGGGTCGCCGGCCAGCGGCGACTGGGCCGCGCTTGATGTAGGCGTGCTCTGCATGTTGATGTTCGATGTATTGCCGAAGCCCCAGCATACCCAAGCCGACAGCACCCTGCCGATAGGATTTTGCCTGGACTGCGGATCAGAAAATGTCGCGTTCGGAAACGAAGGCTTGCAAGCGTTCGGCCCATTCGCCATGACCGCGGGCGTTGGGGTGAAAACCGTCTTCGCAGAACAGGGCGCGAGACTCGCCGTCCAGCGGCAGCGGTGCGTGATGCACTGCCTCCATGCTGGTGGCGAGCTCGGCAGCCGCCCGGTCAAGCAGACGTGAGCGCAGGCCCAGCATCAGGGCCAGGGGCTGCGGCAGCAGCGGGAAGCGCTGCATGTCGGGGACGCCGGCAAGGATCACAGGCGCCGGGCCGTGTCGTTGGCGCAAGGCGTTGATCAGGTGCAGAAGGTCCGCCTGCCAGCGCGGGGCCGGGCGCAGTTGCACGCTGTCGTTGACGCCTAAGCCGATGATGATCAGATCGGCGGGTCCCGCATCCAGCCGGGGTGCCAGTTCGGTCAGGCTGCGCCGGGCGGTCACGCCGCCCCTGGCCGCGCTCTGCCAGGTTACGCTGCGACCGCTGGATGCGGCCAGCCCGTCGGCCAGGCGCGCAGTCAGGGCCTGATCCTGGCGGTCCAGGCCGACCCCGGCCAGCGGCGATTCTCCAATGCTGAGCAGGCGTAGCGCCGGCCCGGTTCCCGGCAGCAACCCGCCGCGTTCGCCTGCGGCTTCCGGCAACCGTTGGGCCTTGCGCTTGAGCCACAATCCCTGGGGCAGCGCCAGCGGCGCCAGCAACAGGGCCAGGTCAGCCTTGATTCGCAGACTGTCCAGGGTCATGAGTCTTTACGCCTGCGGTCGGCTATCAGTCCAGTCCGAGAAATTCGGCCGCCCGGTCGGCGCGGGTGACCCGGGCGCTGAGCTCGCTTTCGCCGGCGCCAACCTGGCCGGCGAATTCCGGCCAGCCCTGGCCATGCTTGCGGGCCAGCTCGGCGAGCAGGCGAACATGGACCGGGTCATTGTTCAGGCAGGGAATGTAGTCCAGCGATTCGCCGCCGGCTTCGATGAACTCCTCGCGATTCTCCATGGCGATCTCTTCCAGAGTTTCGAGGCAGTCTATGGAAAAGCCCGGGCAGATGACCTGGACCCGGCGAATGCCGTCCTTGGCCATCTTTTCCAGGGTCTTGTCGGTGTAGGGCTTGAGCCACTCGGCCTTGCCCAGTCGGGATTGGAACGAGACCTGCCAGTCTTCGTCGGCCAGATCCAGACGGCTGACGATCTGGCGCGCGCTGGCCTGGCACTGGCAGTAATAGGGGTCGCCGGACATCAAATTGCGCTTTGGGATGCCGTGGAAGGAGAACAACAGGCGGTCCGGCTGACCGTGACGTGCCTGGTAACTTCTGATCGAATCGGCGATGGCATCCAGCCATGACGATTCATTGCAGTAGTCGTTGATGAATCGCAGCTCGGGCAGCCAGCGCAACCTGCTCAGCGAACGGGTGACGCGGTCAAATACAGAGGCCGTGGTCGTGGCCGAGTACTGCGGGTAGAGCGGCAGCACCAGCAAGCGCTGGATGTTTTCGGCACGCAAGCGATCAACCGCCTGATCAATCGACGGCTGGCCGTAGTTCATTGCCAGCATGACCCGCACTCGCGGCATGGTCTTGTCGATTTCGGTCTGCACGCTGTCGGCCAGCTGGCGGCTGCTGACCAGCAGCGGGGAGCCGTGCTCGGTCCACACGCTCTTGTAGGCTTTCGCCGAGCGCGGCGCCCGGAACGGCAGGATGATGCCGTTGAGAATCAGCCACCAGATCGGCCGCGGCACCTCGACCACGCGTCTGTCACCGAGGAATTCCTTCAGGTAGCGTCGCAGCGCCTTGGGGGTGGGGGCATCAGGCGTGCCCAGGTTGACCAGGAGCACGCCGGCGCGGGGCGGGCGGGCGTGGGCGGGTACGGAGCGAACCTCGGCCCGGTTCTCGGCCTTGTCAGGTCTGGTTTCGTGCTTGGACATCAGGTCAGTTTCGGACTTTTGGCGATATTGACTGCATTGTATGCCCGCATGCGTCAGATTCGGGTCGGCGATAGCGAGGAATCCCGCCATCAGTAGGCACACATTGACCTTTCTGATATAGTTTTCCATCAATTACTGTGGATTCGTCAATTGCCCGTGCTTGACCGCCTACCTGCCATGGCCCATGCGGTGCTGCTGCTTGCTCTGCTTGCAGCCGCCGGGGTGGTGTGCGCGGAAACCATTGGTTTTGGCGTCAACTCGCGGGGCAATTCCACCGACTCCCAGCAAGTCAACGCCCTGTGGCGCATCAACCTGCTTGACGGTGAGGTCGATTATGTTGGCTGGACCGGCTATCTCGACCTGGAAGCCATTGCGCTGGACCCCGAAGGCACCCTCTACGGTGCCGACGATGAATCCAAGACCCTGGTGCGGGTGAGTCAGGTCACTGGGCTGGCCATTCCGGTCGGTGGGGTAGCCAATCGCAGCAACATGGGCCAGTCCTTGCTCCAGGGTATGGATTTCGGCATGGATTTCGACTGTCACGGCACGGCCTGGGTGGTCTCGGATGTCCAGCAGTCTCTGTTCCAGGCGGATATGGAAACTGGCCGCCTGACGCGGATCGGCGAGCGCGGGTCGCTGGGCGCGCCAATCACCGACATTGCCATTCGCGGCCGGCACGTCTATGGGATCGGCGTCGGCCTGAGCGGCAGCGGCGCGGTTGCAGCACCCAACCTCTACCGGGTTGATCTGGAAAACGCCAGCGCCGAACTGATCGGGCCGCTTGGGCCGGAGGTCAGTCCCTACAATAATGCCGGCCTGGCGTTCGACGCCGCAGGCACCCTCTGGGCAATCACTGATCGGCGGGCCACGCCGGCCGGCGATTTCCCCAGTCAAATACTGCGCATCGACCGGGATACGGGCATTGCCGAGAAAGTGGCCGAAACCATTGTTGGGGTCGAGTCACTGGCAATCACGACACCGGCTGCCTGCGACGCCGATGACGAGCGGGGAATGCCAATGGTGCCAGCCTCGGTCCCGGTGCTGACGCCACCCTGGCTGGGCTTGTTGATACTGCTGATGCTCGGGCTGGGACTCGTTCAGGCCGGTTTGCGCAGGTCCTGATAAACTAGGCGCTTCGCTTAGGCAAATCGACGCAGGGCAGCTCTCATGGGCAACATCGGTCCGGTTCAATTACTTCTCATACTTCTACTCGTATTGCTGCTTTTCGGCACCAAGCGCATTCGCACCCTGGGCAGTGACCTGGGTGGTGCCATCCGCGACTTCCGCAAGGGCGTCAGCGACGATGGCAGCACCTCAGATGATGCCGGCAATGACGCCAGTCCAGCCGAAAAGACTGATTCGGGAGCGTCTGACTCGGCCAAGCCCGGCTCCTGAGCCAGTCATCGCCAGGCTGAACGATCACTGATGGGCGGAATCGGCTTCAGCGAGCTGATGGTGCTGGCGCTTATCGCTTTGCTGGTGGTGGGGCCACGCCGGCTGCCCGAGCTGGCCCGCGGCCTGGGTCAGGTTACGCGCATGGCCCGCGGCGCCTGGCTGAACCTGAAGTCCGAATTCCAGGCCGAGCTCGACAGTGAGCACAATCGCCGCATCATGGAAGCCGCCGAAAAGGCCAGGCGCGAACTCGGCGACCTCAAGGAAGAGCTCAGCGGCAATCTCTCCGTGGACCAGGGCAGCGGCAAGGAGTCGGACGGTGAGCGACCAACCGGAGACTGACCGCGAACTCACCCTGATCGATCACCTGCTGGAGCTGCGCAGCCGAATCCTGCGTGCCCTGGTCGCAGTGGTGGTCGTGATCGTGGTCCTGGTGCCTTTCGCCCGACCCCTTTACAGTCTTTTTTCGGCCCCGCTGGTGCGCTACCTGCCGGAAGGCTCCAGCATGATTGCCATCGACGTGGCCTCGCCTTTCTTTGCCCCGTTCAAGCTGGTCATGGTGCTCGGTCTGCTGCTGGCCATGCCGTTTGTGATCTACCAGCTCTGGGCGTTTGTCGCCCCCGGCCTGTACCGGCATGAGCAGCGTCTGGCCCGGCCGTTGCTTGCTGCTTCGCTGGTGCTGTTTTATGCCGGCTGCGCATTTGCCTTCTTTGTCGTCTTTCCGGTCATCTTTGCCTTCTTCACCGCCATGGCGCCGGATGGCGTGGCGGTGATGACCGATATCAATCGCTACCTCGATTTCATTCTCGTTCTGTTTCTTGCCTTCGGGCTCGCCTTTCAGGTTCCGATCGTGATCATCGTCCTGGTTGCGCTGGGCCTGGTGACACCACAGGGCCTGGGCCAGGCCAGACCCTACGTAATCGTCGGGGCGTTCACGCTTGCCATGCTGGTTACTCCGCCGGACATGATCTCCCAGACCCTGCTTGCGGTCCCGGTGTTGCTGCTCTACGAGGCGGGTATCTGGCTGTCCCGGCTGCTGGTCCGGGACCGGGCCGGGTCGGTCTCGACCGGCTCGGGCTGAGCCACCTGCTTTTGCGGCTTTCGGCTCAGGCCACCAGCTGGTCGTCGCGCTCGTCGCTGTCGTCCCCGCCGGCGCCCGGGTGCCAGCCGAACACGCTGCAGAAGGCGACGTACTGGGCACCGGCCATCAGCATCTGTACGAACATGGTCACGGTCAGTATCAGCAGCTGAATCAGCACCATGCCGGCCTCGCCCAGGGCCAGCCCAAGCAAGGCCATGAGCAGGGCCAGGATGACGCCCAGCCCGATGGCCATGGCCATCACTGCCAGGCCGAAACCGAGAAAGGCCAGCCAGTTGATGATGACGGCGCGCAGGCTGGCCAGGAGTGCGGTCAGGGCCTGGAGCTGGCCGAACAGGATCAGTGGGATGGCGAAGAACAGTGCGGCCAGGACCAGGCTGAACAAGAGTGCGGCCAGGAGCAGGCCCGGCCCCAGGTTGGCGCCGGCCAGGGCCTGGGCCAGGGCCTCTGGTGAAGCGGACACGGCCTCCAGTTCGGCCGGGCTGAGCTGACTGCCCAGCCAGCCGATCAGCACGCCGGCGGCGAGCATGGAACCGGCCAGGCTGAACGACCCGAGCAGGATCAGTCCGACCCGACGGGGCGGGTCGGACCAGCCTGCAAACAGGGTAACCGGCCCCGGCGTCTGGCCTTGCCGGACCTTGTCGAAAGCCAGTAGCACGCCGCCGGTCAGCAGGGGCGTAAAAAGCACCAGCAGCAGCTGGCCCAGAACCGGGATCAGCATCGCGACCATGGTCAGCAGCAGCCACAGTGCGGCGATACCGATCATTCCTGCCGGCGCACGAAACATCAGCTCGGCCCCGGCCGGCAACCAGCGCAGTCCGGCACTGAAGCTGGCGCGATGCAGTCGCGGTCCGCCGCTCACGATGGCTTCCCGGCCTTGACCGCGGCCTGACCGATATGGTCACGCGACCAGCGCGGCGCGGATCCCAGTGCAGCGATGACCTGTTCGGGTTCGCTGACGCTGCGCCACATGTCCAGGTGGGTCTTGCTCATGAAGTGCTGGCGCACGCTTTGGTCGAGAAACTCCAGCAGTTTGTCGTAGTAGCCGTTGGTGTTGACCAGCACGATGGGCCCCAGGAATTGTCCCAGGCGCTTGAGGGTCATGGCCTCGAACAACTCCTCGAAGGTACCGCAGCCCCCTGGCAGGGTCACCACGGCATCGCTGTTTTCCAGCATCATCGCCTTGCGGGTTCGCATGTTGTCTACGATCTCCAGCGTGGTCAGGCCTTGATGGCCTTTTTCCACGCGTGTGAGAAACTCCGGGATGATGCCGTGAACTTCACCGCCGGCAGCCAGGGCGGCATCTGCCATGGCGCCCATCAGGCCATGACTGCCGCCACCATACACGACGGTCATGCCGTTCTCGGCCAGGCACTTGCCCAGGCGGCCGGCAGCACTGATATAGTCTGGTTCCAGCGCCTGGCTAGAAGCGGCGTAAACGGTCACGCGTTGGATCGACATGAATTGACAGGTCAAGCTGAATGAAGGATTCGTATTCTAATCGCTGCCGGCATGGCGCTGGGTCGATACTGTTGGCGATGCTGCTGGCGCTTGCTGGCTGCTCCAGCGATATACCGCCTGCCGGTGACATGGTGCAGGGCCAGGAGCCCTATCTGCGCTGGTGTGCGTCCTGCCACGGTATCAACGGCGAGGGCAAGCCGCCCACCTTTCCACCGATAGCCGGATCAGAGTGGCTGGACCTGTCCGACGAGGCCCTGACCCTGATCATTCTCTACGGTCTGCGCGGCGAAATACAGGTCATGGGCCAGACCTACCGCGGTTACATGCCGCCGATGCAGCACTTGCGTGACGAAGACATCGCCGATATTGTCGGGTTCATGCGTACTGCCTGGACCGATCGCGAGGCCCACCTGGATGCCGCCGGCGTGGCCGAGCTGCGGACGGTGTTTCCGGGGCGGCGTCCACCGCTGGAAGGTCTGGAAGGGCTGCTCGAGGCGGTAGAGTTCGTGGAGTCGCGCTGATGGAGGCCCGCCCACCCGCATCCGGAGGACCGCCGGCCGCCCTGCTGATCCTTGGCGTGACCGTCGCTGCCTATTTCTTCCAGATGGCCAACTTCGTCGAGGCCATGCGCCTGTTCGCGCTTTGGCCACTGGCTACTCCCGAGCAGATGCGCTTTGCCGATGTGGGCGTGCTGGAAACCGGTTTCGGGGCCTGGCAGCTGATCAGCTACGGTTTCCTGCACGGTGGCCTTGGTCACCTGTTTTTCAACATGTTTGCCCTTTACATGTTCGGCCTTCCGATCGAACGGGCCTGGGGCACGAAGCGTTTCCTGATCTTCTACTTCGTGTGCATGGTCGGCGCAGGGCTGGTTCAGCTGACCGTTGCCGGAATCAGCGGCGAGGTTTATCCGACCATTGGTGCATCCGGTGCCGTGTTCGGCCTGCTCCTGGCCTTTGGCATGATGTACCCGAACAGCACCATCATGCTGCTGATCCCGCCGATACCCATGAAGGCGAAGTACTTCGTGGTCGGTTACGGCATTCTGACCCTCATCTTTGGCATGACCGGCGTGATGCCGGGCATTGCCCACTTCGCCCATCTGGGCGGCATGTTGTTCGGCCTGTTGCTGATCTTGTACTGGGGTCGCCAGGACTATTACCGGCGTCGGCAATGAGCCTGGCGCGCGTTTGCGCCAGCCATTGCTCGAGGGCTGTGCTCCGGGTCGGTCTGCTTGCCGTATTGGCATGCGCTTGCTCCGCGACGGCCATGGCCCTGGATCCGGATCGTTTGCCGACCCAGTACCGGGTCGATGCCCTCGATCGGCATGATGGCCTGCCGGGTGGCGTGGTCTGGTCCATGGTCCAGGACGAGCTCGGCTATCTGTGGCTTGGAACGCAAAACGGCCTGGTTCGTTTCGATGGGGTCCGCTTCCAGGTCCACAACCGCTCCAGCCATCCAGGCCTGCTCAATGATGATGTGCGTGTGGTGCACCTGGCCGGCGACGGCAGTCTCTGGCTGGGTACTTACGGTGGCGGCGTCTTTCGTCTCCAGGACGGGGATTTCAGTCCTTTTGGCCAGGACCAGGGGCTGCCGCACGGTGTGGTCTATGACATCACCGAGGACCGGCACGGCAACATCTGGTTCGCCACCGCTGCCGGCGCTGCTCGCCTGGCCCCGGATGGAACCCTGTCGCGGCTGACGGCGGCCGACGGGCTGGCGCATGACCGGGTATTCCGCATCGTCGAAGACAGTCGCGGCACGCTCTGGTTCGCCACCTTGATTGGCGGCCTGAGCATGCTGCGTGATGGTCAGCTCACCACTTACACCACCGCCGATGGACTGGTTTCCAACCAGGTCCATGATGTTTTTGAAGATCGGCATGGGCAGGTCTGGGTGGGTACCTACGCGGGCGGCTTCCACCGCATGACTGACCATGGACCTGAAGTGGTGAACCTGCCTGAGGGCATGGCCGGCAATGGCATCCAGCGCCTGCTTGAAGACCGTGACGGCAACCTGTGGCTGGGTACTTACGCCAACGGCCTGATCCGCTGGCACGATGGCCAGGCCGCTCATCTGGCCCATGGCCCTCTGGCCGGTGCGTTCGTGTTCGATCTGCTCGAAGACGTTGAAGGCAATCTCTGGCTGGCCACACGCGCGGGACTGATTCGAATCCAGGATGGAAAGCTGCTGAGCCTGGGCGCACCCGAAGGACTGGCAGATGCAAGCTTCGTGGTCACCGGTGACCCGTCCACCGGCGTAGTCTGGGTCGGGACCGAAGGTCGTGGGCTTTTCCGCATTGACGGCGCGCAGATCGAGCGCTTTACGTCTGAAGACGGACTGGCCAGCGACAATATCTCGGCACTGGCCCGCGATCATGACGGTGGGCTATGGGTCGGTAGCTTCGGTGCCGGCCTCAATCACTTCACGGCCGATGGGATTCGCGTGTATGGTCAAGACGATGGCCTGTCCAGCAACCACCTGTTTGCCTTGCTGATCGATGATGCCGGCCAGCTCTGGGTGGCCGCCGACGGTGGCTTGAGCGTTCTCAGGGAAGGCGGCTTCGAAACCTACACCACTGAAGACGGCCTGCCGGATGCACTGATTCGGCAGATCTTCCAGGACCGTGGCGGTGATCTGTGGCTGGGTACCAACGGTGGTGGGCTCAGTCGCTTTGACGGCCAGCGCTTTCACAACTACGGGGTCGAAGATGGCCTGGCCGGCAACCTGATCTTTGCGTTCCACGAAGACGTTGACGGCCAGCTCTGGATTGGCACCCGGGGTTCGGGCCTGAGTCTGTACCGTGACGGGCGGTTTTTCAGCTTCGGCCCACAGCAAGGGTTGCCCCAGGCAGGGGTCTACGCCATTGCTGCCGACGACCAGGGCTTTTTGTGGATGACCGGTTCGGCCGGCCTGGTTCGGGCCAGCCGCGTCGATCTGCTGCGCCTGATCGACGGCGAAGACTTCGATCCGGATATCCGCTTGTTCGATGAGAGCGATGGATTGCGCGGCGTTCAATTCGCCGGCGGCTTCCAGCCCGCCTCCTGGCAAGGTCCTGATGGACGACTGTGGTTTCCGGGCCAGGCCGGGCTGGTGGTGGTCGATCCGGCCCAGCTTCGTTTCAATATGCGGTCTCCGCCGGTGGTCATCGAGGCGGTACTGATTGACGGTGACCTGCATCCTGCCCGGGCCCTGTCTCTGCCGCCTGGCCCGGCAAACCTGGAAATTCGCTATACCGCGCTCAGTCTCACGGCGCCGCAGAAAAATCAGTTCCGCTATCGACTGGAGGGTTTCGATCGCGATTGGCAGCGGGTGAGCGGTCGCAGGTCGGCCTATTACACTGGTCTGCCGCCGGGCCAGTACCGCTTCGTGGTTCAGGCAGCGAACAATGACGGCGTCTGGAACACGCGGGGTGCCGAGCTGCAGATCGTCCAGGCCGCGCACTTTTACCAGATGCTCTGGTTCTGGGCGCTTTGTGCCGGCTTGTTGCTGCTTGCCGGGATCGTTGTGCTGCGCTTGCTGCTGAGGCGCTATCGGCAGCGCGAGCAGCGCCTGGCCGAGCTGGTCAGCGAGCGCACTGTGCAGCTGGAGCGGGCGCTGGAATCGGTTGAGCGCGCCTCGCGAATCGATGGTCTGACTGCCGTTGCCAATCGCGGCTACTTCGAAGAGCGCCTGACCCGGGCCTGGCGCCAGTCCCGGGACAGCCAGGAGCCGATTGGCCTGATCATGGTCGACATTGACCATTTCAAACGCCTCAACGACAGTCAGGGTCACCAGGTTGGAGATGATTGCCTGCGTCAGGTGGCTACTGCGTTGACCGAGTCGGCCCGGCGACCGACCGATCTGGTGGCACGTTATGGTGGCGAGGAGTTCATCGTCTTGCTGCCCGGTGCCGGCATTGATGACGTGGTCGCCATGGCGGAGCGCATGAGGGCGCGAATCGAGTTCCTGGCGTTGCCCCATCCCGACGGCGGCATCGATGATCGCGTCACCATCTCGGCGGGCTGTGCGGCGGTGCGTCCTGGGCCCGGCCAGACCGCCAGGTCATTGCTGGAAAAGGCCGACGCGGCCCTCTACGAGGCCAAGCGTTCCGGTCGTAACCGGGTTGTTCGCGCGATCAGCCGCGCGATTAGCTGATAATCGGTCAGAAATGAATATTCCGGAAGCGCAGGATGGCGGCAATATCGACATTCACCATGACCTGCCAGTCCACGTTGCGACCGGGCAGCTCGCTGCGGCCAATTTCGCCCTCCACGCTGACCCCCGGGACCGGCAGGGGCAGTTCATAGGCCGCCTCGACGCCATCCGGGCTGATCCTGATGCTGGTGCCGGGAGCGCCGGGAATGCCGATCGGGCCGGCAAGGTTGATCGCTCGAAGCGCTGGCCCGCGCGTTTCACTGTGGCCCAGGATGATCCCCATCGCCGAACCACCGACGATGGTCGCCATGGTCACCATGATGGCGCGATGAAGAAACGTGGCATTGTTCCACTCCCGTTCGAAGAGTCGAAACTGTCGGCGCGCTCCCCGATTCGCCTGCAACATCAGAGCCTGCACTTCCGGCAGCTGGCTGACCGCCCTCAGCAGGTCGCTGACCGAGGCGGCCCTGAGCGGTTGTTCCGGGCGATTGGGTCGATTCGCGGCTGCCGGTTGTGCCGGAACGCTTCTCAGCATTCGGGCGATTTCGTCTTCGGCGCTTGACCAGTTCGGGTTCAGCCACTGGTTGACGATTGCCCGCGAAGACAGCCAGGACTGCGTTGCGTGGAAGGCAGCCAGGGTCTCATCGCTGATCTGAAGGTCGTCTTCAAGCAGGCGGAGGCGCGATCGCGGTGCGGGGCGAAGGGTAAAGTCATTCATGCACACAAGCTCCATCATGGAAAGCCGGCGGTCCGGGATTGAGTCTACGCTTTCGGGATGGCTGACTCAAGTATGGGCTGGCCTGTGTAAAATGCTGAATTGACAGCCGGAAAAGAACCCATGACCCGATCTGCGATGCGATTTTCTCTACCCTTTTTGCTGTTTCTGATGTGGCAGCCGGTTGATGGCCGGGCCGAGTCGGGCAGTTTCCATGTGGGTGTTTACGGCGGGCAGGCGGCCAAGGAGCGCATGCTCGATATCCTGACCCGCTACAACACCGGCTTTATCGATTCTTACCTGGTGGCCGTGGCCCCGGGCTACGTGCACGGCCGCGGCAAGCACATTCGGCGCGAAATCGAAGGGCAGGTGGTTTACCACTGGGGCGAACAGAGTCACTGGGAATTCAATGCGGCCTACATGCTGCGCTGGATGACCTTCCCATGGGATCATCGCGTCGACACCCGGTTTGCCCTTGGCGCGGGCGTGTCCTGGGCAACGGAAGTGCCGTTCATTGAGCCTCGCGCCAAGGAGCTGGGCGAGGAGGAAAGCGCCCAGTTCCTGGGCTACGTGGCCGTGGAAATCGAGCTGGCGCCGCCCGGCGACAGCCCCTGGTCCGGTTTCATTCGACTCCACCATCGCTCCGACGCCTTCGGCTTGTTCCACGACAAGCGCGGCGGTTCGAATTTCATCACGGTTGGAACACGGTATTATTTTTAAGGGTCTATCCGAATCTCGCAATATGGAAGGGGTCATCGGGAGCAGAGGTTGGTTCGACTCCTCCTAGCGCATGGTCGCTGCGTGAAAAGAGGTTGGAAGGGTAGAGGCCAGGTGCCGAGTGGCCCTGCCCGGTGCC
>RECK01000171.1 GCA_007694055.1 Wenzhouxiangella sp.
CGGTCTTCATGCTTGCGCTGGTAATACGGCGACGCGTTGGCCGACACGATGATCTGGGCTCCGGCTTCGGCGGCGGCCCGCGCCGCTTCCGGGGTCCAGGCATCCTCGCAAATGATCACGCCAACCCGCACACCCGCCACTTCGATGACCAACGGTCGATGTCCAGGCACGAAGTAGCGCCTTTCGTCGAAAACGGCATAGTTGGGCAAATCCCACTTGTCGTAGACACCGATCACCTGGCCGTCCCGCAACCAGGAAACCGAGTTGTAGCGCTGCTCGGCTTCGGCCCTGGGATGCCCGACAACGACATCAATGCCGCGAACCGAGGCGGCAATCTCGGCCAGCAGTTGTTCGGTTCTGCGCATGAAACCCGGCCGCAGAACCAGATCCTCGGGGGGATAACCAGTCAGGGCCAGCTCCGGCAGCACGAGCAGGTCAGCGCCGTCACGATCACGCGCCTGCTCGATCAGTGCCAGAATCCGGTTGCGATTGCCGGTAATGTGACCGACCAGGAAATCATCCTGGGCCAGTGCGATTTTCAACATGTGCAGATCTCAGGTTTCAGGATTCAGGAGCAAGGTCATCTGAAACCTGAAACCTGCCCTGAGTTTTACTTCAGACGATCGGCAATGGCAGCGCCCAGCTCTACTGGCGAGCGCACCGTGGTGACGCCGGCCTCATCCAGGGCCTGGTACTTGGCCTCCGCCGTGCCCTTGCCACCGGAGATGATCGCGCCGGCATGCCCCATACGCTTGCCAGGAGGCGCCGTTACACCTGCAATGTAACCGACCACCGGCTTGGTCACGTGATCGGCGATGAACTCGGCAGCGTCTTCTTCGGCCGAACCCCCGATTTCGCCAACCATGATGATGCCCTGGGTATCGTCATCTTCCTGGAACAGGGCCAGGCAATCGACGAAGCTCATGCCGTGAATGGGATCACCACCAATGCCAATACACGTGGTCTGACCCAACCCGGCCTGCGTGGTCTGGTAGACCGCCTCGTAGGTCAGGGTGCCGGAACGCGACACGATGCCGACTTTGCCAGGCTTGTGAATGCGGCCCGGCATGATCCCGATCTTGCACTCGCCCGGGGTAATGATGCCGGGACAGTTCGGACCGATCAGCGTTACATCTTCGTAGCCGGCCAGGGCGGCCTTGACCTTCATCATGTCCAGAACCGGGATGCCTTCGGTAATGCAGACGATCACGCGGATCCCGGCATCGGCCGCTTCGAGGATGGCATCGGCTGCAAACGGCGGCGGGACAAAAATCATCGACGCATCGGCGGCGGTTTCCTCAACCGCCTCGTCGACGGTATTGAAAACCGGCAGACCCAGGTGATCCTGGCCGCCCTTGCCGGGGGTGACGCCCCCGACCAGGCGCGTGCCATAGGCGATCGCCTGCTCGGAATGAAAGGTACCCTGGGCACCAGTGAAGCCCTGGGTGATGACCTTGGTTTTGCTATTGACTAGTACACTCATTGCTCTGTCCTTCAGGCGGCTGCGGCTTCAACGGCCTTGCGCGCGCCGTCATTGAGATCGTCTGCGGTAATGATGGCGAAACCGCTGTCAGCCAGCAATTTCTTGCCTTCGTCGACATTGGTCCCCTCCAGGCGCACGATCACCGGGACCGTGACATCGATATCCTTGACCGCGCTGATGATGCCCTCGGCGATCAGGTCGCAGCGCACGATTCCGCCAAAAATGTTGACCAGAATCGCCTTGACGTTGTCACCCGACAGAATCAGCTTGAAGGCTTCCTTGACCCTTTCGGCATTGGTGCCGCCACCGACATCAAGGAAATTGGCCGGCTCACCGCCAGCCAGTTTGACCACATCCATGGTCGCCATGGCCAGGCCGGCCCCGTTGACCATGCAGGCGATGTTGCCGTCCAGGGTGACGTAGTTGAGCTCATGCTTGCTGGCGGCCAGCTCGGTCGGGTCTTCCTGCGACTCGTCACGCATGGCGGCCAGATCCGGGTGCCGATACAGGGCGTTGCCGTCGGCGTTGATCTTGGCGTCCAGGGCAAGCAGGTCGCCCTTGTCGTCGATAATCAGCGGATTGACTTCGATCAGGTCGATGTCCTTTTCGATGAACAGCTTGTACAGGCCGTCCATGATCTTGGTCAACTGGCGGACCTGCTTGGCGTTCAGACCCATGGCAAAACCGATCTGGCGGGCCTGGTAAGGCATGAAGCCGGCCGCGTTGTCGACCACCGCGGTGATGATTTTCTCCGGTGTTTCGGCCGCCACCTTCTCGATATCCACGCCGCCTGCAGCCGAGCCCATGAATACAACAGCCTTGTGTGCGCGATCAACCAGCGCGCCCAGATAGAGCTCTTGCTTGATGTCAGTGGCTTCGGCGACCAGAACACTGTTGACCGGCAGGGCCAGGCCCGCGGTCTGGTAGGTCTCGATCTTCATGCCGAGCATGCGCTCGGTTTCGGCACGCACGCCGTCGAGATCCTTGACCAGCTTGACACCACCGGCCTTGCCACGGCCACCGGCGTGAATCTGGGCCTTGATGACCCACTGACTGCCACCCATCCGCTCGGCAGCCGCGACGGCCTCGTCGCCCGTCGTTGCCAGTTCGCCACGCGGCACCGGAATGCCATAGTGCTCGAACAGCTCCTTGGCCTGATATTCGTGAAAATTCATTGCTTAACCCTTGAATTTGGAGGTTGTCGATCAAAGCAGGCTGGCCCAAACCGGTCGTTTTCCAGCACCACAACCGCGGTATTCTGGTACAGACTGGCCGAATTATCAAACCTCTTTTGCAGGTTATAATGGGGAGCGTGGGGGTCGAAGCTCCGGTGCCAAGGGCACTCCGAGGAGCGGCCACCAGTCGATTTCACCCACCCCAGCCGGCTTCAAGGAGGCGAATTTGAAGGCGCGCAGCTCACTGGTTGCCGACGACGCGATCGTAAGACGGGCCCTGCATTACCTCAATGCCTTTCGTCTGATTCTGGCGATTGTCCTGTTGGCAATCGTCTTCAGTCCGCTCGGCGCTGCGCTGGCTCCGGCCTACAAGGTTTTCCTTTCCCAGGCTGCTGCCCTGACCTACGCCGGTGCCACCGCCATTTTCATGGTCGTGCACTTGCGCAAGACCACCCCGGCGCAGGAACTGGCATCGTTCTCGCTGGCCACCGACCTGGTCATCATCAGCATCATTCTGCACTGCTTTGGCGGCATCGAAAGCGGCCTGGTCATCCTGCTGCTGTTCACGGTCGGCATCGCCGGCCTCCTGCTGTCGCTGCGCACCGCGCTGCTTTTCGCCAGCCTGGTCACGATCGGCCTGGTCATCGATGCAGCGCTGGCCGCGCGGATAAACCCGGCCACCACGCTGGCGGTTCAGGCCGGTCTTTACGGCATCGCCGCCTTCGTCACGGCACTGGGCTGCTCTCTGCTGGGGCGCTGGGGGCGCGAGTACCAGCTGCTTGCCGAGCGCCGCGGCGTCGATCTTGCCAACCTGGAAAACATCAACGAACTCATCATTCACCGCATGCGCTCCGGCGTACTGGTCGTCGACGCCGCCGGCAAGATTCGCCAGATGAACGAGGCGGCCTGGTATCTGCTGGGCAATCCACCGGTCAGCGAACGCAACCTGAAAGTGATCGCACCGGCCCTGCAGGAGCGACTCGAGCAGTGGCGCCGAACCGGAAAGTCACTGGACGAAGGCATGCTGCTGCATGCAACCCAGGTGGCGGTCGTACCGCGCATGCTCAGCATGCCGGGGCTGAACAGCGAGGCAACCCTGATCTTCCTGGAGGATACCTCGGTTGTCAGTCGTCGGGCGCGCGACCTGGCCCAGGCATCACTGGCCCGCCTGTCGGCATCCATCGCCCACGAAATTCGCAACCCCCTGGGCGCATTGAGCCACGCGGCTCAATTGCTGGCCGAATCGGACCAGCTGCACAGCGCCGACCTGAAGTTGGTGAAGATGATTCTCAACCATTCGGTACGGGTCAACGACATTGTCGAAAATGTGCTCAAGCTGTCGCGACGGGAACGAGCGCGGGTCGAAGCAGTCAACCTGGTCAGCTGGGCCAGAAAGCTGGTCAACGAGTTCCGTCGCTACCACAAGCTCTCCGACGAGAAGGTCCGCCTGGAAGTGCCTTCGGCGGCAACCATGGTCCTGATCGATCCGGGCCAGATGACCCAGGCTGTCTGGAACCTCATGGAAAACGCGCTCAAGCACGCCCGGGTGGACGACCGCACGCCAACCATCACCTTGCGGGTTAGCCCGATCCGGGGACACCGCGAAATGGCGCTGGATATCATTGACGACGGTCCCGGAATCCCGCTGGAGAAACGCTCCCAGGTTTTCGAGCCTTTTTTCACCACCCACAAGCAAGGTTCGGGACTGGGCCTTTACCTGGCGCGGCAACTGTGCGATGCCAACCAGGCACCGCTGGAGTATGTTCAAGTGCCCAATGCCGGTGCCTGCTTCCGCATTTTGCTGCGCAGACCCGAAGCCGACAACAAGCGCGATGGCGAAAAATCCCTGATCGGATCGGCTTCGGCCTGATAGGATTCCAGGATTATGGCTAATTGGCGAGTGAACCGATGAGTGAAATGCGTGCCCTGGTGGTCGATGACGAACCGGACCTGCGAGAGCTCCTGGATATCACCCTGAGCCGAATGGGCCTGGAAGTGGACACGGCAGAGGACCTCGCATCGGCACGCCGATGTCTGTCAAATCGCTCCGACTACGCCCTGTGCCTGACCGACATGCGGCTGCCCGACGGCAACGGCCTGACCCTGATCAAGGAAATCAACCGCGACTACGAGCAAATCCCGGTGGCCATGATTACCGCTTTCGGCAAGGTCGAGGACGCGGTCACCGCACTCAAGTACGGCGCATTCGATTTCGTCTCCAAGCCTGTTGACCTCGAAGCCCTGCGCAACCTGGTCCGGACCGCGCTGAAGCTCAGGCAGGATGATGCCGAAAAATTGGCAGCCTCACCCAAGACGGCCGCTGCGGGAGCGTTGGACAAGCCGGATTCGATCGGGCCTGGCACCCAGTCCGACGAAGAGAAATCGCTGCTGCTGCAACGCCTGATCGGACAGTCCGAAGCGATCAAGCGCGTCCGTCAAACCATAGTCAAGCTGGCTCGAAGCCAGGCTCCGGTACTGATCAGCGGTGACTCCGGAACCGGCAAGGAACTCGCCGCCCGCCTCATCCATGACCTCGGACCACGCTCCGAGGAGCCCTTTGTGGCAGTCAACTGCGGAGCTATCCCGTCGGAGTTGATGGAAAGCGAGTTCTTCGGCCACATCAAGGGCAGCTTCACCGGTGCCGATGCCGACAAGGAAGGCCTGTTCCAGGCAGCCCAGGGCGGCACGCTTTTCCTCGATGAAGTCGCCGATCTGCCGCTGGCCATGCAGGTCAAGCTGCTGCGCGTGATCCAGGAAAAAACCGTGCGGCCCATCGGGGGGCGCCAGGAAATCAAGATCGATGTACGAATCCTTTCAGCCAGCCACAAACCACTCAAGCCGCTGGTCGAAGACGGCAGGTTCCGCAACGACCTTTACTATCGCCTGAATGTGATCGAATTGCACATGCCCAGCCTGTCCGAGCGACGCGGTGACATCGCGCTGCTGGCCCGGCACTTCCTGAGAAACATTGGTGAGCAATGGGGTGAGCCGCCGCGAACGCTGGACGAGGGCGCCGTCGAGTCCCTGAGCCAGCATAACTACTCCGGCAATGTCCGCGAACTGGTCAACATCCTGCAACGGGCGGTGACCCTGTGCGAGGGCGATACCATCACCCGCGAGGACCTCAGCATCGACGAAGAGATGCTCCCCGACAATGGCCGCGTCATCGAACGTCCCGACGATCGCAGTCTCGATGACTACATCGAGGACGTGGAGAAGCAGATCCTGGAAAACGCGCTTCGCGAAGCACGCTACAACAAGACCGAGGCAGCCCGCCAGCTTGGTATCACGTTTCGGTCGTTGCGTTACAAGTTGAAGAAATACGGGATTGATTGAGTGTTGGCGTGATCCGAGGCGGCGACGAAACGATCACGGAAGATGCGATTCTTGCTGCAGGTGATTGATCCTTCGGCAGTGTGAATACTCAGACGTGGCAGACCTTCCTCGAGGGTCAGGCTGACATTGCCAAGCAGATCGACCTCAGCGCCATCGATGCGCAGCCTCAGCCTGTCAGATCGCACCGCCAATGTTGCCGGCTCATCGACGGCGCACTGGTAGTCGCCTCCGGAATCAATCACAAACAAACGTTCACCGGCCTGGTAGGTGACCAGCGGTGACCTCTCGTAGGGCAAGTTCTGATCATTGACCTGCACGAGCAAGGCGCTGGCAACACCTGGCAACATCGTCAGTACTAATGCAATCGGAGTGAAACGCAAAGCGCGGATCATGGTTTTCTACCTGTAGTTTGATATGTCCAGTGTGCGATTCTTCGTTACCGAAGGTTAGCCGCCTGGAAAGCCGTTGTTAGCCAAAAGTGAAGATCATGAGCCTTGAATTCACTCCCGACCGCCACCAACGCTTTAAAATTGCCCTTTCAACCAAGAATCCGAGGCCTCTCGCGCCCGGAAAGAAGAATTGAAAACATGTCCGATATCGCTCCGGAATTGCCTGGCCATTTCAACGAGATCGATCCGGGCCTGATCGATAGCCAAAACGCCTTGTTCGCTTATGGCCAGGTCCGCTCAGCCACAGAACGTTTCAGCGCAGCACTGTCGGCAGAAGACCAGAATCTTCAGTCCATGCCCGATACCAGCCCGGTCAAATGGCATCGCGCCCATACCAGCTGGTTCTTTGAAACCTTTCTGCTCAAGCCTTTTCTGCCGGGATACCGGGGCTTTGACGATTCCTATACCTATTTGTTCAATTCCTACTACAACGGCGTCGGCGCCCAGTATCCGCGGCCCAGTCGAGGCCTGATATCACGTCCGGACATGGCCGAAATCGGGCGCTACCGGGCTTGCATCGACGAGTCGATGGCGGCGCTGCTTCAGCACGCTGAATCAGCCAGCCAGCGCGACCAGATCATGGCCCTGGTGGTGCTCGGGCTCAACCACGAGCAACAGCATCAGGAGCTGATGGCCACTGACATCAAGCATGCATTGAGCTACAACCCGGCCTGTCCGGCCATTGTCCCCGAGCCGGAAAACGATCGATCAGGCACCAGCCTGAACTGGATCGAGGTGGCCGGCGGGTTGATCAGAATCGGCTCCGACAATCCGGCGTTCTGCTTCGACAACGAACGACCGCGTCACCGCGTATTTCTGAACAACTTCAAGCTGGCCAGCCGGCCTGTATCGTGCGGTGACTTCCTGGCATTCATCGACGACCAGGGCTACCGGCGCCCTGAGCTTTGGCTGTCGGATGGCTGGGCATGGGTGCGTCAGAACGATATCCAGGCACCCCTGTACTGGCTGCAAGAGGATGGCGAATGGCTCCTCTACACGCTGGGTGGCAAACGCGCGCTTGACCCGGCTGAAACCGCCTGTCACCTGAACTTCTACGAAGCCTGCGCCTACGCCCAGTGGGCGGGTGCGAGACTGCCAACCGAAGCGGAGTGGGAGCACGCCAGCACCCTGGCCTGCGCTGACGGCCCCAATGCTGACAGCGGTCGCTTTCACCCCGATGTGCCGGCTGCAGCTGCGGCCGGCCGCCTGTCCCAGATGTTCGGCGGAGTCTGGGAGTGGACCCAATCATCCTATGCGCCTTACCCCGGTTTCCAGCCCGCCGCCGGTGCTGTAGGGGAATACAACGGCAAGTTCATGGCCAACCAGATGGTGCTGCGTGGCGGTAGCTGCGCTACTCCAGGCGGACATGTCCGACCCAGTTACCGCAACTTCTTCTATCCACCCGATCGCTGGCAGTTCACCGGAGTGCGCCTGGCCAGGGACGGCGAGCAATGAGGGGAAGGCCGTGAAACCGACCTTGGAAGCCTTCTTGAAAGATGTGCTGGACGGACTATCCGCCCGGCCAAGAACGCTGCCCTGCAAGTATCTTTACGATGCGAAGGGGTCGGCGCTGTTCGAGGAAATTTGCCAGACCGAAGACTATTACGTGACCCGCGCCGACCTGGCTCTGCACGAATCCCATATCGGCGAATTCAGTGCCATTGTCGGACCGGGAGCACACATCATCGAATTCGGATCCGGTGCCGGCATCAAGACCCGCAAGCTGCTGGCCGGCCTTGAACAACCCCGCGCCTATACTCCGATCGAAATTTCAGTCGCCGCCCTGGCCGAGTCGGCCCGCGAGCTCGAGACCGCCTTCCCGGAAATCGAAATTTGTCCGTTGCGAGCCGACTACACTCGACCCATCGATGCTGAAAGCCTGCGCCTGGAGCCACCCGCAAGTCGCCGGGTTGTCTATTTCCCCGGCTCCACCATCAGCAATTTCGAGCATGACGAGGCCCGGGCCTTCCTTGAACGCATGCGCTTCATCGCCGGACCCGACGGCGGCATCCTGATCGGCGTCGACCTGTTGAAACCGGCCGACCGACTGCTGCGCGCCTACGATGACGCCGAAGGCGTTACGGCCCGCTTCAATCTCAATCTTCTGGAACGGCTGGCCAATGAGCTGGGCGCCGAACTGGAGTCCGACAGCTTTGTCCACGAGGCAAGATTCAACACGGACTTCAACCGAATCGAAATGCACCTGGTCGCCCGGAGACCCACGCGAATCTCGCTGGGCGGGCAGCATTTCGACTTCGCGGCAGGCGACAGCATTCACACCGAAAACAGCCACAAGTACTCAGTTCGGGATTTCCGCGAACTGGCCGCTACCGCCGGGCTGGAGTCCCTGCGCGTCTGGAAAGACCCGCAGGGACTGTTCAGCATGCACTGGCTTCAGTCTTCCCAGCCCCAGGGGGCCGGCGGTGCCTCGACCGGCGTACTCAGGTCGAAATCAACCTGAAACACGCGCGGCGTGCCAAGTCGCCACAATCCATAGGTGAATTTTTCACCTGGATAGACACGCATGACCCAGACATTGGAGAATGCCGCCTCAATCACTTCCCGGGTTTGCTCACCGGCCGGGAAATACTGCTCGTTGGGCCGGCCCTGGTTGGTCGACGTACCGCCGTACATGGTGGTTTCTTCCGGCGTGCCGTCATCATGGCGATGATCGTGCTTGAGCTCGATGCGGTCACCTTTACGAGTAAGCACCCAGGTTCTGGACAAGTTCTCCCCGACCACGAAGGGGATGCGAATCCGGTCCGGCTGGCAGTCACGCACGTGCATGACAAGACGGTGGCCAACGAAGCCGGTCTCACCTTCCGGGTGGGTAATGAGCTCGCCCTCGTAGGCATTGCCGCACAGCTGCTCCAGGTTGGACCAATACTCATCCAGAGGGCCGGCAAGTGCCGTGGCCGACAAGGCCAGGGGCAGAGCTGCCACGATCAGGTTACGCATATTCGATATTCCTTGGCATCAAATGGGAGCCCAACCTTAGTGCAAAGCTCAAGCCAAGGCAAACTGACGCGTGGACTGGGCAGCGGTCTGGCGCAGGCAAAAACCTGGCCAGGCTATTCAGTAACCGGCCGCCTGGCCATCCTTGCGTGATTCCGAGGCGCCGCGATAGACCCCATGCTCGGGGTCCAGCATGACCGCCTGATAGCCCCCGTAAGGCCCGAGCGCCCACTGCACCCGATGGCCCATTTTCATCAAGGCCCGGACTGTCTCGTAGGGGAACCCCGACTCCAGATTCACGATGCCGCCATCGCGCATCTGGATGGCCTGCCCGGTCGGCTCCGTCGAACCGGTATGGTGGATGCGCGGCGCATCACCGGCCGCCTGCAGACCCATACCGAAATCAACCAGGTTGATCACGATCTGGGCATGCCCCTGCGGCTGCATGCCGCCGCCCATCAGGCCGAAGCTCACCCAGGGCTTGCCATCGCGGGTCAGGAACGCGGGAATGATGGTGTGAAAGGGCCGTTTGCCCGGCGCATAGGTGTTCGGGTGGCCTTCCTGCAAAACAAACATTTCGCCGCGATTCTGAAGAATGAAACCCGACCTGGGCGGGGTCATGCCGGACCCCATGCCACGATAGTTCGACTGGATCAGCGAGACCATGTTGCCGTGCCGGTCAGCCACGGCCAGGTTGATCGTATCGCCCTGGTTAAGCGCCGGATGACCGGCTTCAACAGCCCGCGCGGCCCTGTCCAGGTCAATCAATTCACGGCGCTGCTCGGCATACTCCTTGCCGATCAACCAGTCCACATCGACCGTCATGAAATCCAGATCCGCGTAGTGGCGGGCCCGGTCCTCGAAAGCCAGCTTCTTGGCCTCGACGAACAGGTGAACATGTTCCGGCGAGCCGAAGCCGTAGCTGGCCAGGTCAAAGCCCTCCAGGATATTCAGAATCTGCAGACCTGCAATGCCTTGCCCGTTGGGAGGCAGCTGCCAAACATCCACGCCGCGATAGTTGGTAGAGACCGGGTCAATCCACTCACCTTCGTGGCTGGCAAGATCCTCGTAGCTCATGAAACCGCCGTGCTCGGCCATGTAATCGGCGATACGGCGGGCCAGCTCGCCCCGGTAAAACCCGTCGCGGCCCTCGGCGACAAGAATTTCAAGGGTGTCGGCAAAGTAGGGATTTCTCCAGATCTCACCAGCCCGCGGAGCCCGGCCATCGATAGTGAATTGCTCAACAAACCCCGGCCACTCGGCCAGTACCGGCACCGAGCGCTCCCAGTACCAGGCAATCAACTCCGGCACCGGATGTCCATTGCGCGCGTAGTCAATGGAGGGCTGCAGGATAGCGCTCATGTCGGCCGAGCCGAAGCGCTCGTGGATGGCGAACCAGCCATCGACGACACCAGGCACGGATACAGGCAGTGGCCCACGCTGGGGAATGTCCTGGTAGCCATTGTCCACAAACCACTCAAGAGAGAGGCTCTGGGGCGAGCGTCCCGAACCGTTGTAGCCGTAAAGCTCCTGACTGTCCGCGTCCCAGATAATGGCGAAGAAATCGCCACCCAGGCCATTGCCGGTAGGCTCCATCAGGGTCAGCGCAGCGTTCGCCGCTATGGCAGCGTCGACAGCATTTCCGCCCTGCTTGAGTACATCAAGGCCAATCTGGGTTGCCAACGGATGGGAGGTCGCCACCATGCCGTGCTCGGCAATCACATCCGAACGACTGGCCCGCACATCCCCGGTAATGCGATCAAAGCCAGCCATGACCTGCCCCGCTGCCAGCATCGCGCAAAGCGCACCAAAACACATGATATTCCGACACATCTGGATCTCCCGGCATTCAAGATCATGAAAGCTTACCACCGGCCACGTCAGGACCCATCCGAGACGATGGCAATCTGCAGCCGAACAGTGGCTGCGCTATCATGAAACTTGGCATTGCACCCTGACTTCAAGACACAATCCATGGCCAAGCAGCCATCATCTACGATCGCCCTGAACAAGCGAGCGCGCTTTGAATACC
This sequence comes from Wenzhouxiangella sp., assembly GCA_007694055.1. GTDB lineage: Bacteria > Pseudomonadota > Gammaproteobacteria > Xanthomonadales > Wenzhouxiangellaceae > Wenzhouxiangella. Next base: position 11,431 of record RECK01000171.1, read on the forward strand.
ACCTCGATGAACGCATCGAGGCAGGCGTTGCGCTGGAAGGCTGGGAAGTCAAGGCACTGCGCGCCGGCAAGGTGCAGTTCGGCGAAAGCTACGTTCTGCTCAAGAACGGTGAAGCGTTCCTGTTCGGCTGCCTTATCACCCCGCTGGTCTCGGCCTCTACCCATGTCAAACCGGACCCGATGCGCAACCGCCGACTGCTGCTGCACCGACGGGAGATCGACCGGCTGATCGGCCTGGTCGAGCGCAAGGGGCACACCATCGTGCCTACGGCCATGTACTGGTCCAAGGGCAAGGTCAAGGTGGAAATCGCCGTTGCCCGCGGCAAGCAAACCCACGACAAGCGCCGCGCCCAGAAAGACCGCGACTGGGAGCG
>RECK01000355.1 GCA_007694055.1 Wenzhouxiangella sp.
ATGCCCAACCGCCCGGTCGCCTGCGATTAAGCCATTTCGCCTACCCCTGAACCCTGAACCCTGAACCCTTTTCCCTATGCCCTCCATTCTCTTTCTCTGCACCGGCAACTCCTGCCGCTCGCAAATGGCCGAAGGTTTCGCCCGGTCCATCGCCGGCGATCGCGCCAACATTCTTTCGGCCGGCATCGAAGCCCACGGCAAGAACCCGCGCGCCATCGCCGCCATGGCCGAGCTGGACATCGATATCAGCGCCCAGGAATCGACCCGGCTCAGCGATGACATGCTCAGTCGGACCGACCTGGTGGTGACCGTCTGCGGCCACGCCGATGAGCACTGCCCGGTCCTGCCGCCCGGTACCCGCCGCGTTCACTGGCCGCTTCCCGACCCGGCCAAGGCCACCGGCAGCGAAGAAGAGATCACGGCCCAGTTCCGGGCCGTGCGCGACGACATCCGCCAGCGCGTTGAATCCCTGCTGGCCGAAGAGCTGGGGGCAGAGCAGTGACTGACGTCAATCCGCACCCGGTCGACGATGCCCCGGATATCAAGGAGGGCATGGGCCTGTTCGAGCGCTACCTGTCGGTCTGGGTCGCCATTGCCATCGTGATCGGCATTGCCATCGGCCAGTCCCTGCCGGCGGTGCCGGAGACACTGGCGCGCTTTGAATACGCCAACGTCTCGATTCCGGTGGCGATACTGATCTGGGCGATGATATTCCCGATGATGCTGCAGATCGATTTCGGTGCCATCGTCGGCGTGCGTCGTTAGCCCAAGGGACTGATTGTCACGACCTCGGTCAACTGGCTGATCAAGCCGTTTTCCATGTTCGCGATTGCCTACCTGTTCCTGATCGTCCTGTTCAAGCCCTTCATCCCGGAAGACCTGGCCCGCGAGTACCTGGCCGGGGCGATCCTGCTCGGTGCAGCACCGTGTACGGCCATGGTCTTTGTCTGGTCCTACCTGACCCGGGGTGATGCCGCCTACACCCTGGTCCAGGTGGCGGTCAACGACCTGATCATGCTGTTTGCGTTCGCGCCCATCGTCATCTTTCTGCTCGGCATCTCCGACATCATCGTGCCCTGGGATACGGTGGCCCTGTCGGTGTTTCTCTACATCGTCATCCCCCTGGGCGCCGGCTATGCGACCCGAATCTGGCTGATTCGAAAGCGCGGCATCGAGTGGTTCGACAACGTGTTCATGAAGCGCGTCGGCCCGATCACGCCGATCGGCCTGATCATCACCCTGGTGCTGCTGTTTGCCTTCCAGGGCGAGGTGATTCTGAACAACCCCTTCCATATCCTGCTGATCGCCATTCCGCTGATCATCCAGACCGTGCTGATCTTTTTCATCGCCTATGGCTGGGCCAAGGCCTGGCGTATTCCGCACAACGTCGCCGCTCCCGGTGCCCTGATCGGGTCCAGCAATTTCTTCGAGCTGGCCGTGGCCGCGGCCATCGCCATGTTCGGCCTGCAGTCGGGCGCAGCCCTGGCCACCGTGGTCGGCGTGCTGGTCGAAGTGCCGCTGATGCTGTGGCTGGTGCGCATCGCCAACCGCACCCGCCACCATTTTCCGGCCGCCAGCCCGGGCCCGTCCTGAGCTGGTGCCGTCCATCCGCATCACGCCACGCGCTCGGGCCTGGCTGACCGGCCACGGCGGGATAGTGACCTTGAGGCCATCACCGCGGCATGGCTGTTGCGGTGGTCAGGCCCGGGTGCCGGTGGCCGAGGCAAGGGCGCCAGACTGTCCCGATGAATTCGAGCGTCTGGTAGTGAGCGGCATCACTGTTTTTCGTTCGCTGGAACTGGATGCCAGGGGACCGGTATCTTTGGATCTTGAATCCCTGCTCGGCTTCAAGCGCCTGGTTGTCGAGGGCCTGGCCATGATGCCGGCCAAAACTGAAATCAACTCGGAGCATTGATATGTTTGAACATGTCCTGGTCGCCGTCGATTTTTCCTCCGCCTGGCCGCGCCTGAGGCAGCGGCTGCTGGCCCTTCGCGCGCTTGGTGCGCAACGGGCCACGCTGGCCTATGTCATGAGTACGCGCTACCCGGCCGCGCCCCAGCTTCAGCACCGCGAACATTATGAAAAACGCCTGGCCGAGGCGGCCGAAGCGCTGGTTGCAGATGGCTTGTCCGTGGATTGCTTGATCGAGACCGGGGAGCCGGGGCAGCAGCTGGTGCACATGGCCCAGCGCGTTGAGGCTGACCTGTTGCTATTGGCCGATCGCGGACACGGCAAGGTCCATGAGTTCCTGATCGGGTCGACGGCCATGGACGCGGCGCGTTTGACTACCCTGCCGCTGTGGCTGGAGCCCATGGGCGCCGAACCGGGTACCGGTCGCGATATCCTGCTGCTGGCCACCGATGGATCTGAAGCCGCGCGCGATGCCGAGCGATGGTTGGGCCAACTCATGCCTGACTACCAGCGCGCGGTCGCCGTCACGGCGTGCGGCGCAGGGACCGGCAGCGAGCAGGAAATCAATGCTGCCCGGGAACACCTGGAGACGCTGGCGGAGAAGTTCGAGGGGCTTGAAGTGCAGGTCGAGTCGGGCGAACCTGCCGATGTGGTGGTCAGCCTGGCCCATTCGCTGCCGGCCGACCTGACCGTGGTTGGCAAGCGTGGTCGCAACGCCATGGCGGAACTGCTGCTGGGGAGCACGGCCGAAACGGTTTGCCGACGTGTGCAGCGGCCGGTATTGCTTGTCCCTGCCATGGTCGAGTAGTCTGGTCCGCTCATTCTCCGAGCCAGAGGCTTGAGTTCACATCATGCGCCCATCGACTTCAATCATTCTGTTGCTGTTCCTGTTCTCCGTGTTGATGGGTCCGGCGGCGGCCGAACCGGAGCCTGCTGAATCCTTGCCGCTGGAGCCAGCAACCGCTGAAGCAGCCGAGGATGAAGCGGGCTTGCTGCTCGATCCCGATCCCGATGCGGTCGAGGCCGGGATGGTCGGCGAACCAGCCGAGGAGCTTGCAGAGATCACCTGGTTGCGAGCCGACGGCTTCGATCCCGTGATCTGTCCGTTTCGCGGTCGTATCGACTACGGTCCGGGAGAAATCGAGTGCGGCCTGATCCGGGTTCCGGAAAACCGCGAGCGACCCGACAGCCGCACCATAGAGCTTTTGTTTGTGCGCCTGGTGGCGCGCGGCGAGGATGCCGAGGGCGAGGAAGTCGAGGTTCGGGACGACCCGGTCATCTATCTGACCGGCGGGCCCGGTGTCACCGTGGAAGGCTACGTCGCCCGGCTCAAGGACCACGGTCTGCTGGCCCGGCGTGATCTCTACATTCTCGAGCAGCGCGGCATCGGCAACTCCGGCGACTTCTGCCCCTTCTTCGCCACCCGCAACCGCGCCGACCAGATTTGGCCGACCTTTGCCGAAAGCCAGCTGGCGATGATGCGCCAGGCCGAGGTCTGCATGACCGGTGCGGCCGAGGCCGGGGTCGATATTGCCGCCTACCACACCTTCGAAAATGCCCGCGATGTCAAGGCGATGCGCATGGCCCTGGGGCTGGATAGCTGGAACGTGTGGGGAATTTCCTACGGCTCGGTGCTGGGCCAGGCCTATATCAAGGTTGACCCGGAAGGTATTGCTGCCGTGGTCCTGGATGCGATCGTGCCCCTGGACCTGGAAGAGCTGATGCGCATTCCGCACTGGCATGATCGCAACCTGGAGATGCTGTTTGCCGCCTGCGCCGGCCAGCCGGGCTGCCAGCGCCAGTTCGAAGACTTGCGCGAGCGCTACATGGCGGCCATGGAAAAGATGATCGCCGAGCCGGTCGGCCTGGACGTGGAGCCCGACGAGCGTTACCCGGATGGACGGGTTTATTTCTTCCAGGATCTGATCGCCGGCCTGCCCTTCTCGCTGCTCTACGATGAATCCACCCACCCGGCGGTGCCGGCAATTATTGCCGGGCTGACCCGGGCCGTGGAGCGCAACGACCAACGCCTGTTCCGGGCCCTGGCCCTGGCCGAGGGTGACAGCGGCGGTTTCAGCGTCAGCATGGGCATGTCCATGGCCGTGCGCTGCCTGGACGGCTACATTGACCGCTGGGCCGAAAGCGCTCCGGGTGATTTCATTGCCTATCCCACCCTGGCCCGCTCGTTCGGCGACCTGGACATGATCGCCCGGGCGCCCGAGCTGTGTCGCCAGGTCGGCCTGGTGCCGCGTGACCCGGCCGATTTTGCCCTGGTCGAGACGGATCTGCCCATCGTGGTTGCCAACGGTGCCTGGGATCCGATCACACCGGTGCCGCTGGCCGAATACATCATGCCCGGTTTCGCCAACGGCCGGCTGGCCATCTTTCCCCATGCCGGCCATGGCCCGACCCGTTCGGTGGAATGTGCCGGTGACTTCATGAACGACTTTTTCGATGATCCGCAGGCAGACCTCGATCAGGATTGCGTCGAGGAGGGTGGCGAGGCGGCCAAGTACCTGGCTGGCTATTTCCGCACCGCTGCCGTCCCCCGCGGTATCGTCATGCAGGCCGAGCGGGAGCGCCGCTTCCATGGTCATCTTGCCTGGGCCGGCGTGTCCTGGGGCTTGAGTCTGCTGGGCCTGCTGGTGCTGCCGGCGGCCTGGGTATCCCGTCGGCTGGGCGGGGCGGCGATCAAGGGAGCCGGTTCGACCCGGTTCCTGATATTTCTCGGCACGCTGGCAGTGGCCGTACATCTGATCGGCCTGGGGCTGGCGGCGCGGGCAACGGCCGAAATCACCGAAGCCATGATGCTGTTCGGCCTGGTCCCCTGGGCGGTCTGGTTTGCCTGGCTGGCGCCGCTGGCCTTGCTGTTCGGGCTGGGCGGACTGATCCAGGGCTGGCGCTACCGCGAGCGTATCGCTGCCGGCGCCCGAATCGGCCTGTTCCTGACCGGTTTGGCTACCCTGAGTGCATCCCTGGTCAGCCTGGTCTGGGGCCTCTGGCCGCTGTTTTCCTGACCTCGCGTGATCAGATCAGGTCCCACTCGGACTGATCTTCGCGCGATTTCGACAACAGCCAGTTGACGCCCGGTGGCATCAGCTCACCGGGCTGCATGCCGCTGAGCACAACCATGACCAGTGGTGCCAGCCCCAGTGCGCGCCGCCATCGGCCGCTGTTGCCGGGGTCGATTTCCAGCCCCACGGCATCAAGATCCAGCGCCTCCAGAAAGGTCAGCATCTCATCGTCGCCGTCGTCCGGCGGCGATGCCACCAGCATGTCGTCGCTGACCGCGTGAATGCCTTCACGCAACAGGCAAATCGAACGATGGTCGGCTTTCAGCAGCAGGGACGGCAGGCGCGTGACCAGCTCGCGGGCGGCCTGGCCGCTCGGACTGTGCACGGCAAGGACCACGGCCTCGCGCGCCAGCGAGCGTCGCAGGGTGGCGATCTGCTCGCTCGAGGGCAGTCGGGAGCGGGCCCGAATGGTGTCCGAAACCGGTTCGAAGATCAGGTCATGCCCACCGGGACCGGACAATGACTGGATCAGCACGGCCGGCGGAGACTGATCGGATCGCAGGCCGGCCCGCCACCGGCGCAAGCCATGCGGAGGCAGCAGCTGGGAGGGTGGCGGTGACAGCAGGCGGTCGAAAAAACTCAGCCAGTTGTGCATCAGTGCATGGCGCTGGATCTTGTCGCCGCGCCGGATCCAGCCGATGATCTGGTTGCGGCGCACGGTCAGTCCCCAGCGCAAGGCCGGCGGCGATGTCGCCAAAGACCAGAACGCTTCCAGCGACAGGACCTGGCTGGCTTTCTGCTGTACCGGATCGAGCTGGTAGACCTCGCGAATCAGCTCACGCAGGGCGCGGGCTGAACACAAGGCCAGACGGACCGACAGCCCGGTGCGCCGGGCCAGCTCGTCGGCCAGGCCGAATTTCAGCGGTGAGTCAACCAGCAGGGTCAGCCAGCCTTCCTCGCGCAGGATGGGCAGCGCGTTGTGGCGCTGGGCCCAGATCGCCGGCATCAGGGCCGCGACCTCCGGATCAATCTGTCCGGCGCGCGGATTCATGTAAGGGATGTTGGCCTGCGAGGCCAGGCCCACTTCCAGCTCCTCGGGCTCGATAATGCCGAGATCGACCAGCGCCTGGCCGAAATAACCACCCTGCAGGCGCTGGTGTTCCAGGGCCCGCTCTATCTCGGCTTCGCTGATCCGGCCGAGCTCGACCAGTACCTCGCCCAGATGTTTCTTGTTGTCGGATCGGGTCATGTGGTCAGGCCCCGGTTCAGCGTGGCAGCCAGGGTTTTAGCAAAGCAAGCGACTGCAGCGGCCCCAGCGGACTGAGCATGATGCGGCGACGCTCCTGCTCGCGTGCATCGATCAGGCTGAGCATGGGTGCCAGCTGTTCGACTCGCTGCTCGATGGCTTTCCAATGGTTCCAGAACTCGTTTTCGTCACAAGTCTTTTGCCCTGTTGCAAGAACCAGCAGCAGGCGGTAGGCGTCGCGAACCACCGGATTGAGTTCTGGCTCCTCGTCGAGGTCGGCATCGGTAAAGCGGGTGTGGCGCAGGCCCTTGTCCAGAAACTTGCTGGCATAGGCCTCGATCTGTTCGATTGTCGTCAGTTCGGCCGGCAGGTTCAGCTGGGCGGCGATGCGGGCGAGCTGGTCGACCGGCTTGTCCATGAGCTGATCGTAATCGACCACGCTCAGACGGTAGGGCCGGGTGCGACTCAGGTAGGGCACGATGCTGACCAGCCACTCCAGATCACTGACTGCCTGCTGGCCACGCCGCGGGTCGAGACGGGCCCGTGACCTGGCAACGCTCAGGGGATTGCGCAGGGCGACGACGAAACTGGGCTCGATGTTCAGCGCGGCCAGCACCGGTTCCCAGAACGGCAGGATGCGCAGGCTGCGCCCGTACTTGAAGCCCCAGATGGGCGCATGGTCGAACTTGCGGCGAATGATATGCCTGGCCTGATCCTCCAGATCGGCCATTGATTCTTTTCGGAACGAGTCGGCGCCGATCAGGCGCACGCTGTCGGCGCGAATGCCAATGCGCTTGCGAACCGCCTTGCTTAGCGCCAGCAGTTCGGCATCCTCGAAGAACCCGGTCGGGTTCTTGCGGCTGGCGCGCTTGAAATCCTGGCCCAGGTCGACGCCAAGCGCGGCCAGGGCCCGAGCCACGGTGCTGGTGCCGCTGCGACCGGCACCAATCACGAACACGGCGCGCTGCGTCGGATCACCATGAAGATTACGCGGTGTTGATGTTTCAGTCATTGCTGATTGCTGGTTTGATTCCTGCAACGGCGGATGCACGATCTTCTGTCGGGCTGTCCATCGGCCAGGTGGGCACTACATGGTAACCGGCGAGCCCGGATGATGCGAGTAGAATGCCGGGCATGACTGGGTACGAGCAGGCCCGACCGGCCAATCCGCTGTGGCGCCGATTGCTTCGTCAATGGCGCCGGTGGCGTGGCGGCGTCATGGCCAAGACCCACACGGTGCAGATTGTTGAGCGTGATGGTCAGCGGTTCAAGCGGGTTGGATTCGAAAGCGTCGAAGAAGCCGATCGGGTTGCCGCCTGTCTGCGCGAGCTGGTCGCGCTGGATCGATTTCCACGGCTGCTTGCAGCGACCGGATCGACGCTGGAAGTAGCCTATGTTGCCGGACCCTTGGCGCGGCGCGGGCGAGCATCGGATCATCAGGCTGTTGCAGATTTTTTTGCCGACCTTTATTGCGCGCAACCCTTGCGGGCCGTTTCTGCGGCAGATACCGCCATGGCGCAGACCCTGGCGTCAGATCTTGCGATCCTGGCAAAAGCCGGGCTCATCGATGCCAGAGCGGCCGAACGCCTGGACGGGCTGGCTAACCAGTGGCAGCCGGAACTGGTCTGGCTGGGCCATGAGTACATCGATCCGATCGCTCGGAATTTCGTGATTCGTGACGGGCGGGCGATGGCCATCGATATCGAAGCCCTGTGGCGTGATCAGCCCCTGGGCCAGGGGCTGGCCAAGGCGGCATTGCGCTGGCTGGAGCAGCCCGTCGATGCTGTGTTGCGGGAAGTCGGTGAGCGCGCCGGTATTGAGCTGGCGCCCCAGTATCCCTGGGTGCAGTTATGTTTTACCGCCGCTTATTTTCGTCAGAAGCTGGCCCAGAAAAAAAGCGGTCATATCCGTATCGAAGCCTTGACCGCACTGGGTCGAAACCAGGATTCGGAACCCTGAAAAGACAAACCCCGCCAGCGGCGGGGTCTGTCGAATTCCGATTCGGTTGGAATCAGATCAGGCAGCGATGACGTTCTCAGCCTGCGGGCCCTTGGGGCCGTTGGTCACGTCGTAGCTTACCTTGGCACCTTCGGTGAGGCTCTTGAAGCCGCCGCCGGTGATGGCGCTGAAGTGTACGAACACGTCTGCGCCGCCGTTATCCTGGGAAATGAAGCCGAAGCCCTTCGCGTCGTTGAACCACTTTACCGTACCAGTCATGCTGGACATATTTCTTTACCTTTTCGTTACAAGTTGTTTAATGGCACAGGCAAACAGATGCCCACCTGGCCGGTGGTGCTGCTAAAGAAAGATCAGGGGGGTTGGAGCTTGAAGGGAATTCGGAAGGAACACGATCAAATTCAACCACTGCTGTATTCTGCAGCTCACGAGCACTATACGCGTGCTTGAACCAAAAAGCGAGGATTATTTTCAATAGCGACTTGATCAAGTGCTAGTGCCGACCGCAAGCGCGGGTTTATCCCGGCACAGCTGACCTGGGCTTGCATTTGGGGGTGAACGGACGCACCTAGATAGATCTGCTAGGCTGCTGTGCTGAGCCTGCTTTATTTTCATCCCCATGACGCTGGTCGCCATTGGTTGCGGGATTGTTACAGTGCAGGGTCACTTGCAAGTCTACTGTAGCTGGCCTGGCAGCGCCGAACCAGCGCAAGATATCGGCCCGGAGGCCGCCCCTTACATGAAGACACTTTTTGTCCGCAACATTCACCCCGAAACCCGCGAAAGCCAGCTGCGTGAGTTGTTCTCCCGCTGCGGCACGGTCCGCGGCCTGAAGTTACCGCTGGATATCTTTACCCGCCGCTGCCGAGGTGTGGCCATGATCGACATGGAAGGTCATGAAGCACGGGCGGCGATCGCCGAACTCGACGGAACCGAACTCAATGGCCAGTCCATCCAGGTTCGTGAAGAGCGCCCGCGCGGTAATAAACGCGGCGGCCGCCGCTAAGCATGCCCTGAGCGGGGGTCACTTGGCTCCCGTCCAATGTCACTGGAAGGCAGCCGCCAGCATGGTCTCCCGGGGTCATCGCAGGCGCTGCCTCCAGCCAGCAGCGACGAAGTCATTGTCGTTGTAAAAGCCGCCCAGGGTCTGGGCGCTGCCGCTGAACCAATGGCCGGCCAGGTACCATTCGCCCGCATCCGTAGCCAGGTAGGCCAGTTCTGGGTTGAGATACCACTCCCGGGTGTTGATGCCAGCATGGTAGCGCAGGCGTCCGCGCCAGCGCTGGCGATCCCAGAACCAGTCAATATCGCCGACCAGATGTAGCTGGTTGCGCTGTTCGAACACGTTCCGATTCTGGTGATGGCGACCATTCAACTGGAATTGCAGGCGCAGGTCGGCACGCTCGGGAAAGTATTCCCAGGCGGCAGCCCAGTACCACTGTCCAGCGGTCACTTGTTCGTAGTCACGGGTGGTCATGGCGACATCGCTGGACCAGGCTGCTTCCAGACGCCAGGTGGAATGCTTGCCCGACCCGCCCAGGTCGCCGCCGACTACCGTGGTCCAGGGGTGAACTGCGCGAAAGGTTTCGCGGCGGGTGCGTGAGCGCAGTATTTCAAAGAGGGTTACCCGGTCGGGCAGCAGGCGCTGGAGACGCGGGTCGATTTCGAAATAGGGTCGTGCCGTGCGCACTCGCTGCAAGCTATAGGCCCAGTCAAGCTCGGAGCCGACTTGGCTGAAACGTATTGCACCACCCCCGGAATCGCTGCAGGAATCGTGTTCCCCGATTGTGCTGAAGCGCAGGAAACTGCGAAGCTGGGGGTCATCCTGCGTACCCAGTATCTTGCCGTTGCGACGGTTGATCGGATACCAGAGGCTGTGTTGGTCGGGCAGCCGGGTCGGTGTGAATATGACCAGCCAGACCAGGTCGATCTTGCGATCACTGGAGAATTCTTCCCATCTGACCGCCGGCACCGACAGCCGGAGATGATCGTAGGCCGAAGCCATGCCGCGAGTCAGGTCCTGCGGTGCAAACTGGTCGGTTGGAGACTCGATGTCCATCCGGCCCCAGGCAATCTGTTGCGCGCCCACGGTGATGCGCCGCTCGGGCCTGCTGTAGCGCAAATAGGTTTCATCGGCACGAAGATCGACATCGCTGAGGCGGTGATGCCCATACTCGTAATAGACGTGCATCCGGGCGCCGAGTCGTGCCGACCAGACCGTGCCCGGATCCCAGACGACACCGTAACGAGCCACCCCGACTAGCTGGTAATCGATACCATCGGGCGAACCCGTGAAATGGCCCAGTTCAAGCGCCAGATCATCAAACCCGGCACGGAGCGATCCGGGCGACGGTTGCAACCCTGTTGATTGATCTGCCCATCCTGCGTTGATCGAAAGCAGTGCAGCAGCCATCAAGCAGCTGCCAATCAGAACACGAAGGACTGCCACGGAACGCGTCGTCGCTACGAGTTGTTGCAGGGTCTGAACAGCCGGTCCAGCGACGGATCTTCCAGCGCACGATGGGTGAACAGGTAGTCCGGCAGATCATCGCGCTGCTCCATGCATAGCTGCCGCAAACGAGTCTGATGGTTGCCGGCCAGATCCTTCATCAGGCTGTCGCTGATCACGTGGAAGTCTCCGATACGTTCAATGGCCAGGGCCTTGAAGCGCTTGAAGGCCTGGTTGTCCCGGGTGCGGTAGTAGTCTATGCGCAACGGCAGCGCCCGTTCCCGGTCGATCCAGAGTATGCGCCGCGAATAGGAAGAGCTGGCGCGGTCGATCGGGCGGCTCTCGATCCGCTCGACCCGGTAGCCGTCCAGCCATTCCTCGCCCAGCCAGCGGTGTTCGTCCAGGCTTACCGGGCGGTCGCGCAAGTCCTCGTAGAAAAAGTCCGAGCCGGCAAAGCGCCCGCCCTGACGCCCGCCGGGGATGCGCCGAACCCGGCCATGTGCTGGCAGATAAACCCATTGATCGACACCTGCCAGGCTGTCACCGATACTCAGCAGCCCGGTGCCGGCAATATCGCCGGGTGCGGTAAACCGGATCAGGGTTGCCGCCGGACTGTCACCGGGACTGCGCCGAAAAATGCGCAGTTCGCGCACCCGCGGTTCGCGGCCAGGCTCGGTCAGTTCCATGCGCTGCAAGGCCGCCAACTGCATGCCAGTGGACTGCTCGAAAACTGCCTCCATCAGAGCCCGCCCGCGCTGGAGACTTTCGTCCTCGCTGGCTTGGATCGGAATACAGCATGATGCGATCAGGACGATGAGCCCTGCTTGCAGGCACCACGCAGGTACTTGGGCAGGAGCAAGTCGCAGTGCTTGGCGGAATCTCGACATTGGCCCTACTACTAGTACCTGCATAAGTGTTGCCACATTCAGCTTGTCTCTCGGCGTTCGTGGCAAGGCGTCGGCGCGCCGGTGTAGCCACCCTACATCAAGCGCCGAGAACGAAGTCCACGGACGCCGAGAGGCAAGCCCGAAGGGGGCTCCTGACGAATCCGCCTGCGGCGTTAAAGTGGCTCGACGTAGAACAACTATGCCTTCGCCACTTTGCCTTGCAGGCGAATCCGTCAGGAGCCCTGAATGAGGCAACACTTACGCAGGTACTAGTAAGCGCGGACGGAGTGCTTTGGGGCGTGATTTCGGTTGATCCCTTGGATTCAGTC
>RECK01000109.1 GCA_007694055.1 Wenzhouxiangella sp.
CCGACCTGGTACTGGTCGGCCAGTGCGGTCATTTGCTGGCGGGCATCGCCGACCAGATAGGGGCTGACCAGGCTCATGATCTGCCAGACTGCCCGATCGGGGCGGCCGATGCCGTCGCGTTCGATAACCTGGTCAAACGCAATCCAGCATGTGCTCACCAGTACGATGTTGCGAACCAGGGCAGACAACTCGCGATTGTCGGCCTCCAGCTGCTCGGCATCGGCCAGGCCAATCATCAGGCCACGGGCCGTGTCCATGGAAAGGTTGAGGATGGCGCGAAAGCGCTGATGCAGGCCACGGTGGCGGGCGCACAGATCGGTGAGATCGCGGTAGAGAAAGCGGAAGTCGCCGATTGTTTCGAAGCACAGGTGCAAAAACAGCCAGATATCCTCGATATCCGGGCGTCGCTCATCAGGCGTGGCCAGAAGCTCGAGCATGCGATGCTCGAAGCTGGAAAACAGAGCTTCGATCAGGTCCGACTTGGTCCGGAAATGGTAGTGCAGATTGCCTGGACTGATGTCGAGCTCGTCGGCGATCCGGTTGGTGGTGACATTCGGCTCGCCCTCGGCGTTGAACAGCGCCAACGCCATGGCCATGATGCGCTCTCGAGTGTTGCGGGCCACCGGATATGCTCCGCGCGATCGTTTTGATTCAGCCCTTCAGCGACTCGACCAGCTCGACGTATTTCTGCTTGGCTTCGTCCTGAGACATCCCCTGGCGTTTTTGCCAGGCTTCGTATTTTGCGACGCCGACGAAATCGAAAAAGCCGGGCTTGTCACCCGACACATCGCCCTGAGAACCTTGCTTGTAAAGGGCGTACAGGGTCAGCATGGTGTCGTTGTCGGGGCGTTCAGGCAACTGCTGGGCGTCGTCTGCAGCCTGTTTGAATCGGGTGTCCAGATCACTCATTTTGGTTGGTCTCTCTTCGACTTCTCGGTGTTATTGGTGGGAGACTATTTCTAGCACGGGGACAGCGGCGGGTCAATCAGAAGTCAATGCGGTGGCGCGAAAGGCCTTGTGGCGGTATCTTATGCGCTGGATTTCGTTTGTCGGAGAATATAAGGATGAGCTACTTCGTGACCGGGGGGACCGGATTCATCGGCCGCAACCTCATCGACAACCTGCTCAAGCGCAAGGGAACCATCTATGTTCTGGTGCGGCGCGGTTCGAAAAAGAAGTTCAACGCCCTGGTCAGCGAGCGCTGGTCTGACCATGCCAGGCGGGTAGTTGCCATCGGCGGTGACCTCACCAAGGTCAAGCTGGGGGTCTCTGCGGCCGACGCCGACATGCTGCGCGGCAAGGTCAAGCATTTCTTCCACCTTGCGGCCATCTATGACATTTCGGCCGATGCCGATGCCAACCAGGCGGCCAATATCGACGGCACCCGGCACGCCATCCAGTTCGCCGAGGACATCAAGGCCGGCTGCTTCCATCACACCTCCTCGATCGCTGCCGCCGGCCTGTACCACGGCACCTTTCGGGAAGACATGTTCGAAGAGGCGACCGGCCTGCAGCATCCGTACTTTCGGACCAAGCACGATTCCGAGGGACTGGTGCGGCGGCAGTGCAGCATTCCGTGGCGGGTTTATCGCCCCGGTATTGTTGTCGGGCACTCCAAGACCGGGGAGATCGACAAGATCGACGGGCCTTACTACTTTTTCAAACTGATTCAGAAGATGCGGCGAATGCTGCCGCCATGGGTCCCCACGCTGGGGCTCGAGGGTGGCCGAATCAACCTGGTTCCGGTGGATTTCGTTGCCGCTGCCATGGACCATATCGCCCACAAGCCCAAGCTCGACGGACAGTGTTTTCACTTGACCGACCCGAATCCGAAGCGGATCGGCGAGGTCATGAACCTGTTCGCCGAGGCGGCCCATGCACCGCTGATGTCCATGCGTGTGGATGCGCGACTGTTTTCTTTCATTCCGGCCCCGGTCAAGCAGGGGCTGGGTATGCTGCCGCCGGTCCGCCGGATCATCAAGCAGGTGCTCAGCGATCTGGGTATTCCGAAGGACATGCTCACGTTCTTCAACTATCCGACCAAGTTCGATACCCGGGAAACCGAGCGCGCCCTGAAAGGGTCGGGCATCAAGGTGCCTTCGCTGGATACCTACGCCTGGACGCTGTGGGATTACTGGGAGCGACACCTGGATCCGGAGTTGTTCATTGACCGTTCGCTTTCTGGTCAGGTTCGCGACCGCAACGTGCTGATTACCGGTGCTTCTTCCGGTATCGGCAAGGCCACCGCGCTGATGATGGGCGAGGCCGGGGCCAACGTGATCATCGTGGCCAGGGGCGAGGAAGCGCTGCTGGAAACCAAGGCCGAGATCGAGGCCTCGGGGGGCAAGGCATTTGCCTATACCTGCGACCTTTCCGATATGGCCGATATCGAGCGCTTGACTGCTCAGGTTCTCGAGGAGCGCGGCACGGTGGATATCCTGGTCAACAATGCCGGGCGTTCCATCCGCCGCTCCATTGCGCTGTCCTACGACCGCTTCCACGACTTCGAGCGCTGCATGCAGCTCAACTACTTCGGTGCTCTGAAGATGATCATGGGTTTCCTGCCGGCCATGACCAAGCAGCGCCGGGGGCAGGTGATCAATATCTCGTCGATCGGCGTCCTGACCAATGCACCGCGGTTCTCGGCCTACGTGGCCTCGAAGGCGGCGCTGGATTCGTTTTCGCGCTGTGCGGCATCAGAGTTCAACGACACCGGGGTTTCGTTTACCACTATCAACATGCCGCTGGTTCGCACGCCGATGATCGCCCCCACCAAGATCTACGAATCGGTACCCACCATCACCCCGGAAGATGCTGCCGACATGGTCAAGCAAGCGGTGATTTTCCGGCCGCAGCGGATTGCCACGCGACTGGGCATTTTCGCCCAGGTGCTGCATTCCGTGGCGCCGAAGATTTCCGAGATCGTCATGAATTCGGCCTTCCGCATGTTCCCGGATTCGGCCGCGGCCAAGGGCGAGAAGTCGGGCAAGGAAGACCAGGTCACCCAGGAGCAGGTGGCATTCGCCTCGCTGATGCGAGGTATCCACTGGTAGGTTCTGTCCCGGGTTCGCGGCGGTCGAGGAGTCGGCCGTCGCGAACCCGGGCCGTGGTCAACTGCGCAGCAAGCGTTCCAGCCGGTCCAGGTTGCGGGCCAGGTTGTTGCCGACCGGTGCCAGGTATGGTGGTTCGGCGGCAAGGGCGTCGCTGAATTTGCGCGGCCTTTCCAGCAATGAGCGGTTCAGCCCCAGGCCGTAGGTCTCGAGGAATGGTTCCAGCGTGTCGGCGCGAGCCAGCAGGTCAGCACGCGTGTTTGCGTAGGCGTGTTCGACCAGGTCGGTACGTGAGGCATAGCTGAACACGTTGGTGAAAAACATCTGCTCATCGTTCCGATCGGGCTCGATCAGCATCATGCCGGCGCCGGGGTAGTCCGTCTCGTACTTGGCCATGCCGACCTGCATGCGTGACTGGATCAGGGCCCGGAAGGTCTGCGACAGCACCGTGGGCAATCCGCCCCGCACCATGCGGCTCTGGGCTGCGCCGTTGACGCCCGCCCCGTCGGCATCGTAGGGCACCAGCGGGTTGATCCCGATCAGAAGGTCCGCGCCTTCCTTGAGTGCTACCGACGCGTGCAGTGTCCGCCTGAGAGCACCGTCGACGTAAAGTCTGCCATCGATCTCGACCGGCGGATAGAGGCCGGGTAGGGCAGCCGAGGCCTGCACGGCACGAGAGATCGGGACATGTTCCAGCCCTGGCTCACCGAAGCGGACGGCCTGCCCGGTATCCAGCTCCACGGCCACGATTCTGAGCTTGGCCTTGAGCTGTCGGAAATCGTTGCTGCGCCCGTCGCG
Source organism: Wenzhouxiangella sp. (assembly GCA_007694055.1). GTDB lineage: Bacteria > Pseudomonadota > Gammaproteobacteria > Xanthomonadales > Wenzhouxiangellaceae > Wenzhouxiangella. The sequence continues at coordinate 3,849 of RECK01000109.1, forward strand.
CGACAGCACCTTGGCCAGAAAGCGTTCGATCATGTGGTTGTCGAACAGGCCCGTGGGTATGAGTCGTGCCAGTCCCTCGACGCTTTCCAGCTGGCCCAGTCGGGTCGGGTGGCAAATCGCCTCGCTCAAGATCTCGAAGACAACGCCGGGGATGTTGCGCAGGCGGTCACCGTACTCTCGAAATGCCGGCTTGAGAAACAACTCGGGCTGAAAACTGAATTCCGCATTCGGGTTATTGATGAAAATGCGGCTCATCTGGGTGGTGGTGACCTGATTGGCCAGGCTCGCGGTCAGGAAAGAGCCGGAGCTGACGCCGACATAGATGTCGAGGTCGTGCATGTGGATGCCATCAATGGCCTCGTCTACGGCCTGCAAAGCGCCCAGTTCGTAGATGGCGCCCAAAGGTCCCCCGCCAGCAATGGCCAACCCGATCACGGGGTGGGCCCGATCCTTCGGCGGCCGAGAGGCTGGCGTAAGCTTTAGCATGTTGAGCTTGGACTCCTGAATGATAATGTGGTTCGGGCTTGATCACGATCACTGTCGCCCCCTTATTATAGGTGACGGCAGTCCCCCGATGCCGTGATCCCGATCAAAACTTCAGCAATATCTAATTCTGGAAACGGCATCAATATGGCAACAGAACTTAATGAAATTGCAGCAGATTTTTCCCTGGAGGACGCCGATGGGGAGACGTTTACGCTGTCCGAGCAGCGTGGCAAGCGTCTGCTGCTGGTGTTCTACCCGGGTGACGAGACGCCGGTCTGCACGCGTCAGCTCTGCGACTATCGTGATGGCATCGAGGCTTTTGCCGGGCTCAATGTCGAGATTGTGGGAATCAGTCCTGACGATGCCGAGTCGCACCGGCGTTTTCGGGAGCGACATGGCTTGCCTTTCACCTTGTTGAGCGATCCGGATCTGGAAGTCGCGGCAAAATACGCTTGCAAGGCGTTGATCGGCATGAAACGTGGCGTTTTTCTCATCGACGAGGATGGCCGTATTCGCTACCGGCACGTCGAGGCTGTTGCGCTGTTCAGGCGTCGACGTGAGGAGCTGATCGAAGCAATCGAGGCCCTGGGATGAGCAAGGCCGAGGCCGTCGCGCACCTGCAGGCCCAGATCGACCGCAACCAGGTGATTGCCGACCGAATCCGTGCCATAGATCCGGAGCTCAGGCAAAGGCTGGACGCGCTGCAGCATTGGCAGCGTGCCCGGCTTGATGCCACCTATGCCGATCTTCGTGACGATCCGCGCTATCGCCCGGCATGCGAATTCTTTCTGGACGAACTTTATGGCGGCCGCGATGTGCACGAGCGCGATCGCCAGCTTGGGCGGGTGGTGCCGGTCATGCGGCGCTTCCTGCCGGCGCACCTGCTGCAAGCGGTCGGGGACGCGGTTCGGCTGCAGGCGGTAAGCCTGGAATTCGACCTGGCCCTGGCCGAGCTCCTGGCGGCCCGGCCTGAGCTGAAGCAGCCTGATTATGCCTGGGCTTACCGCCAGCATGGTGCCTGGGAAGAGCGTGTGGATCAGCTGGGCCTGATTCGCCAGCTTGGTGAACTGCTCGACGAAACTGTGCGGCGGCCGATGGTGCATCGGTTGATCCGGTTGATGCATGGTCCGGCAGTGATGGCAGGGTTTGGCGCCTTGCAGGGCTTTCTGCAACGCGGACTGGATGCGTTTGCCCACATGGGGCCGGCCGATCACTTTCTCGATACGATTGGCAGCCGCGAGCGTGCCGCGCTTGATGCGATGCAGGGCGGCAGCGAATGGCCGTTCGAGCAGTGGATCGGGAAGGGTCCTGAGGTGTAAGGCTTTTTTCAGGCGATCGGCAATTCGCTCAGATTGAAATCCAGCAGGCTGGCGAGGACCTGGTCGGCAACCGCGAAAGCGGGATGATCCGGGCCGACCACGGACGGAATGGCAATCACCCGCATGCCGGCCCGGTGGGCGGCGGTTACTCCGGCCGGCGCGTCTTCGAACACCAGGCAGCGTTCGGGGCTCACGCCGAGTCGCCGTGCCGTGCTCAGGAAAACCGCCGGGTCGGGTTTGCCGCGCTCTTCATCGACGCCGGAGTGGGTCAGGTCCAGCACGGGTCCGATGCCCAGCTTTTTGACTACAGCATCGATCAACTGGGGGGGAGATGATGATGCGATGGCCGTTTTCAGGCCGGCAGCGCGCATGCTGGCGATGACTTCCAGTGCTCCGGGCAAAGCCTGTCCTCGTGCAAGAATAAGGCGGGTTACTTCTTCCATGACTCGGCCGTGCATCTCCTCAAGATTCGGTCCCTCCCAGCCGAAGCGCTGGTACCAGTCGGCCAGTACCTCGTCCAGGCGCTGTCCGGCCGAGGCTCGGCACAGATCGCGGGTAACCGGAACCCCGAGCGGGCCCAGGCAGCTTATTTCGGCATCCTGCCAAAGGGGCTCTGAGTCGATCAGCAATCCATCCATGTCGAAAATGGCAGCATCGAGATCATTCATGCTTGCTTGCGTCCTGTCGCAGGTTCATCGGTTTCACCTGGTGCGTTGCGCAACGGCAAGGCTGTGTTGGATATCAGGGACTGCAGCTCGGGTACCGGGCGACCGCGCAGGGCATCGTCAATCAGCGTCGGCTCGAGATGGGGCGCCAGCAGGTGCAGGAAGTCAGCGTGGAAGTTCTTGAGCAAAAAGTCCCGACGGAAGCCGATCCAGGTGGTAAGGCGCGGAAACAGGTGTCTGGCTTCGAGTACCCGCAAGTCGTCATCGGTACCCGGAAGCAGGGCCATGCCGGCAACGATACCGACCCCCAGACCGGTTCGGACATAGGTTTTGATGATGTCGGAATCCCTGGCCGTGAATGCGATGCGCGGAGCCAGGTCCTGATCCCGAAATGCAGTCATGAGCGATGATTTCGGGCGATCGCTGAACAGGTAGGTGACCAGGGGATAGCGGGCCAGCGCTGCCAGCGACAACGGCTTGCGGATACTGGCGAGCGGATGGTCGCGTGGCACGATCACGACCCGGTCCCAGCGGTAGACCGGGAATTTGATTACATCGGGGAACAGGTCCTCGCTGCCGGTAGCCATGGCGAAATCAGCCTGGCGCTCGCCGATCATTTGCGCAATCTGTTCCGAGGTTCCCTGGTGCAATTCGACGTTGATCTCGGGAAAGCGCTGGCGGAAGGTGTTGATCACCGGCGGCAGCACGTAGCGGGCCTGGGTCTGCGTCGTGGCCAGGCTGAGACGGCCGCGGACCTCGCCACGCAGTTCGTCGGCCAGGGCCTTGATTGCCTGGACTTCGCGCAGCACCAGGCGGGCGCGCTCGACGACTTTCTCGCCGGCCGGGGTCAGCGCTTCGATGCGCTTGCCCTTGCGGACGAACAGCTTCAGGCCGAGTTCGTCTTCGAGCAGACGAATCTGCTTGCTGACGCCGGGTTGGGAGGTGAACAAGGCCTCGGCGGCGATGGTGATGTTGAGTCCGTTGTCGGCCACTGCGGCCAGGAATCTGAGTTGCTGCAATTTCATGACGCATGACAGGCTTCAAGCCCGCTCCGGTTAAACCAGGAGCCAATGAGAACCAGGGCATGCGCTGAGAAATTCAACAGTGGGCGAGGGCGGCGAAGGCCGACCGCTTTAGCTGAATTTATCAAGCGCCCGCAAGCTGGCTCAAATCGGCGCTGTCTTTATATTGCCTGGTTCCAACTGAAAGTCAAGACCGAGCGCCATCGCAACGGGCGATGATTTTGAGGGTTCAGTCCGCGATCGGAAGTGGCTGCCCGATGGCCGAACCCTGAAACAGGCTGGCACCGGCCGTAGCAAGATCCTGGATTTCTTCGCGCCGGTTGACGGCATCTACCAGTATCCGTGCCCGGTTGTCCAGCGCGCGCGCGGCACCAGCAATGGCGGCATCGCCAACGGCAGCCGAGAAGCGCAGGTAGCTTAAGTGGCGCGCACTGTCTGCCAGCAAGTCCAGATTGTCGGGCGGGATCTGGATCCCGCAGATTTCGATGTCTCTGCGTGCCAGCCGGCCCTGCAACTGACCCAAAACGCCAGGACCAGGCAGGGCCGGGATGGGCAGCTCACAAACGAGCGCCAGGTGTCGGTAGCGTGCAGCCAGGCTCAAGAGCTCGTCAACCAGGATCTCCAGGTCCTCGCATTCAACCGGATGGACTTCAAGAAACAGGTACGACTGGAGACCGGCAGCAGCAGCCTGCTTGAGGCAAACTTCGCGGACCAGCTGGGCCAGGCGTGCTTCCTCACCCAGGTCCGAGGCCAGTCGGAACAGGGTGCCGGCTTCGGCGGCCAGCCGGGGATGGGTGCTGCGGGCGCGGAGGGCATGCCCGAATCGGCTGCCGTTGGCTGCCTCGATGGGCTCACTTGTGGCGGTGACCAGTTCGTCATTGAGCAGTTCGAAAAACTCAGGAGCCTGCACAGGGAAGCCGGTCGGCAGTGCGGTGAATCCGATAATGGTGTCACTGGCCCGCTCACGGCCCGAGCCCTGGGCCGGGGGGATGGTGGCGCCGCCTGGCCGGCGTTGCTTGAGAGTGAAACCATGGTCTGCAAAGTGCACGATGTCGCCGGCATGCACCGGGGTCGCTTCGTCGATGCGCTGGTGGTTGACAAAGGTGCCGTTGGTGCTGTCCAGGTCGCTGATAGCAAGCCCTTCGGCATGGGCTTCAAAGCGCGCATGGTGTCTTGAGATGCGATCGAAGTCGAGCTGCAGCCCGCAGTCACCGGCGCGACCGACCACACAAGGGAGTTCGCTGACCGGGTAGGTCTCGGTCAATGTGTCGCCGTCTTCCGAGGGTGCCAGGTAGAACCGCTTTTCGTTCATGATCTGCCCACTGCGATGTTCAGAATCGCGAGTTTAGCCTGAATGGCAGCGCCTATCCACAGCGCAAAGCATTGCAGCTGCGCGCGGACCGTTTGGGTGCGACAGACGATCACATCGGCCAGACAAGCAGAATCATGGGTACACCAACGGCCACGACGATGATCTCCAGCGGCAGGCCCAGGCGCCAGTAGTCACCGAAGCGAAAGCCGCCGGGCCCGAGAATCAGGGTGTTGTTCTGATGTCCGATCGGGGTCAGGAAGGCACAGGAAGCGCCGACGGCAACGGCCATCAGGAACGGGTCGGCGCTGGCCCCCAGGGCGGTGGCCGCGCTGATGGCGATGGGGCACATAACCGCGGCGGTGGCGGCGTTGTTCATGAAATCGGACAGGGTCATGGTGACGATCAGAATCAAGGCCAGTGCGATGACGGCCGATCCGGCGCTGGCATGATCGAGCAGCAGTCCGGCCAGCAGATCGGCCGTCCCGGTGGTGGCCATGGCGCCAGCGACCGGAATCAAGGCGGCCAGCAGGACGATAACCGGCCAGTCTACGGCCTCGTAGATCTTGCGCGGCGGGATAATGCGGGTTGCGGCCACGGCCAGAACGCCGGTGGCAAAAGCGATCGCTGCCGGGAACAGGCCGAAAGCCGCAGCAGAAACAGCGGCGAGCATGATCAGTCCGGCCACCATGGATTCGCGTGGGCGCGGCAGGCGCAGGGCGCGGTCGGCCAGCGGTACACAGCCACTGTTGAAGGCGAATTCCTGCAATGCTTCGATCGGTCCCTGCATCAGCAGCACGTCGCCGGGACGAAACTGCAGGGTGCGCAGACGGGCTACTGTGCGACTGCCCTGGCGCGACACCGCCAGCAGGTTGATGCCGAAACGCGTGCGCAGGGCCAGGCTGCGGGCGGAGCGGCCAATAATGCCGGAGGTCGGCATGACCACTACTTCGAGCAGGACGATGTCCTCGCCTTCGCCGGATTGGTCCGAACTGTCTTCCGGCTTGTCTCCAGCCTTGGTCACGGCCTGCTCTTTTGCCGCAGCATCGGGACGTTCATCGGGTGCGATGTCGGCCACCGGCTTCGGCTCGGTCTTGTCTTCTTCCAGGCGTATGCCAAGCTGAGCCAGCGCGCTGATCAAGGCCTTGGGCTCGGCTTCGATGACCAGGATGTCGCCGGCACGAATCTTGCGGTTGCCGTGCGGCGCGTTGATGCGGACGTCGTCGCGAATCAGGGCAACGATCTGGCCATCGTCTTCTTCAATGAGCTGTTCGGCGGCGCGAATGCTCAGGTTCTCGGCGCGGTTGCCGGCCTCGACTCGCGCTTCGGTCAGGTAGTGGCCGGTGTCGAAATCATCTGCCGCCGAGCGTGTGCGAACCGGAATCAGCCAGCGTCCGGCCAGCAGGATGAAGGCGATGCCGGCCACGGCTACAACCAGACCAACCGGGGTAAAGGCAAACATGCCGAAAGTGCCAAGTCCGGCCTCGTCCCGGAAGCCGGACACGATCAGGTTGGGCGGTGTGCCGATCAGCGTGGTCATGCCGCCAAGGATGGAGCCGAAAGCCAGCGGCATCAGCAGTTGCCCAGGCGGCAGCCCCTGGCGCTGGGCGATGCCCACAGCGACAGGCATCAGCAAGGCCAGGGCGCCGACGTTGTTCATGAAGGCCGACAGGAATGCCGCGATCAGGGTCAGGGCGATGGTGTTCAGCCAGACACTGCCGTTGGAGGGCAGTAGCCGGCCGGTAATGACATCAACGGCTCCCGATGTCTGCAAGCCTCGGCTGAGAATTAGCACACAGGCTACCGTGATCACGGCCGGATGGCCGAAGCCGCCGAAAGCATCGCCCCTGGGTACCAGCCCGGTCATGACGCAGGCCAGCAAGGCGGCCAGGGCCACCATGTCGTGGCGCCATCGGCCCCAGATGAACATGACCACGGTGATGGCCAGAATGCCAAGAATGATGATCTGGTCGGTGTTCATGAACGAGGCGAAAAAATGGACAGGTGTCTATGCTAACGCCAGTTGGTGCCGGATGACTTATAACGCAAAGTTTGTTGACGAACCCGCAGGCCATGCGCTAGCGTAAATATGCAACTCATCGAGACCGACCGAGGGACAGGCCCTTTGACGTCGGGGCAACCTGCGATGACTTCCGCTTCTTTTGAGGCGGGTTTCATTGCAACGGTGCCAATTCCTGCGGAAGCCGACTTGAAGTCGGCGACCGAGAGATGAGAGGACGCTCGTGCCCGGCGCCGCTTGCTTTCCCCCAGTCGGGCCGCTGCATACTCCCTCCCGGTCATGTGTCGCAGAACTCGATGGGTCGGTTTTTACTGACCAACATCGACGGAGCATGCAACATGAACCAGGCTTTAGCCGTAACCGAACCGGACTGTATCCGGCCCCCCGTGCCAGGCGTGACCGAGGTCGTCCTGGTTGATGATTTTCTGGACTGGGAACTGCCCGACCAGCCCGGACGTTTCGTGTCAATCCATTACCGCCTGCATGGCCCGATGGATGCGCCCGTCGTTGCCGTGCTTGGCGGCATCAGTGCCAACCGCCAGGTCCAGTGCTGGTGGAGAGACCTTTACGGCAACGAGCGCGCTTTCGATCCTGAGCGCGCGCGCATTCTGAGTCTCGACTGGATCGGTCATGGCGAGACGGTCAGTACGGCCACCCAGGCCGACGCGCTGGCTGCCGTGCTGGACCACCTGGGTATCCATACCCTGGCCGTACTGGTCGGCGCATCCTACGGTGCCATGGTGGGCTTGAGTTTCGGCCAGCGCCATGGCGGGCGCCTGCAGCGCCTGCTGGCGATCAGCGGCGCTGACCGGGCGCGTCCCTTCAATACCGCCCTGCGTCACATTCAGCGCGAAATCCTTCGCCTCGGCGTCGAAACCGGGCAATCACGGCGGGCCGTGGCCCTGGCCCGCGCCCTGGCGCTGACCACTTATCGACCGCCCAGCCTGTTCGATCAGCGTTTTTCCACCGATGGTGCCGCCGATACGCTGGCCCAGGTGAGCAGCTATCTCGATCACGTGGGTCGCTGTTTCAGCGACAATTTCAGCGCTGAGCACTACGCCAGCCTGTCGGCCTCGCTGGATCTGCACCAGGTCG
>RECK01000386.1 GCA_007694055.1 Wenzhouxiangella sp.
AGACGGGGAGACGGGGAGACGGGGAGACGGGGAGACGGGGAGACGGGTAGTATCCGGCTTGGGTTTGAATTGAGGTTTGTTATGCGATTCCTTGTGTTTTTGGTGATGGTGGTGTTGGGGGGCGCGGCGTTGGCTGGGTCCGGTTCCGAGGAGGCGCGGTTGCAGGCACTGCTGGATGAGTTTCTGGCCGGGGCTTCGGTCAATGACCGCAGCATGCATGATCGCTTCTGGTCGGAAGAGCTGGTTTATACCAGTGCGGCGGGCTTGCGTTTCGGCAAGGCCGAGATCCTGGCCGGACTGGGTGAGGACTCGCCCGACCCGGCCCAGGCCGGCCCGAATTACTCCGGGCGTGAGGTCGAAATTCGCGTGTACGGTGACATGGCCGTCGTTACCTTTCGCCTGGTCGCGGCCATGGCCGACGGAGACGAAAGTCATTTCTTCAACACCGGCGTGTTTCGAAAACAGGCCGGTCAATGGCAGGCCGTGGCCTGGCAGGCAACCCGGGTTGCCGAACCCGACCACCCGACTGGCGATCAGAACTCGTAACCGATACTCAATCGAAAGTCCCGCCCCGGTTCCTGAGTGGCAAAGCCGTTTTGGGTAAAAGTTGTATGGCGCGAGTACTCCCGGTCGCCGAGATTGAGTACGGCCAGGCGAATATCCAGCCCGGGCACGCCCTCGGGCCGCCAGCTGGCGAACAGGTCATGGGTGCTGTAGCCGGCGCGCGGGATGAACACGATCTGGCCTTCCTGGACGCTGGAAAGACGCCGCACGCCGGTCAAAGTGTAGCCAAAGTCGATGTTCCGGGTCAGCGAGTAGTTGAGGTTGAGCACGCCCCGGTTCCCTGTGGGTGCGCCAAAACGGGCCAGGAACTGCGGCAGGTTGGGCAGATCGAGGGTGCGCATGCGAGCCATCGACAGCGAGGCGTTGAGCGCGCCGATGTCGTAGTCGGCGCGCAGCTCCAGACCCTCGAAGCGGACCGTCTCATCGGCATTGCGGAACTCGGTTACCGGTCGTCCACCCAGGCCACCGGAGCCTGGCTGCTCGTAGACGATGGGGTCGCTGATGCGGGTCCGGTAGCCATAAAAGCTGATGCCCAGCCGGTCGTTGTTATTGGCCAGCACGCCGCCCTGCCAGCGCAGCCCGGCTTCGCTGGAAGCCGAGGTCTCGGGCTGGATCTTGCCGCCGGTCTCATCGTTGAACAGCACGTCCTCGACCACGTTGCCGGCGAAGTGAATGGGGATGGTGCCGGCCCCGCGCACCGCTTCACCGTAGCCGGCAAACAGGTTGAAGCCTGCACCGACATCGACATCTCCGCCCAGGTTGAAAAGCGTTTTCGAATTGCCGCTGGAAGCATTCCGGAAACTGGTTTCGAAGTCGTCATGACGAATGCCGAACGACAGGCCGTAGCGGTCGCGGCTCATGCGGTTTTGCACGAACAGCCCGAGATTCTCGTAGCTGTTGAAGCGCGCTTCGCGGTTGGTTCGGGTGTTGGTGCCGTCCTGTTCGAACCAGTCGATTCCCACAGTCAGCTGGGCAATCCAGCCGGCCAGGGCAAGGATGGCATCGTTGCGAAGCTCAAAGCCGAAAGTGTCGCTGTTGAAGCGCTCCTCGTTGTTTTCGGGTGAAAACCAGTCATCCTCGCGGTCGTAGATCTTGAGGGTCAGATCGAGCAGGGGACTTTGGCCATCGAAACCATATTCAAGGGTCAGGCTTTCACGCACCAGTGACTGTGGCCGGGGTGGGCGGGCGCGAAAATCCTCCGGCTGTAACTGCCAGGGATAGTCTCCGCGCTGCTGGAAGTTCAGCCCCCTGGCTTCGTTGCGTTCGGCACCAACACGCACGCGGTGGGGGCCGCCGTCGAGCCAGCTCAAGCGAAACATGCGGGTGGTATCGCGTCCGCCGGAAAACGGAATCTTCTCGCCGCCGCCGATGCGCAGGTCGCTGTAGCTTGAACGGCTGTGGTAGGCGAGCAGCCCGACTCCACCACCCAGGTCGCCGTAGGCCGCGCCAAGGTTGCGGAAGGTATCGTCGGCGCTGGCAACGGCCGAGCGGGCGAAAAAGCCGAAGCGTTGACCGGGTGCGAGACGATCCTGGGCATCGATGGTCTCGAAGCGTATGCTGCCGCCCAGCGCCCCGTGACCCTGGTCGGCTGCCGGCGGGCCGGGCTGAATTTCAACCTTGCGCAGCAGGGCGGGATCAATGTTGCTCAAGCCACCGCGGTGGTTGTAAAGGTTCTGGCCCTGACGGGCCCCGTCAATGGTGATGTTGAGATTGGTGCCTTCGATGCCGCGCAGGTAGATTCTCTGTCCGTTGCGGGTGCCGCCACCGATATCGATATTGGCCTGATCGGCGAAAATTTCGCGCACGTCCCGGGCCTGGCTGCGCCGGATCGCGTCAATCAGGCTGGGCAAGGTCTGGCCGGTAACGGTTACCGGGGGCAGCGACATTTGCGATTGAGACCAGGCCTCGGAGCTTTCCTCATCCTCGGCCGGCTGGTCGGCAGCAAGTGCCGGGACTGTCATCCACAGGACCAGGAGGCCAGTGGCGACTCGGGATTGAACAGCTCGGGTGGTTTGCTTGGATTTGTTGTTCATGATTTCAGGTGCCTTGAGTGTCTGCTGATTTCAAGGACGACAAGCTTATAGCAAATACGAATCATTGTCATTCCCATTTACTATGTGATTTAATAACCCCAGCTTCTGCAGGTTTTTCAGTCCGGCCGAGCATTTCGGCAACACATACGCAAGGAGAGCGACCTTGAAGAACAGAAAGATCCAGGCTTCGATCGCGGGCCTGTTGTTGATGGCGGCCGCGGGAGCTGCTGCTGCCGATGAACAAACCCTGATGGTTTGGAGCTATCGCGGCGGTCCGGTGATCGAGCCGCTGCTGGAGGCTTTCACCGCGCAAACTGGACTGGCGGTGGAGTACCGGGTGCTGGGTGGTGACGGGATCGTCGAGGCCATGCTGGATGACAGCCAGAGCCTGCCCGACCTGGTCCTGGTGGTTGATGCCTTGCGCATGGATACGCTGAAACAGGCCGGGAGATTGCGCCCCCTGCCCGCTGGCGCGGTTACCGAAATCGCACCAAAGTGGCGTGATGGTGACGGCTACTGGACCGGCATTTCCTGGCGCGCTCGCTCTGTTGTCCGGCGCGCCGACGACCATGGTCCAGCCGATCTCGATGCCCTGCGGCAGCTCGCCGTTGATGGCCAGCTCTGCATCCGCGAGGGCGCCCATGTCTACAACCGCGGCTTTCTGAGCTGGCTGAATGCCAATCTTGGTGAGGCAGCGGCGATGGCCTGGGCGACAGCGGTGTTCGACAATCGGGCCGAAGTCGAAGGCGGCGATCGCGACCAGATTCGAGCCGTTGCCGAAGGTCGCTGCAGCGCAGCGGTGGTCAATCATTACTACCTGATGCGCTGGGCGGCCAGCGAAGATCCTGCTGAACGGGCCATCGCCGATGGCCTGGTATTCGGCTGGCCCGATCCGTCCATCCCGGTGGCAGTCAACGTGTCTGCGATCGCTCTGCCGTCCACCGGCCGACCCGCCGAGGCGGCAGACCAGTTGGCAATCTGGCTGGCCGGACGTGACGCCCAGGCCATGTACGCGGTCAGCGTATTCGAGTTTCCCCTGAATTGGCCGGCCCAGCAGATTCCGCTGGCCCCCGGTCTTGATCGCTTGCAACTGAACCCCGGCACGCCCTGGCCCGCCGAACTGCCGCTATACCGGAAAGCTGCAGAGGCCTTTTTTGACCCACCCTGATTCGTGAAGGCCCGGGCCGCTATTTCGCCTATGCTATGCGGTCGAGTTTTTGCCCAAGATGTTCGGATTTCATAAATGACCCGCAAAATTCAATTGACTGCTTGCTTGCTGGGACTGCTTCCAGCCCTGGTCCTGGCCCAGCCGCCCATCGTTCAGCCCGGCGCGCCGGGTCAACCCAGCCGTACCATCAGTGCCGAGGAGGCGGTGGCCCTGGCCGGCCTGCGCCATTCGGCTGCCGATGTGCGTTTCATGAGCGACATGATTCCGCATCACCAGCAGGCCCTGGACATGACCGCGCTGGCCCACGATCGCTCGCAGCGCCACGAGCTGCTGGATCTGGCCCGGCGCATCGAGTCCACCCAGATCGATGAGATCGAGTTCATGGAGCAGTGGCTGGCCGAGCGCGGTGAGGCGATTCCCGATCGCGACTGGCTGCCGCATGTCGCCTCGCCCGCTGCGGCGCAGGACGGACACGAGCACCATCACCACCATCATCACCACCATCATCACCATGAACACGGCATGGAGGGCATGGCCACGCCGGAACAGATGGCGGAGTTGGCCGCGTCCCGCGGTGAGGATTTCGATCGCCTGTTCCTGGCCCTGATGATCGAGCACCACCGCGGCGCGCTGGTCATGGTCGACGAGCTGCTCGGCCAGCCCGGTTCGGCCCAGGACCCGGCGCTGTACGAGTTCGTCACCGATGTCAAGAATGACCAGGCCGCCGAGATCGACCGCATGACCGTGATGCTGGCCGGCTACAGCGCCGATCCCAGGGTTGGCCTGGCGGCCGGTTTCCGCGATGCCGGCGAGGCGATCTGGAACCTGCGCCTGACCAACTCGCTGCCCAAGCCCGATGGTTTCTTCGATCCGGACAACCCTGCCGCGCTGCCGTCGGCGCGCCTGCGTGAATTGGCCGGTGAAGACAATGACGATGCTGAAAGTGATGATTCGGCTGAGGATCGGACCCGCCCGTCCCTGCTGGATTTCGCCAACAGCGACCTGGCCTTCGCCGGCGATCTCATGGCGGTTGGCAATTATCACGGTTTCAAGCTCTATGACATTGCCGACCCGGACCAACCAAGCCTGCTCTCGGCGGTGGTCTGTCCCGGCGGCCAGGGCGATGTATCCATCGTCGGTGACCTGTTGATCCTTTCCGTGGAGCAGAATCGCGGCCGGGTTGACTGTGGTCTCAAGGGCGTGGCTGAATTGGTCAGCGAAGAGCGCTTCCGGGGACTGCGCATCTTTGATATCAGCGATCGCAGCCTGCCGGTGCAGGTTGGACAGGTTCAGACCTGCCGCGGCTCCCACACCCACACCGTGGTGTCCGGCCCCGGCGAAGACGGACGCCTGATTGTCTACAACTCAGGTATCGCGCCGGTGCGTGATGAAGACGAATTGCCCGGCTGCATCGACGAATCACCCTGGCGCGACGAGGGCACGGCGCTGTTCCGTATTGATGTGATCGAGATCCCGGTCGATCGCCCGCAGGACGCCCGCATCATCCACAGCCCGGCCGTATTCGCCGACCCCGAAACCGGCATCCTGGCCGGCCTCTGGGAGCGCGGCGATCACGGCCCGGGTACCCAGACCAGCAACGAGACCAACCACTGTCACGACATCACCGTGTTCCCCGAACTGGAGCTGGCCGCCGGCGCCTGCTCCGGCAACGGCATCCTGTTCGACATCTCCGATCCGGTCAATCCGCAGCGTATTGATGCGGTCGTCGACCCGGGCTTTGCCTACTGGCACTCGGCCACCTTCAGCAACGACGGCAGCACGGTGATTTTCACCGACGAGTGGGGCGGCGGTACGCGGCCGCGCTGCCGGGCTTCCGATCCGCTCAACTGGGGTGCCAACGCCATCTACGACATCGTCGACCAGCGGCTGGTGTTTCGCAGCTACTACAAGCTGCCGGCGCCGCAGACCGAGCAGGAAAACTGTGTCGCCCACAACGGCTCGATCATTCCCGTGCCCGGGCGCGACATCATGGTCCAGGCCTGGTACCAGGGCGGCATTTCGGTATTTGACTTCACCGACTCGGCCAACCCGGTCGAGATCGCGTTTTTCGACCGTGGACCTATCGATGAAGAGGCCCTGGTCACCGGTGGTTTCTGGTCAGCCTACTGGTATCACGGACGTATCTTCGGCACCGAAATCGTGCGCGGCCTGGATGTGCTGGCCCTGGAGCCCGGGGACTGGCTGACGGCCAACGAAATCGCCGCTGCTGCCCGGATCGAGCCGGGTGCCGTGTTCAATCCGCAGCAGCAATTCAGGGTCCACTGGCCGGCCGAGCCGGTGGTGGCGCGCGCCTACATCGACCAGCTCGATCGCGGTGGTCACCTGGCCGAGGCCTATCGTGACCGTGCGCTGGCGCTGCTGGCACGCATCGAAAACGGTCAGCCCTTTGCCGCCGATGAGGTTTCCGAACTGGCTGCCGGGATCGCCGTCCTGGCCCAGGCACGAACAGGCGCCACCGCCACCCGATTGAGCGCCCTGGCCCGTGTGCTGGAGGGGCTTACAGGCTGAAGTCCGGTGTCTGCATGGGCTGCTGGATGAAGTTGCCTTGCAGCAGGTCGGCCTTGCTTGTCCACAGCCGGCTCATGGTCTCGGCGTTTTCGACCATGGGCACAATGACCTGGGCTTCGCCCTTGTGGGCCTGGGCCACCAGGGCGTTGAAAATTTCGGTCAGCTCTTGGTTTCCGATCATGCGCCGGGCGAAGTCCGGCGCCAGCTTGAAATAGTCGGCCGGGACATGGCTGAGCAGGTCGACCGGGCGCGCCTGGTCGCTGATGCCGCTGATTGAGACGCCCAATCCAAGTTCGCGCAGCCGAGGCAGCAGCTGCCTGGCGGTCTTCAGATGGGCCAGCACATCGTCCCGGGCAAATTCAAAAACCAGCAGGCGCTGCTCCCTGGCCGCCGGCTTGAGCCGTCCGGCCAGGGTCTCGAAGCGGACCCGGTCGGGCAGTGAAGCGCTGGACTGGCTGACGAAAAGGCGCAGCTGCCGGCCCTGCCCGAGCTGCTCATCCAGCACCTTGGTGGCGCGAACGCTCATCCACAGGTCCAGTTCGCGAATCTTGTCATGGCGTTCGGCCAGCGGCACGAAACGCGCTGCGGGTATGAGCTGATCGTCGTCGGTCAGCAGCCTGGGCAGCAGCTGGTAGTGGGCGGTATCGCTGTCAGCGATACTCACGGCCGGCTGGAAAAGCACCTGGATACTGTTGCGTTGCAGGGCCGCCTGCAGCAGCCCCAGCAAGGCCCGTTCATCCTGGTCTGGCGCATCGCCGGATACTCGCGGTCGATAGACCAGGCAGCGGCGGCCGCCATCCGAACGGGCTTTCTCGGCGGCGCGGACAGCCCCGATCAGCATGGTTTCAGGGTCGTTGATGCGCAGGTCGAAGGCGCAGATGCCGATGCTGGCGCTGACGCCAATTTCGCGCTGGCCAAGCTCGTATGCGCTGCCGGCAATGAGCTCGCAGAGCGTTTCGGCCAGCTGATCCAGGGTCTGATCGGTAGTGCCTGATACCAGCACGACGAGGCTGAACTCGCTGTAGCGGGCCGCAATGTCCCGCTCGCCCAGTCTTGTAGTCAGGCGTGCGGCTATCTGACCCAGAAGCCTGGAGGTGCCGGCGATGCCGATTTGCTCGCGCAGCTCGGCGGTCTTGTCCAGGGTGATGACCAGTACGCCACCGGACGAAGGCTCGGGGCTGGAGGAGGCTTCTTGCAGCGCGTCACCAAGTTGCTCCTGCAGGTAGGTAACGCTGTAGAGCCCGGTAGACTGGTCAAAACGCGGGGCCGCGGCCAGGTCGTCATGAAAAGCGGCATCCGGGCTGTCGGCGGCCACGAATTTCAGCACCGAACGGCCCAGGCGGATACGATCGCCATCGGCCAGCACCTGACGCTCGACGACCTGGTCGTTGATCCGGGTGTGGTTGGTAGAGCCCAGGTCTTCGACCTCGAAGCCTGAGTTGATAGCCCGAATCACGCAGTGCTGGCGCGACACGCCAGCGGCCGCCAGCTGAATGTGGCAGTCCGGCGAGCGGCCGATAACCGTTTCCTGATCGAGCAGGAATTGTCTGCCCAGCTCCGGGCCGGCCACCGAGATCAGACGGGCGCGCTGGCCGGAGTTACCGCCGGTCGGATCCACGCTGGAAACGATCAAGGTACTTTGTTCGGGTGGGTTGCGATCGTTGCTCATGGTTGCAAAGGATAAGCGGTTTGTGACTGACGCGGGTTCAGTTCTTCAGAGTTTGTCGTCTGAAATCGTCTGCCGTAGCTCCAACGACCTGATTTCTTCCGCCCTGCTTGCCCCGGTAGAGCGCGCGATCAGCGGCCAGGATGGTTTGTTCCAGATCCAGGCCGATGGCGGCCACACCAAAGGTGATGCTCACGCTCAAAGGGCCGCTGCTTGTCTGGATCGGGCGGGTGAATATGGTCTTGCGAATGCGCTCGACAGCCTGCTCTGCCTGTTCCTGGTCAATGCCGGTAAACAGGCAGAGAAACTCTTCACCTCCCCAGCGACAGACCAGGTCATGTCCCCGAACCGATTGCTGCAGCCGCTCGGCAATGACCTTGAGCACCTGGTCGCCGACCGGATGGCCATGGCTGTCATTCAATTCCTTGAAACAGTCGATATCACCCAGGGCGATGGCCAGCGGCTGGCCACTGAGCCGGGCATTGGCAATCTCGCGCTCGGCGGCCAGGCTGAAGGCGCGTCGGTTGAGCAGGCCGGTCAGGGTATCGTGCGCTGCCAGCCTGCCAACTTCTTCCACGGCTGCTTCCAGGGCCTTGTTGCGATCGCTCAGCGTGTGTTCCAGCGTGGCTTGACGCTGATGGCTGCGCATGATGACCAAGGTCAGCGCGGTGACCAGCGCCAGCCCGCCACCCAGCGCCCAGAGCCAGATGTTGCGCTGGCGCAGCTGGCTGGCCTGGAGTTCGCTTTGCAGCTGCAGAAGATCCAGCGCGCGCTGTTTCTCCTGTAGCTGGAATCGTGTTTCCAGCTCTTCGACCAGGTCCTGCCGCTCGCGCTCGACCAGCTCTTCTCGCAGAGCCAGCAGGCGACGCAGATAGCCGAAACCGAGTTCGATTTCACCCCTTTCCTCGTGCAGCTCAGCGAGCCGTTCAAGCACCTGGATTTCCACGTGGGCGACCTGTCCTGTCGCCAGGCTGAGTGACTCCTCGAAATAACCGAGAGCGCGGTCGGACTGACCGAGATCACGGTAAAGATCACCGATCGTCATGGTCAGGCCGGACAGCAGTCTTGGCTGGCCGGAGGGACGGATTTCGGCCAGTGCCTCGGGACAGGTCTTGAGGGCATCATCGTGGCGTCGGGTCTGAACCTGCAGATCGCACAGGTTCGCCATGGACAATCCGACAATACCCCGGTCATCGATGCGCAGGCCAATGGCCCTGGCCGCCTCGTACAGTCGTATGGCCTCGTCCGGATCTTCCAGCGCGGCCACGGTGCCGGCCAGGTTGATCAGCGTGGTGGCCTGCAATGCCGGGTTGTCTTCCCGACGGGCCAGGTCCACGGCGCGCTCGTAGTAGGGGCGGGCGCGCTCGTAATCCATGCCGAAATTATGGGTCACACCGATGGCGTTATAGACACGGGCCAGTTCTTCCCCGGGAGGCGCTTGCTCAAGCAGGCTGCGGGCCTCGTGGAAATGCTCCAGTGCGGTAGCGAATTCGTTGCGTTCGGCCGCGATGGTGCCTTTCAGAAACAGGCCGCCGGCGCGAATGACCGGATCGGGCTCTTCGGCGAGTAAATCGACATAGATCTGCGCATCGGTCAAGGCTCGATCGTAATGCCCTAGTCCACGCCGAATTTCGGCGCGCAGCCGGTAAAGCGGGGCCGGGGCTTTCGCATCGGCCAGGGTTCGGCTTTCCATGGCTTCATCAAGAAGCGCCAGGGCGGCGTCCGGGTCGTTATTGCGCAAGGCTTCAACGCGCGCCATGAGCTGCTCCGCTTCGGTCGGCGCCTGTGCCAGCAGGGGAGTCAGCACAGTGGCGGCCAGGCCCAGGCCCAGGGCTAGGACCAGGCAGCACAGGCTGTACCGCGAGCGAGAACGGAGCATGGATGATTGGGATCTGGACCGTTGGCCAGTGTGCCACAAATTCAATGTGGTGAGCCTTTCACTCAGGTGCCGCAGAAGGTGGTGGTCACCCGTTCATCGCTGGCCGGGGGCATGGCCAGCCCGGCGTTGTCAGGTTGATCGTCGTAAGGACTGGCCAGCACTTGCACGAGACGCTGCATGGGCTGGAAATCAAGTTTCTCGATAGCCGCATCCACGGCCTGCTGGGCGAGGTGATTGCGCAGGATGAACGCCGGGTTGACGGCATGCATCGCGGCCCGGCGCTGGCGGTTGTCGCGGGCCTCGGTCTGCAGCCGCTGGCGCCAGTTTCTCGCCCAGGTGTCGAAAGTTTCCGGTTGATCGAACAGGTCGCGCACCGGCCCGTCACCCTCGTAGTCGTTGCTGGCCAGCTCGCCCAGGCGGCGAAAGGTCAAGGTCATGTCGGCGCGCTGCTGGGCCATGCCATCGAGCAGGCTCATGGCCAGTTCGATGTCGCCGGCGCGCTGCTCGGCCAGACCGATTTTCGCAATCAGCCCGGCATGGAAACGGCCCTCGAAGGTATCACGGAACCTGCCCAGCAGGGCGTTGGCCTTTTCCAGGGCCGCCGCGGCGTTCTCATCCAGTAGCGGCAGCAGGCATTCGGCCAGGCGGGCCAGGTTCCATTGGGCGATAGCCGGCTGCTGGTTGTAGGCGTAGCGTCCGCGCCGGTCGATATAGCTGTAGGCCGTATCGGGGGCGAATTCATCGAGAAATCCGAATGGGCCGAAATCGATGGTTTCACCGACTATGGAGGTATTGTCGGTGTTCATCACCCCATGAATGAAGCCGACCAGCATCCACGACGCCACCAGGCTGGCCGTGCGCTCGATGACTTGTTCCAGCAGGCCGGCGTAGGGATTGGCGTGCGCGTGCAGGTCGGGATAATTGCGCGCGATGACATGGTCGGCCAGCACTCGAACCTCATCGCTACGATCGTTGCGGGCAAAATATTCGAAGGTACCGACGCGCACATGGCTGGTTGCGACCCGGCACAGAATGCCGCCGGGCTCGGGCTGGTTGCGCTCGACGCTTTGCCCGGTACTGACCGCTGCCAGCGCGCGGGTGGTGGAAATGCCCAGGGCCGCCATGGCTTCGCTGGCCAGATATTCGCGCACAACCGGGCCAATCGACGAGCGGCCATCGCCGCCGCGCGAGAAGTGAGTCTGTCCAGCGCCTTTGAGGTGAAGATCCCGGCGTACACCGTCTCGATCAATCACTTCGCCAAGCAATACCGCCCGTCCGTCACCGAGCTGCGGCACCCACTGGCCAAACTGGTGGCCGCCGTAGGCCATGGCCAGCGGTTCGGCCCCGTCCGGGACCGCGTTACCGGCCATCACCGCCAGTCCCTGGTCAGATGCCAGCCACTGACCATCGATGCCCAACTCCTCGGCCAATGCCTGGTTGACCGCGATATAAGCGGGTGCCGCCACCGGAATCGGCAACTGCCGACGGTAGAAGACACCGGGCAGGCGCGCGTAACTGTTGTCAAAACGAGGGCTTGCGGGCATGCGGTCCATCCTTGCCGAAATCGATGCTGAGCTTAGCAAACTCGTCAAGCAATCCCATGAAAACCCTCGCTCTGCCAACCTGGTTGCGTAGATGCCTCAGCCATGATCCCGCTCCAGTCTTGTGCAAGCGCAGATTGCGAAGATGGCCGCAGATCGAAAAACCCGGTATCCGAAGTCCGCCTGGTGCTGTGGCTGGCCTGGAGCGGAGACAAGTCGGCAATCTGAAAAGCCAGTGGAACCACGGAAGACA
>RECK01000108.1 GCA_007694055.1 Wenzhouxiangella sp.
TTACCAGTTCCTCAAGAACGGCCTGTTCAAGGGCAGGGATGTGATGGACGACTAGCCAGAGACTGAAGCGGCCTGAAAATCATGTCCCTGTCGGATTCTGAAACCGACATTCTCGAAACGCTGGCGATGGCATCTCGAATGGAAGCCTTGCCGGAGATTGCATCCAATGAGGCATCCGACCCAAACAGCATAAGGTCCACTCCAAAGAAACTGCATGCCATATCCAGCAGCCGGGAGATACACCTGTATTGGACGACAATTACTTTCACCGGTCGTGTTGCCTCTCAACAAAATGTTACCCAAGGGGCAGTCGATAATGTCGCCAGATGGGACGGCCAACAATTGCAGCCAGTTGGAAGCGGGGCCGATCGCCGCATCAATGCGCTGGCATCGTGGGAGTTGAATAGCAGCCCAATGCTGATCGCGGGCGGCCGATTCAACCAGGCCGGGGAGTTGCCCATAGCCAATCTGGCCGCATGGGATGGCCAACAGTGGGAAGATCTTGAGGTCGGTGCTACATCTTCAAGTGCCGCCGTCGAAGCCTTGTTCAGCGCCCCTGAGCAGGACAGTCCTCTTTATGTCGGCGGCAGCTTCAGTCGGGTCGGCAATAACCTTCCTGCGATTCACATGGCGCGTTGGCGAGCGTGTCCGTACATCATATTTTCCGACGGTTCCAGAGTCGCCGGCTCACAGTGACGACCCAGGTCGAACCTGGATCATCGACAGTCCGCCATAGCCGGCTTCCTGTTCGAGACGATACCTCATCGAGCAATCTTGGCCCGCCAAAGTGGCCCACGAACCGCTGGCATCAATCGATCAGTCTCGAGCGGTGGTCACCGAGGTCAAGCGACAGTGGACGCGCTGGTCGATGATCGTTATGATCTGAGGCCCTCAGCTGAACTGCGGTGGTTGAGGTTTTCGGATTGAACGATCCTTTTTCAGTTTGAGGGACAGTTGATGAACGACAGACGCTTGCTGCAATACACCGCCGCCGTTGGTGCAGTGGCCGCCGCCGGACCGATTCTGGCCGAGCCGCAGCCCATTCCACAAACGCGTATCGACGCTGAAGAATCGTCGACTCAGCCTGACTTGTTTTTTTTTAGCGCGGGCATTGATCTGACCGGCGACGGCGACAACGGATTGGGCGTTTTCGGATTTTTCGACTTCGACAAAGACGACGGCTATATCACCTTTAGCGGCAGTTCGGGAACCTACATCGCTCGCGCGTTTGTCAAAGACGGCTATGTGGCCCAGGCCTTTGCACCAGGCGATCAGATTGATGAGGACCTTGATTTCTCCGAAAGCTTCGTGGATTTCTTCAGTCGGAACTGGTTCAATCCTCCCGACGGCGACTATGAGGTCTTTCTCGAGGAACGAGGCTTCGTGGGTTTGCAGTTCCAGCTTTCCGGCGTGGGCAGCGTGTACGCCTGCATGGAGGTCCAAGTAAAGCTTGAATCGCCGAATGTCTTTGGCCTGATCGTCCGGGGCGGTCTGTACGAGGACCAGGCCAATACGCCGGTCACCTGTCCTGACTTTTTGCCTGACGAAGTGTTCCAGGACCGCTTCAGCGATGACTGATCAGCGCAAGAATCAGCGGACGTGTCCAATGATTGATTGGACAATGGCCGCCAGCTCTTTTTGCGGGTCCAGGTCGCGATACTTCAAGGCCAGGCGGGCGGCCTGCTGGCTCAGCTGATCGTCCTCGATCAGACGTTGGACCAGATCAAGCATCTGTTTCAGGCTGGCCGCTTGAGGGACCAGCACCGCGGCACCGGTGGCTTCGGCGCGCAGCCCGGTCAGGCGCTGCTCCGGGAAGTAAGCCAGCACGCAGGCGGGCGTGCCCTGCAACAGCACGATACCCACCGTATCACCGCCGGCGCACAGCACGCCATCGGCCTGCCGCGCCGCCAGGCGCAGATCCAGCCAACCTTCGGCCAGGCTCAAGCCCGGAAGTGGCCGCAGGGCTTTCAGGCTGCGGTCGTCAAGCCCGGGGATCACGGCCAGGATGTCAAAGCCGCGCGCCAGCAGTCCGACCAGCAGGCGATCAATGCCGGCGAAGGGTTTCAAGACCACCAGCAAGCGGGCATGGCCTGGCCGCTGCGGCCACTCCGGCGGGTCGCCGCCCAGGCTCAGGTAGCCTCGATAGTCAACCTGGTCCTTGGGCCCGCTGTGGTCGAGCTCGGCCACCGTCATCAGGTGAATGGCGTCGGCTCGTCCGTACAGCTCGGCCAGGAACTCAAGCCGGTTTTGTCCGCGCTGTTCCAGGCAGGCATTGAGCTCGCGCAGCAGTCGACTCTCAATCCGCTGCTGCATGTCGTCGTAGCGCGCCTGCCAGGGGCGCAGGCTGGGCATAGGGTTTGCCAGTCCCGGATAACTGTAGCCGTTGTCGATTAGCACGCGCCGCACCGGATGGCCCTGAAAGGCCAGCAGGGCCGTGGGGCTGAAGTCCATGACGACCGCGTCCGGCCGGACTTCTTCGGCGAGCCGGTCCCAGCCCTCGCACAGCCGGTTGAGCGTGTCGCGACGGTCGAAGCCGATGTTGTGCAGCACCTCGGCCAGGCTGGCTGCGTGGGGATAGGGTGGCGGCAAGGGTTCAGGCGACGGGATTGGATGACAGGGCCAGCCCGGGAAGCGCGACCGGGCCGCGGCCACGTCGCGACTGGCGATGACTAGACGGTGTCCGAGCTCGTCCAGGCCTTGACCGATGGCCCCCAGGCGAACCAGGTGTCCCTGGCCACCGCCCATCTCCCAGGTCATCAGCACTGTCAGTTTGCGCGAGTTGTCCATCGCCACGTCACCGTCAAGGGGCGTACGTTACCATGCGTAACCAGGTTGACCGTGGTCCTGCTTTCCGTGTTCAAGCATGAGTTCCTCCCGTGCCAACTCTGCTGCTGATTGACTGGGAAGGCGCGGGCTGGCCGCTGGTTCATCGACTGCTGGACGATGGTGATCTGCCCCACCTGGCGCAGTTGAATCAACGCGCTGTCATTGGCCCGCTGACGGTTCCACCGCCGATTCAGCCCTGGTCGGTGAGCACCACGCTGGCCACCGGCCGCCTCGCGATCGACCACGGGATCCTCACCCCGCAAGCGGTCGATGGGTCCGGCCTTCAACCGGCCAGTTCGGCCAGTCTGAAGGCGCCGTTTTTATGGCAGATTCTGGCCGCGCGCGGGCGGCGGTCTGCCGCAATCAACTGGCCGCTGAGCTATCCGGCGCAGGCGCAGGCGGGCCTGATCGTCAGCGATGCCTTTTTCCAGACACGCCGCTCCGGCGGGCAGCTGCGTCCACCCCCGGCCCACAGTGCTTATCCAGTGCAGTGGCAAACCCGGTTTGCACGGCTGCGCCGGCATGCTGCCGAGCTGAGTCCCGCGATTCTTCGCGAGTTGATTCCCGACGCTGGCGAGCACGACTGGTCCAGCGATGCGCGCATGGGCCCGCTGGCCGTCCACCAGGCAACAACCTTGAGCGTGGCCGATGTGGCGCTGGCCTGCCTGCAAGATGTTCGCCCGGACTGCTTGGCCGTGCGCTTCAGCGCGCCGGCGACCCTGATCCCCTTGCTGTTCCAGGCGCCACCGCCGTTTGGCCAGGCGTTGCGCGCGGTCTTCCAGTCACTGGATCGCATCCTCGGCCAATTGCTCGAAGCCGCCGCTCCAGACAGTCATGTCCTGCTGGTTTCCGGCTACCGGGTCAAGGCTCAACGGCCGTCTTCAGCACGGTCGCTCGCGAGCCGGCGGGATTGGTATCAAGACCAGGGCTTTCTGTGCGCGGCCGGACCGCGGGTGCAGCCTCGCGCCAGCCTGATGGGCGCCAGCGTGCTGGATATCGTCCCCACCGCGCTACGCATATGCAGACTGGATCCCGGCGCCGATATGCCTGGCCGGGTGCTCAATGAGATCCTGGACATTCCGGCGGCCCCATCGATGATCACTTCCTGGAACAGTTGCCTGCCATCGTCACCGCCTGTAGCCGAGAGTGAGGTGCTGCGTGGCTTGCTGCTGGAATCGGGGCAGTTAGCCGCACCGGATCTTGACCGGCACGCACAGGCACAAGCCCTGGCTACCGCCGTGAGCCTGGCTGCGGCCGGCCGCACTGGCCCGGCACTGGACATGCTGGAGAGACTGGGCGAGCAGTCTCGCATCGATGATCCCGAGTACTGGCGCCTGCTGGCCCACCTGAGCCTGGACCAGGACAGCGGTGATGAAGCGCGTTTGCGGCAGATGGTCTCGGAATTGGATCGATGTGGCGGCACGCGCTTTGACGGCAGGCTGCTGCACGCTCGCATCGAGAGTCGCCTGGGCCGGCACCAGCAGGCCCTGGATCGACTGTTCGAGAGCCTGGCCGAGTTCCCCGAAAACCCGACTCTGCATTTGTACATTGGCCGCGAATACGAGCACTGCGGTCGCCCGGAAGATGCCTGCCAGGCTTACCGCAATGCCTTGCAATGCGCACCCGGGCATCATCTGTCCCAGCTTGCCCTGGCCAGGATCCTGCTCGACATGGCGCAGTTCGAGCAAGCCCTGGAAGCGGCCCTGGATGCGGTCGCCAGCCGCTTCAATTCGGCCCAGGCCCATTGGCTGCTGGGTCAGGCCCTGGAAGCCAACGGCAATGACGCGCATGCCGCCGAGGCCTACAGCGCCTGCCTGAAACTGGCACCCGGCCTGACCGAGGCGCACCAGCGGCTGCTGGAGCTGTATGGCCCTGGGCGCCTCGATCAGGCCGACAAACTGCGCCAGCAGCAAGCGGCCTACGGACAACTCATGGCCGCCAGGGCAGTGCGACAAGCCACGTGACCGAGCCTTCGACAACCGCCTTCCGACCGCGCCGCGTGGCGCTGCTGGGCGGCGGTGGCTTTATCGGCGCCTGGGCCTGCGAGCGTTTGCTGGCCAAGGGCGTCGAGGTTCGGGTGCTGGAACGGTCCGGCGTCAAGCCGTGGCGTTCCTTCGACCGCAATGAGTGCATCGAATGGCGCACAGGTGATGCCGGTTCCCTGGCCGATTTAAAGGCCGTATTGGCCGGCGTTGACGCCGTGGTTCACCTGGCATCAGCAACCCTGCCCGGTAGCGGGCCCGACGAGCTGGCGCTGGAACTGGAGCGAGACCGACGAGCGCTGGCCTGCTTGCTTGAGGCCCTGCCGGCCTTGCAGATTCCGCGACTGGTCTTCGTTTCGTCCGGAGGCTGCGTCTACGGGCCGGCCAGGCGCCTGCCCATTGATGAAGATCATCCGACCCGGCCGGTCAACGATTACGGCAGCGGCAAGCTGGCCGCAGAGGCGCAGATGCTGGAAGCCGCACAACGCGGGCGCTTCGACGTCAAGATCCTCAGGGTGGCCAATGCCTACGGTGCCCGTCAGCGCCTGGATCATCGCCAGGGCGTGGTCACCACGTTTCTGCACCGGGCCCGCCAGGGTCTGCCGCTGATCGTCTACGGCGACGGATCGGTGCTGCGTGATTTTGTCCATGTATCGGATGTGGCCGAGGCCATCGCCTGCGCCCTGGGCCATACCGGTGCCTCGCAGACCTTCAACATCGGCAGCGGTCAGGCCACCCGTATTGATGCATTGATCGAGCGGATTGAACGCCTGCTCGAGCGCCCTGTCCTGACCGAGTTCTATCCCGGACGACCCGGCGATGTTGAGGCCAACGCGCTGGACTGTGGTCGGGCCCGGGCAGAATTGGGCTGGCAGCCGCGGGTCGCCCTGGCAGCCGGTCTGGAAATGACCCTGGCGTGGATTGACGAAGTTGGTGGGGCGCCCGCGAAAACGGCGATACCTTGATGACGATGCCGATATCTCCGCGGCTGATCATCTGTCGATCCCGAGCGGCCTTGGTGCCACAAGCCAGGGACGAACACCCTTACTTGCGTCTTGCTGTCGCCTTTGTCCAGCAAGCTTGTCGTTTCGCTTATAACGCTACATGCGGACCACCTTGTACACTAGCGCTTGTCCGGCCTTGCCGGAGATTTTCGTCAGACCGCTTTGAGAGCTGGCCTTGCCGGCTGACAGGGACACGCAATGATGAACAGACCGCAGTATTTCGCAGGGTTTCTTTGGGCACTGGCACTGAGCTTTTCAGTCAGCGCCGAGATCTCGTCCCTGCAGGTTTTCGCCTTGAGCGAAATCGACGAAGGAGGGGCCACGCATGCCGTGATCTGGCGGGGTGACGGGCCGGTTAATTTGCGCGTGCGTTCTATCGGTCTGCCTGACCGGATCGTGGTTGAGCGCGCGATCGAAGATCGCGTGACCCTGCTCAGACTGAGTGGGGTTCCAGGCACCGTTCGCTTCGAGATCTTTGACCAGGACTTGAACCGCCTGGCCGAGCAACAAGCCGAGCCATTCCCGTTCGGCTGGCAGCCGGACGCTTCGGGCATTGGCCCGGATCGCCCGATCAGTTCGGCGGTGATTTATCAGGATGAACTGATTGTTGGCGGCCAGTTTACGGCGGTGGGTGAATTCGCGTCATTGGGCCTGGCCCGGTTTGACGGCTATCGCTGGCTGCCTTTTGGCGACGAGCGAGGCTCGGGCCTGAACATCGGAACGGGCGTTGTGCCGGTCGATATACGGGCCCTGGCGGTTTTCAACGGCGACCTACATGCTGCTGGCTTTCTGCGTTCGGCCGGCGGTCAGGACGTCGGGTTCGTGGCCCGCCATGACGGCAGCGATTGGCATCCACTGGGGCCGGCTCAAGGCAACGGTGTCAACGGGCCGGTATGGGCTCTGCTGGCAACGGAAGAGCGGCTATACGTGGCCGGCGATTTTTCCCAGGCTGGCGCCATCAGCGCGCCCTACCTGGCCGCATGGGATGGCAAGCAATGGTCCAGCGTGGTCAGTTCAATTTCAACAGTGGGGGTGTTCCCACCCGTTCGCGCGCTCGCTGAATTCCACGGGGACTTGTATGTCGGTGGGGCGTTCTCGGAAATCAACGGTGTGGCCACAAACAACCTGGCTCGATTCGACGGCAGTCAATGGCATCCCCTTGAGGCCGATGTCAGTGATGGGGTCAATAGCCAGGTCAACACCATGTTGGCCTTTGATGATCACCTGATCGTTGCCGGACGGTTCAGCCAGGCCGGTGATGAGCCGGCCAACCGGATTGCGGCCTGGGATGGCCAAGCTTGGGGCGGCCCGGCCGTGGGGGCCAATGCTTTCGATGGCGAGGTCTTGAGCCTGGCCATCCTCGATGAGCGATTGGCGGCGGCGGGTGAGTTCACTGATCAATTGGCATTCTTCAATCCTGCTGGCGGCTGGAAGCCGCCGCTCGATTTGTTCGGTTCTCGCATTCCACGCTCGGCGACCGACTTCATTGTGTCCTACGACAATCGCCTGTTTTTGTCGGGCACTCCCCCAGGGGTCCTGCCGGCTGGGGAGTCGGTCGTCGACTGGTACCATCCGCGCGGTTTCTGGGCCGTGGCCGGTGAACGCTTCGAGACTCGATTCGTGGATACGTTGTCCAACATGCCACGCGGCTTCTTCGCCTACCGCGATACGCTGCTGATCGGCGGTGGGCGGATGTGGGCCGAAAACCAGCCTGGATCGGTCATCTTCTCATCCTGGGATGGCCAGACTTGGCGCGGTTCGGACTTCATGTCCGACGATGAGACTTTCACCGCTGGCGGCCCTTTCTACGAGTTCCTAGGCGAGCTCTACATGGTTGGCAATTTCACCAGTGTCAACGGGCAGATATTCAATTCCATCGCGCGATTCGACGGCGAGGAATGGCACCCTCTGCCGGGTGAGGCCGGTGTGGGGTTGCTGATTACGGCCGACCTCCCGGGCAATGTCGTGGCCATGACTGAATATCAGGGCGATCTGATCATTGGCGGGCGATTCAATCAGGCTGGCGGACAGCCAGCCGCCGGCCTGGCCCGCTGGGACGGTGAGACATTGCGGCCGTTTTCTACTGATCTGACCACCAAGCCCGGTGGCACCGTGATGTCGCTGGCGGTGGTTGACGGTATTTTGTATGCCGCCGGAAACATCGGTTGGAGCGCCCAGGATCAGGTCAATCTGGCCCGCTTCGACGGGCAGACCTGGCTGCCCGGGCCCGACTCGACAGAACCGCGCCCCAACACAACCGTTCGACAACTGGTGCCGTTCAATGGCGAAGTCATTCTCGCTGGTCTGTTCACTACCATTGGTGGCGAGCCTTTCCCCTCGATCGCGCGTTTCGACGGTCAGCAGTATCAAAGCCTCAACCGGCTGGTCAACCCGCCTGGTGGACTCAATGCGTTAACCGGATGGCTGGACGATGGCGATCGTGTCCTGCTGGCTGGTACTTTTGCCCTTGACGATGGCACCCATGAGCCGATGGTCATTGCCTGGGACGGTCAAACCCTGGGTGATCCATTGCCCGACATACCCCTGCTGGTTGAGGATTCCAGCCAGGCCACGCCGGGCTTGCTGACTCGTATGGGTGATCAAATCGTCAGCATGACCAATTTTCGCGTTGGCCCATCGAACTCGATCCACTACGAAGGCACCGTGTTCGACGGTAACGAATGGCGACTGCTCCGTCAGCCCGACGCCATGCCGCCGCCGGCCGTCAATCTTTCGGTGCCGACCGTGATCAATGCGGCCGAATGGTTTGGGGATGGCGTGATGCTGGGCGGTGACTTCAGCCGCGACCGGGCCCATCTGGCAGACTACCTGGTGGGTTTCGACGGGGAGAGCTGGCAATCGCTGGCGCCCGAGCAATCACCCAACGGCGAAGTGCTGGCCTTGCGCAAGCACGCTGGCTGGCTCTATGTGGGCGGCCGGTTTTCCCACATCGGCGAACAGCCCATGCCCTACCTGGCGCGCTGGGACGGTCAGCAATGGGAGGGGATTGCCGGTCTCAACGACGTGGTCTGGGAAATCGAATTTCATCAGGGTGATCTTTACGTCGGCGGCCAGTTCACCGAAGCCGATGGCGCTGCGGTCAACCGAGTGGCTCGACATGATGGCCAGCAGTGGCACGCCCTGACGGCGCCGGGCCAGTCGCCGGGTGTCAGCTGTGAAGGTGGCTGTGCCGATCCGGTGGTGTGGGCTCTTAAATCGATAGATACGGATCTGGTTGTCGGCGGACGTTTCGTCGAAGCGGGCAACACCCGCTCCGGTGGGGTGGCGCGTTGGGATGGTCAAACCTGGTTCGCGCCGTGGACGGAAGACCAGCGACCGTTCGGCGAGGTACGCGCTTTCGACCAGGTCGATGGCCAGTTGCTGGTGGCCTCGACCGGGGTGGCGGCGCCCAATTCCATCGAATCCTTCCCCGACCTGATGCGCTGGACCGGTCAGGCGTGGGAAGAACTGGGCGGCTTCAGTGACGTCGGTCGAACGCTCGGCGGTGTACTGGCAATGCGGCGCATCGATGAGGCGATCTGGATTGGGGAGGGCGCTCGGTTCAATTTCACCTGGGGTTCGGAATTGCGGCGCTGGGAGGACGGACGCTGGACCAATTTCATGGCTCCGTCGGACAACCTGGCACAGCGCTTCCAAGTGCCGCCGCGCATTCGCGCCATCGTCCCCTGGGACAACGGCGTGGCCATTGCCGGCGAATGGGCCGGAGTGGGCGGGGTCGGCAGCCGGGCCTTCAGCCGCTGGTTCCCGGAGCCCGCGCAAATTCGCATTGAGAGTCTGTCGGCCCCGTTGATTCCCAGCGGCGAAAGCGTCACCGTGGTGGCAGTCGTTGAGGGTGAAGTCCGACGGCCCCGCGGTGGCGTTGTCGTAATCGAGTCCGACAACGGGGCGAGTTGCGAGGCCGACTCCCCCGAGCCCTTTGGATTCAATCGCCAGCGCTTCCACTGTGAATTGAGCCTGGAAGGCAACGGTCAGGTCATGCTGAGTGCCCGCTTCGTGGCATCCCGTACTCACGACAAAACAGTTTCCGAACCGGCGAGAATCCTCGTTGGCGTTGCCGCCGAGTTGTTCCAGGACCGGTTCCAGGGCCCGTGAGATTCGGATTTGCAAAGGTCAGCGGGCTTGGCCTTGTTGATCTCGGAAAAGACTTGGGGGGACATCGTAGCGACTTGAAAAGGAACGACTGAAGTAGGAAACATCGGCGAATGCCCAACTTCGGGCGATCTCTCCGATCGTTCGGCCCGAGCCAGGCGATTCTGCGAGTTCTTCAGCACACCGACAAAGGCGCTGCTCCATCACCCATTTCGACACCGTGGTGCCATCAGCCTTGAATAGCCGCTGGCCGGGAGCGTCATGGAAACCCCGGGGCTGCGAAATCACCCGCCAGGACAGCAGGTCAGGCCAGCTTTAGCAGCCTCTGCGCGTTGGTCCTGAAAATCATGTCCCTGTCGGATTCTGAAACCGACATGTTCGAAACGCTGGCGATGGCATCTCGAATGGAAGCCTTGCCGGAGGTTGCATCCATTGGGGCATCCGACCCAAACAGCATACGGTCCTCTCCAAAGAAACTGCATGCCATATCCAGCAGTTGAGGTGATACTCCCTGGGTCGCGGTATCGCAGTAGAATTTCCTGAAATGATCAATGTATGGTTTCGAGATGTCGGTGGGTTGTTCCCTGCCGGTGTTTTGCTCGAAATAATCCCAGCCGTACTGCATGCGCTGGGCGAAAAGCGGGATCATTGCGCCGTGGTGATGAGTGATGATTTTCAGATCCGGATGCCGGTCATACACCCCTGAAAAGACAATTCGAACCATGGCGGTTGAACTGTCCTGGATCCAGGCCAGAGACTGCCAGATCTGGTACCGGGACATGTCTTCGCCCTCGTAGTCGGGGTACGTCGGGGGGCGCGACGGGTGCATCCACAAGGGCACATCCATTTCGACCGCCATTTTATACATCTCTTCATAGTCCCGATGATCAGGCGGTTTTACCGTCGGGCCGATGACGAAAAATCCTCCGACCATGTTCAGTTCTTTCACCGAACGCTGGAATTCTTCCGCCAGTATGTCTTTGTTGGTTGTGGGCAAAAGGGCGACCGCCGAAAAACGATCCGGCCGTCGGGCGGCGATTTCCGCCAGGGTGTCGTTGAGAATTCTTGCAGTCTGCAGGCACTTTTCCGGATCGGCATGAACCTCAGGCGCTGTTTCAATCCAGGGCAGCGGCACCAGAACCGAGCGGGCAATGCCATAGGCATCCATGAGTTCCAGCCGCTTTTCCACGTTGATCAGGGTTGGCGTATTGGCAAACAAACTTCGAAATACGTGGGGACGGGGACCGCCGGCCGATTCAAGATAATCGATCACGCGCATGCTGGAAAAATGGCTGTAAAAATCGATGATGTCGGATCGACTCGCGGAGCCGACTTTCTCTTCGGCGTTTGCCTCTCGCCCGAAGCTCAAGGGACTGGCCAGCATTGCCGCGGCAATGCCCGTTTTTTGCAGAAATATTCTTCTTTTCATGGATAGCCTCCTTGCACTATTTGGGCGAGACCGTACTTTTCCGTCTTTGTGGAATATACACCACCCTCAGCTCCGGACTCCATGAGCCCGACTGGGCATTTCGGCGGAATCGTCAAATCCTGATGACCCTGGTATCGCTTCCTTGCTGCAGTGACCAGCTGGACGCTGGGCTGATCTCGCGACATTTCTACAGCCATGGCGGCGAAATCAGTTGTTCAAAAAAGCGTGCCAGAAGGCC